>CABSJA010000030.1 GCA_902477915.1 uncultured Veillonella sp.
ATGATTATGATATAGATGATTATTATACATGTTCAGGATACATAGGTTTATTTAGTACTTTAAAATATGCAGAGAAAGCAATAGAGTGGTATAAAACCTGGGATATATTTAAAGTACATGGCATAGAGTGTCTAGGAATAGCTCCTATCACTCTTAATTTAAGGGGATGGACTGAAGGTTTTATTACAATATATGATTAATTTAAGAAAAAAAGGTGTCATCATTTGATGACACCTCTTTTTTTGAAAGTTTTGCAGTTTATTTAGTTTGGCAGATTTTGTAAATTTGGCAGATTTAGTATAGGGATTTATATTTCATCCAGTTTGTTTTGGCCATTTCTTTAAGTTCTGTACCACGGCCATCAAGGATTGCATTAATCAAGTATTTACTGAAGCCTTTTGCTTGTTGGTAAGCAATTTTTGGAGGCATAGCAAGTTCTTGTTTATCTACGTGAACATTGACGATAACAGGACCATTATGGTTAAGAGCCTCCATAATTTTTTCGTCTACTTCACTAGAATTTTGAATACTTACACCTTTAATTCCAGCCGCTTCTGCAAGTTTACCGAAGTCTGGATTTACAAAGTCTGTAGCATAGTCTAGGTAGCCAGAAGCTTTCATTTCCATAGCGATAAAGCTAAGTTCCTCGTTGTTGAATACAAAGATTTTAACTGGCAAGTTAAGTTGTTTTAATGTTAACATTTCGCCCATCATCATTGTGAAACCACCATCACCGGAGAGGGAAATGACTTGGCGGTTTGGACATGCATTTTGAGCTCCAATAGCATGCATCATAGCATTAGCCATGGATCCATGGTTATAGGAACCTAAGATGCGGCGTTTACCATTTGTTTTTAAGTGACGAGCTGTCCAAATTACTGGAGTACCTACGTCAAAGGTAAAGATAGCATCTTCACTTGCTAGCTTATTTAAACGATTAACAAAATATTGTGGATGAATTGCAACACCATCTGGTTCAGATACAGCATAGCTATCTAGATCGCCTCTAAATTTAGTATACGCTTTACGTACAGTATCGATAAACTCAGTATCACCACGTTGGCTGACTAGAGGTAATAATTCTTTCAATGTATCTTTTACAGTACCAATAATACCTTGTGTAAGAGGAACACGACGACCTAATGCACTAGGATCTCTATCAACTTGGATTACTTTTGCATTTTCCGGATAGAATGGACGGTAAGGGAAGTCTGTACCAAGCATAACGAGTGTGTCGCATTGTTCTATAGCACGATAACCAGATGTATAGCCTAATAGGCCTGTCATACCTACATCATATGGATTATCCCATTCAACCCATTCTTTGCCTCTGAAGGCATGTACTACAGGAGCTTGTAGGCGTTTTGCTAATTCTACGACCTCATCATGTGCACCTTCACAACCTGCACCACAGAAGAGGGTAATTCGTTTACCTGTTTCTAAATGGGCAGCCATTTCTTCAATATCATCGCGTTGTGGAACGATATGAGGTAAACGAGGTTGATTCCAAACCGGTAACTCGTCGATTTCCATTTCCATAACTGCCACGTCCCCAGGAAGGACGATAACAGCAACATCTTGATTACCAACTGCTGCATTCATAGCACGGAAAAGGATTTCAGGCATTTGTTTTGGATTAGAAACAAGTTCACAGAAACAAGAACATTCTTTGAATAAGTTTTCTGGATGTGTTTCTTGGAAATAATTTAACCCTACTTCAGATTGCGGAATATGAGACGCAATAGCCAATACTGGAACACGATTGCGATGACAATCGAATAAACCGTTGATCAAGTGTAAATTACCAGGGCCAGAACTACCAGCACATACAGTCAATTTATGAGTTAAAGCTGCTTCTGCACCTGCAGCAAAGGCTGCTGTTTCTTCATGTCGAACATGTTCAAAAGTAATCTTACCATTGCGGCGTAGACTATCATTTACAGAGTTTAAACTATCGCCAGTGATACCATAAATGCGTTCGATGCCCGCATTGGCTAAGACATCTATAAGTACATCAGAAATTCTTTTTTTTGCCATATTATCACCTATATTTAATAAATAATATCAATTAAATATTGTTATAAAACCATATATTATTATATTAGACCTCTTTGTAGTGTAATTATGTGATAAATATTACTATTTTATGTATACATAATTTATATATGTTTATATTGTTATGATTAATAATTTTTTAATCTATTATATATTGAACTATAATAATAGATATTTTATTCCCTCTTTACTTTATAATAATATTTCTCAATACAAAACTCTTATTGTTGCATAACGTTAATAAAAGTGTTACTATTAATCCATAAAGAAAATAGATGAGTCTTTGGGGACAGGTGAAATTCCTTACCGGCGGTATAGTCCGCGAACCTTATGGGTATGAATCGGTGCAATTCCGATACCGACAGTACAGTCTGGATGAGAAAAGACGAGGCACATTTGTTGTGCGCAATTATGATTACCCAAGGACTATGTATATAGTCCTTTTTTTATTGAGGTGATATGGTGGATGACGTAGCATATATGAAACGCGCCATTGCACTGGCAAAATTAGCTACAGGGCACACTTCGCCAAATCCTTTGGTTGGTGCCGTAGTGGTTAAAGACAATACAATAATCGGTGAAGGTTATCATCATAAGGCTGGTACAGCTCATGCTGAGGTTCATGCCTTAAACCAAGCTGGTAATAATGCTAAAGGTGCTACTTTATATGTAACCTTAGAGCCATGCTCTCATTATGGTAAAACTCCACCTTGTGCGCTGCGTATTATCGAGGCTGGCATAGCTAAGGTCGTTGTAGGTAGTACAGATCCTAATCCACTAGTATCGGGAAAGGGTATGGATTTACTCCGTGAAGCAGGCATAGAGGTTGTTTGCCCCGTATGTAGTGAGGAATGTGCTGAACTAAATGAGCATTTCTTTACATATATACAGACAGGTAAACCTTTTGTAACTATTAAAAGTGCTATGTCCCTTGATGGTAAGATTGCCACTTTTACTGGTCAATCCCAATGGATTACGAATGAGTCCTCCCGACGAGATGGACATATACTACGTGCTACTCATGATGCCATGCTCGTTGGCATCGGTACAATTTTGGCAGATAATCCTCAATTAAACTGTCGTTTAACTGATACTGAATTATCAGAGACTTTATTAGATACAAGCATACTTGATGAAACGATTCATGTTCATCAACCAGATGTCATCATATTAGACAGTCTTGGTAGAACGCCTACCACAAGTCGTGTATTTGAAGTAGATACTCGCAAGGTTCATATATTTGTATCTAAAGGTTGTCCTAAAGAACGGATACATGCGCTAGAACAAGTAGGGGCTCTTGTTACTGTTGTTGAATCAGTATCTACTCGTAAAAGTAAAAGTACAGATATCGTTATAGATATTAAGAAATTATCTATTGATGATATTCTTACAAAGTTGGGAGATTTTGGTTATACTTCAGTGTTAGTTGAAGGTGGTTCTGCTATTATCAGCTCTTTTGTAGAGACCATTAACTTTGATAAGGTAGTTACCTATATTGGTAATACTATTATCGGAGGAAGAGAGGCTACACCTGCTGTAGGTGGACGTGGCTTTGAAAGCTTAGAATCTTCTCCGCAGTTAACTTTCACAAAAACAACTGTATTAGATAATAACATTCGTATTGAAGCATATCGTCAAGGAAGGAGGGGTGCTTATGTTCACGGGGATCGTTGAAGAAATCGGCCGTGTAGAAAGCATTAAAAAAGGCCCTAAATCCTTAGCCATTACAATACGGGGGGATAAGATTTTTAGCGATTTAAAAATCGGTGACTCCGTTGCTGTTAACGGTGTGTGCTTGACGGCGACCACAATTGGTAATGGTGTATTTACAGCTGATGTAATGCCTGAATCGATTAAGATGACTACTTTCACAAATTTGAAAGTTCATCAACCTGTCAATTTAGAACGGGCTATGCTCGCTAATGGTAGATTCGGTGGTCACATTGTAGCTGGGCACGTAGATGGGACAGGCCGCATCATTAATCGTGAACAAACGGATAATGCCATTATCTTTACCATAGAGGCCCCAAAATCCGTTATGGATTACGTTATTTATAAGGGTTCTATTACGATTGATGGTATTAGCCTCACCATTATGCAACGAACGGACAGCAGTTTTTCCGTATCTATTATTCCTCACACCTTGAGTGAAACTATTTTAGGTTCTGCTCACATTGGTACGGAGGTCAATTTAGAAACGGACATTGCTGGTCGATATATTCGTCATTTTATGAATCTTGGTAGTGAACCTACCGAAGAGAAACCTAAGAAATCTATGCAATCCCTCTTAGTAGAGAATGGATTTATATAAAAGTAAGGAGCGTTCCTATGAGCGAACAATTACATTCTATTGAAGAGGTCTTACAAGACCTTAAAGCTGGTAAACCTGTTATTATTGTTGATGATGAAAGCCGTGAAAATGAAGGCGATCTTATCATTGCTGCAGAGTTTGCTACACAAGAAAATATTAACTTTATGGTTAAATACGCGCGCGGTATTGTATGTACACCAATGCGTCGTGAAGCATTAGAAAAGCTTGGTATTCCAGCAATGGTTGCTAAAAATACAGACAATCATGAAACTGCTTTTACCGTTACTGTTGACCACGTAGATACTACAACAGGCGTATCTCCAGCAGAACGTGCTTATACAATTCAAAAATTATTAGATCCTAATGCTAAACCAGAAGACTTCCGTCGTCCTGGTCACGTATTCCCTCTAGTATATAAAGAGGGTGGCGTATTAGTTCGCCAAGGCCATACAGAAGCATCTATCGACCTTTGTCGCTTAGCAGGCTTACAAGAGGCTGCTGTTATTTGTGAAATCACAAAAGACGATGGCGATATGGCTCGTTTGCCAGATTTATTACAATTTGCTAAAGAACATAATCTTAAAATTGCATCTGTAGCAGAACTTATTGAGTATCGTAAACAACATGAAGATATGGTAGAACTCGGTGCTTGTTCTAAACTACCTACTAAATTTGGTGACTTTAATATTTTTGTATTTAAAAATGATTTAGATCATAAAGAACATTTAGCTATCGTTAAAGGTAATGTACAAAACTGTGACGATGTTCTTGTACGTATTCACTCTGAATGTTTAACAGGCGATGTATTCGGTTCTAAACGTTGTGATTGTGGTGAGCAATTAGATCATGCGTTACGTGCCATCGAAAAAGAAGGCAAAGGTGTTGTAGTATATATGCGCCAAGAAGGCCGTGGCATTGGTTTAACAAATAAAATTAAAGCCTATGCTTTACAAGAGCAAGGTTTAGATACTGTAGAGGCTAATGAACAATTAGGTTTCCCTGCAGATATGCGCGAATATTCCTTAGCAGCTCAAATTATTCGTTTCTTAGGTATTAAGAGTATTCGATTGTTGACAAACAATCCAGAAAAACGTCATGGTTTAGAGCATTGGGGGATTGATGTAACTAACCGTGTACCGCTCATTATTGCAGCCAATAAATTTAATGCAGGGTACTTAAAGACAAAAGAAGAAAAAATGGGTCATATGTTAGAAGACTAATCATTTAGTTCTATTTAACAACTTGCTCGACACATAAGAATTTCCTTTATAGGAATATAGGAGGTCAACATAATGAAGGTTCAAGAAGGTAACTTATTAGGTACTGGTAAAAAATTTGCTATAATCGGTTCTCGTTTTAACGAGTTCATTACATCTAAATTAATCGGCGGTGCTGAAGATTGCTTATTGCGTCACGATGTAAAAGAAGAGGATATCACTGTTATCTGGGTACCAGGTGCTTATGAAATTCCATTAATTGCTAAAAAAGCTGCTTCATCTGGTCGCTTCGATGCAGTAATCTGTGTAGGTGCCGTTATCCGTGGTGCTACAACTCATTATGACTATGTATGTAATGAAGTAGCAAAAGGTATTGCTCATGTTTCCTTGGAAACTGGTATTCCTGTTATGTTCGGTGTAGTAACTACTGAAAACATTGAACAAGCTATCGAACGTGCTGGTACTAAAGCTGGCAATAAAGGTTACGACTGTGCTATGGGCGCTATTGAAATGGTTAACCTTATCGATCAATTCTAATAATTACATAGTAAACACTCAGTGTCTCATGATGCTGGGTGTTTTTATATTATCGAAAATATGTTCTTTTAACTTGGAATTAGTGTAGACGAACATATATTCCCTGTTATTGAAAAGTAATTCTATGACATGATATACTATATAAGCACTATTGAGTGTGTACGATTTATTAATTAGAAATAAGGAATGATAGAATGGATTATATAAAACGTTTTACGACCCGAGAAGGGGTTCGTATGTCTTTAGCGGTAACAACGGATACTGTTGAAACAGCTCGCGTACGTCACGATTTGTGGCCTGTAGCAACAGCTGCTTTAGGTCGTGCTATGACGGGTGCTATTTTGTTGGCAGGGGACTTTAAAAACCATGAAAATGTAAGTCTTCGTATCAAAGGTGATGGTCCGTTAGGAGTTGTTCACGTAGATGCTTTTGCAGATAATACAGTTCGTGGCTATGTGGATGAGCCACATGTAGATGTACCTTTAAAACGAGCTGGTAAGCTTGATGTAGGTGCTGCTGTTGGACATAATGGGGAAGTCCAAGTAACTCGCTTTACTCAACTAGCACAAGATTATACCTCTACAAGTCCAATTCAAAGTGGTGAAGTAGCAGAAGATTTGGCTTACTATTTATATGCTTCTGAGCAAGTGCCTTCTACTATTAGCTTAGGTGTATTGGTAGATCCAGATTATCACACGGTTGTGGCAGGCGGTTTTATCGTACAAGCTTTACCAGATGCTACAGATGAAGCATTAGCCCAAGTCGAAAAGAATATTAATGAATTAGGCCCAATTACAGAATATTTAAAAGCAAATCCAGATGGTAAAGGTCTTATGGAACGTATTCTTGATGGCTTAACTGTGAATGAAGTATATAATGAACCGATACATTTCAAATGTCGTTGTGGACGCGATCGCTTTGGTGCCGTACTCATGACATTAAGAGAAGAAGATAAAGAGGCTATTCTAGAAGATGAAGTAACAGAGCTTGTTTGTCACTATTGTAATGAAAAATATCATTTCACACGTGAAGAGTTACAAGATATGTTTGCTCCTAAAGGTCCAATTCAATAAAACTTTATAATATGTTGAAAAAATACAGGCTACTAGGTTTTTCCTATAGCCTGTTTTTCTATTCTATGAGAAAATAAAAGATAGAGTGATTAATAATAGGAGGTCACAATGAGTGCAATTGGCGTAATTGGTGGTACTGGCGTTTATGATCCATCCATCTTTGAAAATATTCATGAAGAATCCTTAATGACACCATATGGTGAAATAGATTATGTACAAGGTACATACCAGGGGAAAACAGTAATCTTTGTTGCTCGTCACGGCAAAGATCATACAATTCCTCCACACAAAATTAATTATCGTGCTAATATTTGGGGCCTTAAAAAATTAGGCGTTACATTTATTATCTCCACGACAGCTGTAGGTTCCTTAAATGAAAACTTTAAGCCTGGTCATTTTGTGTTGACTGATCAATTCTTAGATTTTACTAAAAATCGTATTACCACATTCTATGAAGGTGGTGACCGACCTGTAGCACATTTAGACGTAACAAATCCATATTGTCCAGAACTACGTGACATTCTACAAAAGGTTGGTACTGAACAAGGTTTGTCTGTTCACAATGGCGGTACCTATGTATGTACAGAAGGCCCTCGATTTGAAACACCAGCAGAAATTAAAATGTTCCATATGCTCGGTGGTGATACAGTAGGTATGACAAATGTACCAGAAGTAAATTTAGCTAATGAAGCTGAAATGGCATATGCTACTATTTCTATGATTACAAACTATGCAGCAGGTATTTCTGAATCTGCGTTGACACATGGTGAAGTGGTAGAAATGATGGGCGATATGGCATCTCAACTTAAATCTCTTATTTTAGGTGCTATTGATGCAATCGATGTAGATGCTCGTTATGACGCACATAATCGCATGCAAGAATATGGTGGCTTTAAACTATAATCCATTCATAATGAAATACAATAGTTCATCGAAGGAGAAGGTATGATTAATATTGAATGGCGTAAAGATACGCTAGTACTATTAGATCAAACTAAATTGCCTACTGAAATTACGTATGTTCACTGTACAGATTGGCGACAAGTGGCTGAAGCTATAAAAATGCTTCGCGTTCGTGGTGCACCTGCTATTGGTGTTGCTGCCAGTTATGGCCTCATTTTAGCGGCTATGGAATCAGGCCGTTTGGAGGTTCCTTTTAGTGAACAACTTACAAGCTTATATGAATTTAGTGAGACCTTAAAGGAAACTCGTCCTACCGCAATCAACTTAGCTTGGGCTGTAGATCGTGTTATTTCTCTTGTAAAAGAGCATGTTAAAAGCATGTCCTCTATGAGTGAAGTAGTAGAGCTCATTAGAAAAGAGGCTATTACAATTCACGAAGAAGACGTGTCATTGAACCGTCGTATGGCTGAAGCAGGAGCAACTCTATTTGAAGGTCAAAAAAATATTCGCATTCTAACTCATTGTAATGCTGGTGCACTAGCTACAGGTGGTTTAGGAACAGCACTAGGTGTTGTCCGTAAATTACATGAAAATGGACAATTAGAACGCGTGTATGCTGATGAAACAAGACCATTATTACAAGGTGCTCGACTTACTGCTTTTGAGCTTCATGAGGATGGTATCCCTGTTACTCTTGAGACTGATAATATGGCGGCCTATGCGATGCAACATGGCCTCATTGATGCCGTTATCGTCGGTGCTGACCGCATCACTACAAAAGGTGATGTAGCCAATAAAATTGGTACCTATGGTGTGGCTGTACTAGCTAAATTCCATAACATTCCATTCTATGTAGCCGCGCCATACAGCACATTTGATTTTACCCTTGAAAATGGTGCTGATATTCCTATTGAGATGCGCGACAATTATGAAGTAACATCTCTACATGGTGTTCAAACAGCGCCTAATGGTATTGATGTGCTTAATCCAGCCTTTGATGTGACACCACATGAATTGGTAACTGCCATCATTACTGAAGAGGGTGTATTAAAACCGAACTATGAAGAATCTATTGATAAGCTACGTCAGATTGTAGAATCTAAGTAATCTAGTATTTGATATTGTAGATTTTCATTTTTGGTTTTTCGCATACATTATCTATATAATTAAGTATCTATACTAACTAAATTATGTAGTAACTATAAATCCAAGTGGATTAACCATATGTATTTTTTATCTAATCTACTTGTATGAGTAAAAGGAGATATTATGCAATCTTTAATTAAAGATATTAATTTAGCAGCAGAAGGCCGCAAGAAAATTGATTGGGTTTCTAACTTTATGCCTACATTAAATACATTAGGCGATCGCTTTGAAGCAGAACAAACTTTCAAAGGTCAAACTATTGTTGTAAGTGTTCACTTAGAAGCAAAAACAGCATACTTAGCTACTGTTTTAAAACGCGGTGGTGCTGATGTTATCGTAACTGGTTCTAACCCATTATCTACACAAGATGATGTAGCTGCAGGTCTTGTTGATATGGGCCTTACTGTATATGCTTGGTATGATTGTACGGAAGAGGAATACTTCAATTTCCTCAATAAAGCACTTGATCATAAACCACACATTATCATCGATGATGGTGGCGACTTGGTAAACTTGTTGCACACAACTCGCCAAGATGCAAAAGAACGCCTATTAGGTGGTAGTGAAGAAACTACTACAGGTGTACATCGTCTCTATGCATTAGAAAATGCAAAACAATTGACATTCCCTATGATTGCAGTAAACGATTCTTACTGTAAATATCTCTTTGATAATCGTTATGGTACAGGTCAATCTGTTTGGGATGGTATCATGCGTACTACAAACTTAACTGTAACAGGTAAAAACGTAGTTGTTGCTGGTTATGGTTGGTGTGGTAAAGGCGTTGCTATGCGTGCAAAAGGCCTTGGTGCTCATGTATATGTAACAGAAGTAGACCCAATTAAAGCGATTGAAGCAGTATTCGATGGATTCAAAGTATTACCTATGATTGAAGCTGCTAAAGTAGGGGATATCTTCTGTACTGTAACAGGTTGTAAAGACGTTATTGTGAAAGAACATTACGAAGTAATGAAAGATAAAGCTATCTTATGTAATGCTGGTCACTTTGATTGTGAAGTTAACGTAGCTGATCTTACAGACCTTGCAGTAAGTCATGAACGTGTTCGTCAAAATATTGAAGGCTATACTATGGCAGATGGCCGCAAACTCTATGTATTGGCTGAAGGTCGCCTTGTAAACCTTGCTGCAGGCGATGGTCATCCTGCAGAAATCATGGATTTATCCTTTGCTATGCAAGCTCTTGCAGCAGAACATATCTTGCATAATGGCAAAGATATGGAACCAAAGGTGTATGTATTACCTCATGAATTAGACGCGGAAATTGCTAAATTAAAATTGAATTCCATGGGTTACGATTTAGATTCTTTAACGCAAGATCAAATCGATTATCTTACAAAAGTAAATTAATTTCGAATCGAATTACATCTACATTTAATAGAAAGCTAATGGCTTTATATTATACAACAATGTGCTAGATGTATTAGTTTTCTAATTTTACTAATATAACCGAGCTACTTTAGCTCGGTTATACCTATGAGGAAACCTATGTCTGATTTATTGATTACCAATGTAGACGTCCTAACTAATGAGGGCGTTCTTAAAAATCATGCCATTGAAATTGAAAATGGTTATATTGCCGCTATTTTAAAGGATAGTGATATTGAAAAAGCAAAAGATTCTGCAAAGGAAGTACTAGATGGTAAAGGCCAATTAGCTGCACCAGGTTTAGTCAATACTCATACGCACATTGCAATGGGCTTATTTAGAAACTATGCAGATGATCTTGAGCTTATGGATTGGCTAGAAACTGCAATTTGGCCAACTGAAGCCAAGCTTAACGACGAGTATGTACGTTATGGTACACAACTAGGTGTGGCTGAAATGTTACGCTCTGGTACTACAACATTTAGCGATATGTATTTCTTTATGAATACTACAGCTGAGGTAGTAAAAGAAACAGGTATTCGCGCTGTACTATCTCGTGGTTTAGCAGGTGTATCTCCAACAGCCGATCAAGCATTAGTTGAAAATGCTGATTTATTCCGCACTTGGAACGGCTTTGATAATGACCGTATCAAGGTATTATTGGGCCCACATGCGCCATACACTTGCCCAGACGAATATATGGAAAAAGTTATTGCTTTATCCCATGAATTAAATTGTGGCATTCACATGCACTTGTCTGAAACAAAAGGGGAAGTAGAGAATGTTATTAAAGCTACTGGCAAGACACCAATAGCTCATATGCATGACTTAGGCTTATTCTGGAATACTACATTAGCTGCACATTGTGTTCATGTGACAGAAGAAGATATGGCTATTATGGCAGAGAATAATGTAGCTGTTGCACACAATCCACAATCCAATTTAAAATTAGCAAGTGGTATTGCACCAGTGCCTGAAATGATTGCTAAAGGTATTACAGTTGGTCTTGGTACAGACGGTTCTGCTTCTAATAATAATGCGGACATGCTTGAAGAAGTACGCCTTGCTGCTACATTGCATAAAGCGCGTCTCTATGACCCTAAAGCGATTCCTGCACAAGCTGCATGGAATATGGGCACTGTAGAAGGTGCAAAAGCCTTAGGATATAAAGATCTAGGTGTACTAGCTGAAGGGTATCGCGCAGATATCGTATTGTATGATGTATCTGGTATGCACTGGATGCCTCGTTATAACGATTTAGCAGCACTTGTATACTCGGCTAATAGCTCTGATGCTAATACTACAATTGTAGGCGGCAAAGTTCTTATGAAAGATAAAGAATTGCTTACTATTGATGAAGAAAAACTTCGCGCAGAAATTACAAAAGCTCAAGAATATTTTAAAAACTAATATGTAGTAACAACTATATTTATTGCTATTAACGTATATATGTTAGTAATTTGATTAGCATATAAAGAAAACCCACTCATGATACTTCATGGAGTGGGTTTTGTATTATGGAATAGTAGTTTTACTGACCTATTAGCTATTATTCAATATTTATTTAATTGCTTTCACTAAAAACATAGGTACAGGGATGTAGAATTCATCTTCTTCGCTGTAAATACGAGGCCCTACAGTAGGGTCAATCGATACAGAGCTGGCACCCATTTTAGTGAGTAGCTCCTTATCCCATTGTGGACGTGTATAGGATGAAATTTCTAGCATATGGTATATTGTGTGGCAACGTTCCTTTAATTCATTGCTAACATATTCATGCGCATGATGTACAGATTGTGGTAAATCATGATGGTTGCGTGCATGTTCCGCATCATAATTAAGAATTAAACCACCAGGTCGGATGACACGTAACCATTCAGCATAGGCTTTATCCGGATGCGGTAAATTCCATGTCACATTGCGAGCCACAACGATATCAAAGGTATTAGTATCAAAGCTTAGGTTTTCTGCATCCATAACGGAGAAGGTAGCATCAGATTGTAAAGACTCAGCAAGTTGATTAGCCTCATCAATCATATTAGGTGTAATATCGATACCATGTACTGTATGGCCCAATTCAGAGAGAATAATACTGAAAAAACCTGCGCCACAACCAATATCTAAAATTCGCAAAGAACGGTCAGAATCAAAAATATGACTCATTAATTCATCTCGCCAAAGTTTAAGTTTAGGGCTTTCTAATTCTTTAGCTCGCAATGACCCAAAATCACGTGCTCGATCGCTCCAATAAGCGGTAATAAACTCTTTGTCATCCTTCATAGGATGATTCTTTTCAAATATATCGTTCATCTTTTTGTTCTCCTCATTTTTAATACACTTAATAGTACCATAAAATGAGAATGTACCATACTATAAATATCACACTTACTACATAAATAATTAATATTGAATATGATATAATACATCTATCTTTTTGTTTTATGAAAGGGCAGGACAATGATTTTACAGACGGGACAACGTACGGATATTCCTGCCTTTTATGGGCAATGGTTGATTAATCGTGTTCATCAAGGATTTGTAGATGTACGAAATCCCTATAACCCAATGCAGATAACACGGTATCCTATTAATCATGAAGTAGTAGATGGTATTGCGTTTTGTACAAAGAATCCTTTGCCATTTATTCCGCTCTTACATGAAATAAATGATTATAGACAGTTTTGGCATATGACTATAACCCCTTATGGTCCAGATATCGAGCCCTATGTACCAAAAGCAGATTCTGTAATAGACGGATTTAAACAAATATCTACGAGACTTAATCCTCAATCCATGGTGTGGCGTTATGATCCTATTATTTTAACCTCCAACTATACAATAGTTTTTCATTTTGAAAGCTTTTATAAAATGGCTAAGGCGCTAGAAGGATATACGGATACGGTAGTTGTAAGTTTCTTAGATATATTTGATAAGGTGGCTCAGAACTTTCCTGAAGGTTTTAGACCAAGTGTTGATGTACAACATAACATTATTAAGGAGCTTATTTCTATTGCTCATTCTTGCAATATGGACCTTAAAACCTGTGGAGAAGGGGACGCATTTAAAGAATTAGGGGCTAATACGGAAGGTTGTTTAACCTTAGATTGTTATGAACGGGCTTGGAATGTTGCGTTAAAAGCACCTAAACGGGCACCAGCGAGACCGGAATGTAATTGTTATTTACATGGTGATATAGGTGCCTATGATAGTTGTAGTCATTTCTGTCGCTATTGTTATGCTAATACAAATCAGGCGGCGGTCCGGCATAATCGTTTGTTACATGATCCAAATTCTAGTTTACTTATTGGCCAGCTTTCAAAAACAGCAATTATTAAAGAAAGCATGGAAAAAAGCTGGATTATTGATACAAATTACAGGCAAGAAACTCTATTTTAGATGGAATTACGATGCTATATAACGATTATTTCGTTGACGTGTCGTGTAAAATAGATAACAAAGGGGGTTGTCAAAGAGACACCTCAGGAATATAAGAGGGTAGAACGACGATTGTTATGTTTATACTATATTAAAGGAGGTGTCGTATGATAACATACAAAAGTGATTCTAAAGATTCATCCTTGGGATCTCGTGAAGACTCTATGCCAGTCCTTGCCATGTGCTACGATTTTGATAAGACCTTAACACCGGATGATATGCAGGCACAAGGCTTTATTCAATCTGTTGGCTATGATGAGGAGCAAATCAAGCAGTTCTGGCAAGAATCGAATCAATTGGCTAAGAAAAATGATATGGATAATAACTTAGCCTATATGTACAAGATGATCCAAGAGGCTGTGGGTCGCTTTTATGTAACTAAAGAAAAGCTCATGGAATATGGGAATCAAGTAGAGTTGTATGATGGTGTTCGCACTTGGTTTGAACGTATTAGAGAGTATGGATTAGAACATGGTGTTCGCATTGAACATTACATTATCTCTTCTGGATTGAAGGAGATGATAGAAGGCACAGAAATGGCGAAAGAGGGAGCTTTCACTAAAATCTATGCTAGTGCATTCATGTTTGATGATAAGGGCGTAGCTGTGTGGCCTGCGCAAGCCATTAACTATACGAATAAAACTCAGTTTTTGTTCCGTATTCAAAAGGGAATTCTAGATATTAATGATACAGGCGTTAACGATTATATTAAGCCTGAGGATCAACGTGTTCCATTCCGCAATATGATTTATATTGGGGATAGTGATACAGATATTCCTTGCATGAGCCTTGTTAACGCAAATGGAGGCCATTCTATAGGTGTGTATGATCCTATTAAAAAGGATAAAGATAAGGTGTATAAGATGATGCGTCATCACCGTATACGCTATTATGCACCTGCAGACTATACAAATGGTTCCCAGTTAGATACATTAGTTAAACAAATTATACGCAAAACAGCAGCATATGAAGTGTTAGAGGGCGAGTATATACATTGTAAACACGAAGCAGAGGAGTAATATGGAACAATCTAAATTGACAAGTGAATGGATTCAAACGTTTAATCGTTTAGGTTCTGAAGGTAAATTAAAACCTACCGTACCATATCATGATTTATTCAACCGTAAAGAGCTAAAAGGCTTTCCGTTGCATACATTGCCTATGTGGACTGTAACGTTCCCAACAGGTCATATTACATGCTGTGATCCTTTGGTAACATTACCTAATAAACCAGATACGTATATTAGAACGGTAGAACCAGGTACGTATTTGTTAGAAACAAAAATTATTGAAATGGAACCAAATGAGTATCGCTATGTGGCAAGCCGTGTTGTTTTTAGTGGCAATGAGCCTGTGAACTATGAATTGGCTTTGAAAGGTACGGAAGACTTAACAGATCTTGATGATGGTGAAAGCTATATCGGATTCCCTGTAGATTCTGGACTTGCTACTGTAGTTGATGCAGAAACTATCGAAACCTATAGAAAGTTCTATGATCAATGGCATACAAACTATCCTGACAAAAATATCTATGATGATTACTACAGTGATTTATTCCAGTTAAATGCATTGGCATATCCACAATTCCAACGGTCTAAAGGGGATTGGATTAACTTTACAATTCCTGAAACTGAATTAACAGTACCTATGATTCAATCCGGCTTTGGAGATGGTTTATATCCTGTATACTGGGCCTTTGATAAAGATGGTCAAATTTGCCAACTGATTATGGAATATATCGATTGCAGCGAAGCATATCAATAATATGATCTAGTGTAGTATGTAAAGATATAACCCTAATAAACTTAATATATACAAAAAAGACGCTTAGCATACTAAGCGTCTTTTATATATTATATTTAATTGTAAGGTCTAAACTCCGAAAATCCAGTTAACGAATACACGAAGGATACTTAGACCTACAATAATTTCAGCTAAGAATCTTAAGGAACCTTCCATACCATTACCTAAATGTTTTAAACTGCCAATTTTGGCTTTACTTACGATGTCACACCAGCACATATAATACCTCCGTGAGAGTTAATATGAGTAAATTACATAACTTATATGCTTATTTTACAACCTTATATCAAAAATTTCAATATGTATTTAAAATTAAATAATAATAATTCTACACATACATCTATAATAATAAAATTATAGTTACCATAAACCTACATAAAATAAGGAATCATAAGCATCTAGTTAGTTTGGTATATATTAAGGTTATGTAAGACTTATATAAATATATATAGCTAAATGATGTTATATAAAAAGATAGTTGTATTAGATACTAAACATTATTTAAGAGTTTATTTGTATATACACCTAAGGTTAATGATTAATAAGCTTAAAAAACATAGTTTAAACATTTACATATATTAAGTTTTATATAGTGAGATTAACTAGGTTACATAAATTAAATTAGAATTATAAGGTTAGATAAATTGAGTTAAATATTGTGTAATTGAATAGATTACATAATATGAAACGATAGGATCTGTTGATTGAGTAATTTAAAGGCTTATTTGGGTTGAAATGTAAATAAACTAGCTTATAGATATATAGGCTAGTTTTTTATTTGTTTTTGAATTACTTCCGATAACGATATATTATCGGAAGTAATTATATAAAGAAAATTGGGCCTATATGGCCCAATCCCTTATGTTATGTAGTTTTTTAGCTTATTAAGCTTATTTGCGTTTAAATGTGTATGGTTCGTATTCTACATCATTATGACGGTTAGTCCACCAGTTCCAACCGATTCTTGCAAGCTTCCATGCAATGAAACCTACGATGATTCCCAATACTAAGCCTGTTAATACATCTGTTGGATAATGTACAAATAGATATACTCTAGAAAATGCTACTACTAATGACCCAAGTATTGCTATAATTCCTAAATATCGCTTCTGAGGCGCTATTTGACTCAAGCCTAGGTAAATGGTCATGGCAGATGCAAATGAACCAAAACTATGGCCTGACGGGAATGAATAACTATTTGCTTTTGGTAATGCAGACTCTAATGGTACTGTTACATTAGGAAAATCTACAAATGGTCTTAATCGAGCTACATGTGGTTTTAAACCTTGGTCACCGATGATAAATACAAATCCTAATGCAATTATTATCGCAATGCCTAATACACGATATTTTTTCTGTAACATCAATAATAAGGCAATGACAATCCATAAGGCACCGCTGCCAGTAATTTTTGAAATAAATGCCATAATTGGTGTTAAAAAACTATATACAAGATGGTCATGTACATAGAAGATCAAGGAGTGATCAAATTGTAAGATTGTGTCCATAGTTTCCTCTTCTATTTAACTAAATGATAATTATTGAGAATGATTGAGAATAGATTATATCCTCAATATTCTGTATTGGATTTCCATATACATTGTAATATGTATATATTGGTTTCTCAATTACGTTCAAATAATAGCCTAAACTATTTATACCTCATGGTCAATAGTTTAGGCTATATTTAATAAAATCTTTAATTATGGTTTCTTTTTATCTGATTTTTTAGTTGAATCTTCAGGTGGCATTGTTATGATCGTATCTACTGGGTCATATACAGATTCAAAGGAATCAGTTTGGGTTACCCAGTTACCATATGTTATGGTTCTATACGTATTCATTGTTAGCCCTACATGCCCTTCTTGTACTTCTTTTTCTTTTAAAGACGGATCTACGCGTGTAATTGTCTTATTTGGTATTTCACTACGATCACCAACTGAAATAGATACATTTTTAGGCTTGTCTTGAGCAGTACCTATAATATAGATGGTTAGTGTACCATGATTCATCACACTGAGAATATAAATGGATTGCTGGTATGGATTTCTAAACTTAAAGTCCAAATAGCCCCATGCTACTGTAGCATCACGACCAGCTTGAATATATCCAACAGGTTCAAAGTGAGGTGTACGTTCTACAATATTCATGCCAGATAATAAGGCTGTATTAAAGATGGTAGAACTAACTTGGCAAATGCCACCACCAATACCTGGAACTAATTTGCCATCAATCATTACCGGTGCATCATCATAGCCAGCCTCAGCAGTACGCTCGCCTACAACATCGTTAAAGGAGAATACTGCACCAGGTTTAATCAATGTACCATTGATTTTATCAGATGCGAGTTGAATATTATGTGTTCTGCTTTCATTATTTGGATCAAAATCTGTACTAAAGGATGCTAGAACGGTATTTAATGGTTTTAAATCAGAATCAGTAACCTTAATAGTATTTTTGGTGGTAAATACCATAGATAAAGATGTGATGCTTTCTCCAGATTGTAATTGATCCTTAAGGTTTTGTAAGGTTGCATCAATATCAATGCGTTTACCTTCTTTAGCAGGATGGAATACAACTTGACCATTCTCAATAGTTAGATATGCATCATGACCTGGCGTATCAATTGATTTGGCAAGTTCTGTAAGGTAGGTTTTACTTTTTACCTCGTCTAGCTTATATTGTGGTTTAAAATGTTGGCCATAATATAAGGCATTAAATCTATGTGAAAGTAATGTCCACCAATCATCTTCATACCCATATGTAGAAATAGCTTTTACTACAGCCTCTGTATCTACTTGAATACCTAAATCATGATACGTAGCCTGTTGTTTTTTATTATTCCCCATATCAATGGATATAGTCTGTTGTGGTATTTTACTATTTAGCTCTTGTATTCGAGCTTGTAATTCACCCTTTGGTGTATTAGATAAATCTGTATCATTGTAAAATACGCCATACGATGTATTTTCTGTTGGGATGTATGAGCAGCCGCTCGTACTCAGCAGGACTAGCATAGTCCCTAATATTATATATTTTTTACTCATTGTATTATAAACTCTCCCAAATTAGTCATTATATTCTCTAATTATAGCATATAAGTACCTATTCTATGGTACAATTATATTGATATTTTTAGGGGTAAGGGTGAATTATGTCAGAGTCTAAGGAACAACAAAAACATTTCTATTTGCGTAATAACGATGCGCTTATGAATAGTACAAAGTTGTCTATGAAAGCCAAACAAAGTATATTGCTATCTAAGGCTGAAAATACTGTAGATGCTTATGAATCGGATTGGGACGATTTCGTAGATTGGTGTACCTATCAAAAGGTATCTTATTTTCCGGCTACACCAGAAACCATAGTAAACTATATTAATGATCTTGCTGATTATGCTAAGGCAAACACGATTTCTCGTCGTATTAGCGCTATATCAGAGAATTATAATGCGTCTGGCCATCGGGATAATCCATGTATGGCTCCCATCGTAAAACAAGCGTTACGGGGCATTAGACGTTTAAAAGGTACATTCCAACAAGGTAAGACACCAGTCCTATTAGAGGATATTGAAGATATTTTAGATTGTATGACCAAGCTAGATGTACCGGAATTACAACTATTACGTGATAAAGCTATTCTTTTAATCGGATTTATGGGTGCTTTTCGTCGTAGCGAAATTGCGGCTATTACAGTAGAACATCTTCAATTCTCTCCACAAGGTGTTGAAATCTTTGTACCATCATCTAAAGCCGACCAAGAAGGTCAAGGTGCTGTAGTGGCGATTCCGCATCTATCTGGTTCTCCGTTAGACGCAGTTCGTGCCTTACAGCAATGGTTACGTGTCTCTGGTATAACAGAAGGACCTGTATTTAGAGGCTTTACTAAAAATATGTCGTTACGTAAAACAGCTATATCCGATAAGATGATTGCCGAAATCGTAAAGAAATATATTTCTCTTATCGGTCTTGATCCTGCCATGTATGGAGCCCATAGCTTGCGTCATGGCTTTGCAACGACTGCTGCAGCCTATGGTGTGGAAGAACGTAATATTATGAGACAAACACGCCACCATAGCGTTAATATGGTTCGTCGTTATATTAATGAAGCGAACAAGTTTGTAGACAATCCTATTTCAACAATCTTTGAAAAACGATTTAGATAAAAACTATAAATCAGTTGATTCAGATAATAACTATAAATCGGTTAATAACATACATGAAACAACAAAAAGCAGCTATCTCTATTGAGTAGCTGCTTTTTTGTGTGGGTTACACCCATATATATTTAGTTTTGAGCCACATAGTCCAAAGCTCTAACTGGACTATCAGTTTTATGTGCTGGTACCTTTAAAACTGTACCAGGTACCAGTGTACCAGAATCACTGATATTGTTAAGTTCTTTCATGGCATATACCATTTCACGAACATCCATATCTTTATGAGCTGTGCGAGCTGCAATATCCCACATTGTATCGCCTGCTTGTACTTTTACTTCGCGTACTGCATGTGTATTTGCATCTGTTACAGGGTTTGTCATATTATAACCAAATAATACTGTTAAGCACATTCCTAGCATCATTAATATATTTTTCATCTCATACCTCACATTTATATCGAACATAATATCTGAGAACATTTGTTTGTTTACATGCATATGATAGCACACGAACGAATGTTCGGTCAAGAGTTTTAGAACAAATGTTTGCAAAAACTTTTAAAATTGCCTATAATAAGTATGTAAGTTAGTAATTACCTTACTTTTTTATTATAGAGTATGACATGTGTTATTTTTTACGCATATAAATATTGACATTAGATTGAGATTATATTGACTTTGGAGGTTTATCGTGAGACGCCCTGCTACAGATATTAATACTAAACAGCGCCGTATATTAGATTTTATTAAAGACTCATTACATAATGAATATCGTTGTCCTACAGTTCGTGAAATCTGTACACATGTAGGGCTTAGTTCTACATCTACTGTACAATCTCATTTGAATGCTCTAGAAAAGTTTGGTTATATTAAACGAGATCCTAATAAAAACCGTGCTATTACTGTATTAGAGGATACAAAACCTTCTATTTCTGTAGATGGTAATGAAACTTCCAGTTCTGATAACTTTGAATTTTTAGGTGCCGGCCTTAAACAAGTTCCTCTCATTGGTACTGTTCAAGCTGGTATGCCTATTACCGCTGTAGAAAACTTAGAGTCTACCCTTACATTGCCTGTTCAATTGACTGGAGATTCTGATTGTTTCTTACTTCGTGTTCAAGGCGAATCTATGATGAATATCGGTATGTATGAAGGCGATATGCTTATTGTACGTCATCAAAATACCGCTAATAATGGTGATGTCGTAGTGGCTCGTATTGATGATGAAGCTACTGTAAAACGTTTTTATAAAGAAAATGGACATATTCGTTTACAACCTGAAAATGATGATTTTGATCCTATTATTGTGGATGATTGTCATATTGAAGGCCTTGTAATCGGTCTTGTACGCGATAGAATTTAATATAAAACGGCTACATATCATATTGTAGCCGTTTTATTTTTATATTAGTTCGCTATTAAGTTTTAACAATCTATATACAGATACAAAAAAAACAGTAGCTACATATGATAGCTACTGTTTTTAGTATCTCTATATTTTATTTTACATATTCAGCTAAAGCTTTATCAATATATGCTGCTTCTTCAGCACTAGGATCACACATCGGTAAATTAAATACACCCGCAGGTAAGCCAATTTTACGAGCTGCATATTTAACAGGAATTGGGTTTGTAGTGATAAACATCGCTTTAATGATATCCGCTAAGCTTTGATGAATACGAAGTGCTTCGTGATTATGACCTGATTCATAAGCTTGAATCATAGCATTCATATCTTTGCCAGCCACATGGGACACTACGGATACTACACCACAAGCACCTACTGATAACATTGGTAATGTAAGTCCATCATCCCCACTGTATACCATAAAGTCTTCGCCTGGCATTAAGCGTTTGATTTCAGATGCAATCATAAGATTACCACTTGCCTCTTTAATAGCACATACATGTGGATATTCATTATGTAATTGTGCTAATGTTGTAGGGAATATTCCTGTTCCAACACGGCTTGGTACATTATATACCATGATTGGAAGCGTAGTAGCCTCTGCAATAGCTTTAAAGTGTAAGTATTGGCCTTGTTGATTTGGCTTATTATAGTAAGGTACTACAACCAATAAACCATCGATTCCATCAATTTTAGAAACTTCTTTCACAAATTCTACAGAAGATTTTGTGTCATTTGAACCTACGTTAGCAATAATAGAACCTTTATGACCACATTCTTTAGCAATTGCTGTAAATAATGCTAATTTATCCTCTTTAGACATGGATGGATTTTCCCCAGTTGTACCACATACAACGAGGCCATCAGAGCCATTATCTAACAAATGATTAGCAATAGCTACACTATTTTCTATGTTTAAGGATCCATCATTATTAAATGATGTAATCATAGCCGTTAATACTCGACCAAAGGTT
>CABSJA010000031.1 GCA_902477915.1 uncultured Veillonella sp.
CATTGTAAAAGCCTACATAATCATGAGCCTTACTCTTTATTATAGCATAATTTAAAGGATTATATGTTTGTATAACAACACTGCCCGTTTTATCACCTCTACCAGCCCTACCAGAAGTCTGGGTAAGCAGATCAAAAGTTCGTTCAGATGCAGTATATACAGGAATATTTAAAACGGAATCAGCCGTTAAAATACCAACAGCTGTTACATCTTTAAAGTCATGCCCTTTTGATACCATTTGAGTTCCCAATAAAATATCATATTTATGGGCCCCAAAATCATGTAAAATATCTTCTGCTAATTGCTTATTTTTTGTCACATCTTGATCAAGTCGAGCAATACGTGCAGATTTAAAGTGCCGTCGTAATTCTTCTTCAACCTTTTGTGTGCCTGAACCAAAGAACTTAATACGTTTGCTATTACATTTTGGGCATACCGTAGGAATTGGTTCATGATGTTCACAATAGTGACAACGCAATTCCTCACCAGCTTGATGATACACCATGGCCACATCACAATGTGGACACATAATGGTTTCCCCACAATCTCTACACATAACAAAGGTATTGTAACCACGTCTATTCAAAAGAATAATCATTTGATTATGTTCATTCAATGTTTTTTGAATCAAGCTACTCATAGCATCAGAAAAAACAGAATAGTTGCCATGAAGAATTTCTTCCTTCATATCAACAATCGTTACCTTTGGCATGGGTTGTTCAAAAATACGGTGCGGCAACTCTAGCAACTGATACTCTCCTTGCTTAGCTTTATAATAAGAAGTAACAGCTGGTGTAGCGGAACCTAATATGACAGGACAACCATGTGCTTCTCCACGCCATAAGGCAACGTTACGGGCATGATAACGAACCATATCCTCTTGCTTATAAGATGTATCATGCTCTTCATCGACTACGATAAGACCAATATCCTCTGCTGGAGCAAAAACTGCTGATCGGGCACCAATAATAATATGACTATCCTTACGACGTAAACGCTCCCAGTTATTATTGCGTTGTTGGACCGTCAATTTACTATGAAATACTACAACTTCATCACCAAAGGTTTCTACAAAGCGTCGTACAATTTGATCTGTCAAAATAATTTCTGGAACCAGTATAATAGCTGTCTTATCTTGACTTATACAGCGGGCTGTGGCTTTTAAATACAGTTGCGTTTTCCCACTACCTGTTACACCATGCAATAAAAAGGTTTTATGTTGATGTGAATTCATCGCCTCTTGAATAGGCTCATATACCGCTTGTTGTGCATCAGTTAATGGTATATTGACTTCTTCTGTAAACAGTTCATCAAAGGTAGTCTTTGTAGCTTTAAATCTAGATTCAATGGTAATCCCCTGAGCTTCACTCACTTGTTTAATGACCATACGGGAAAATCCTTTGGCCAATAATAAAGCTTTTGATGCACCACCTACTTCAAGTAAATATTTGGCTAACTCTCGTTGCTTCTTTTTTCGCTCACTAAATTGTTCTATAGAAAAAGCAGGCGTAACAACAAGCCATTCTTCCTTAGGTGCTTCATAGGATTTAAGAGTTTTATTAACTGTAAACAAACGTAATGCATCGCCATAAGAGAATAAATAATATTCATTTAAACGACGTGCAGTATCCATCATTTCAGGAGTAAACCACGGTTCATTGTCTAATACTTGAACAATATTTCGTAATTTAAATTCAGGGGGTTCTAATAATTCTTCATAACCAATTAGAATACCCTCTTCACGACTATTGCCTAATGGAATGAGTACACGTGTGCCAGGTAAGACATTCCCAAACTTTTCAGGCATTAAGTAGCTTAATGGTTTATGAAGTTGTTTAGCAGGTCTATTAATAATAACTTTTGCGACACGCATACACTATTTCCTTTCATTTATTATAAAAGGTCTCAGTAGAAATTCTACTAAGACCTTTTGTATTATAAGCCAGCTTCAGCTTTTAAAATTGCTGCTTTGTCAGTACGTTCCCAAGGTAAATCTACATCAGTTCTACCGAAGTGACCATATGCTGCAGTTTTGCGATAATGAGGTTTTAACAAATCAAGCATTTCAATAATACCTGCTGGACGAAGGTCGAAATGTTTCTTAACGAGTTCTTGAATTTTAGTTTCCTCAACATGACCTGTACCAAAAGTATCAACTAAGATAGATACAGGATGAGCAACGCCGATTGCGTAAGCAACTTGTACTTCACATTTATCAGCAAGACCTGCTGCAACAACGTTTTTAGCTACATAACGAGCAGCATATGCCGCAGAGCGGTCTACCTTAGATGGATCTTTACCAGAGAAAGCACCGCCGCCATGACGAGCCATACCACCATAAGTATCTACGATAATTTTACGGCCAGTCAAACCAGCATCCCCATGAGGGCCACCGATTACGAAACGGCCAGTTGGGTTGATGAAGTATTTTGTATTTTCATCAACAAATTCAGCAGGTAACGCTGCGTCGATAACAAAGCGTTTCAAATCTGCTTTAATTTGTTCTTGAGTTACTTCAGGACTATGTTGCGTAGAAATAACGATTGTATCAATACGTTTTGGTTTACCATCAACATATTCAACAGTAACTTGAGTTTTACCATCTGGACGAAGGTATGTCAAAGTACCGTCTTTACGAACTTCTGTAAGACGACGGGATAAACGATGAGCCAAAGAAATAGGCATAGGCATTAGTTCAGGTGTTTCATTAGATGCATAACCAAACATCATACCTTGGTCACCAGCACCGATTTTATCAAGTGCTTCACCATTACCATCTTTAGATTCAAGAGCTTCATCAACGCCCATAGCAATATCAGCAGATTGTTCATCAATAGAAACTAGAACACCACAAGTATCGCAGTCAAAACCAAATTTAGCACGTGTATAACCGATATCTCGAACAGTATCACGTACGATGCGAGGAATATCCACATATGTGTTTGTAGAAATTTCGCCTACTACATGAACTAAGCCAGTAGTAACTAAAGTTTCACAAGCTACACGAGCAGTTGGATCTTTTTCAATAATCGCATCCAAAACAGCATCAGAAATTTGGTCAGCTATTTTATCTGGATGGCCTTCAGTAACAGATTCAGAAGTAAAAAACATATGTTTTTCAGCCATTTTATCCTCCTAATACGAAAAAAAGCCTCTCATGTACTCATGAGAGACCCTCCCATCTAACGACATTTGTCATAGGAATTAGCACCTTTTCCTCTTGGAATGGTTGCTGTAGCTTCACAGGGCCTATCCCTCCACTACTCTTGATGAGTTACAGAAATATTATAGTGTATTTACATTGATAAAGCAAGTCATTATTACATATCTTTCTATCAATTACAAACTACAAACATAAGATTCTCTCATGTATGGTGTTATTTATTTTTTACTAATTCCACAACTTCTTTCATAATATTATGGGCCAATTCAGATTTTTTCATATTCGGCATTTCTTTTGGATCTTTATGAGGATATAAGAAGTATCCTTCATTTGTATCTACATTAAAGCCTGCATTAGATTTACTAACATCGTTTGCTACGAGCATATCTAAATTTTTTCTAGTAACCTTATCTTGACCATACTCGATTACATGTTCTGTTTCTGCTGCAAACCCCACAAGAATTTGATGTTTCTTTTTAGCACCTAAACCTTGTAGGATATCTGGATTTTTAACAAGTTCTAATGTCATGGACTCCATTTTCTTTATTTTTTGTTCTGCCTTGTGAAGGACTCTAAAATCAGATACTGCTGCCGCCATGATAACCACATCTACCTCGCCATATCGAGATTCAACAGCATTTTGCATAGATAAAGCAGAGTCAACAGGAACAAAATCTACTCCACTAGGTACAGCTAAAGATGTAGGAGCACTAACTAAAATAACATTAGCCCCCATGTGTGCTGCTTGTTCAGCAATGGCGTACCCCATTTTGCCGCTAGAACGATTCCCAATATAACGAACAGGATCGATATTTTCTTGCGTACCACCAGCTGTAACAAGTACTGTGGTACCTTCAAGTTCATTAGATTTGCACATCTGCGATTCAAGCCATTCTACAATGGCTTCAGGCTCTGGTAGACGCCCTACACCTGTAACACCGCAAGCAAGCCAACCTTCAGCCGGTTCCATAATATGGTACCCCAAAGCCTGTAATCCTGCTAAATTTCGTTGCGTAATGGGATTATTATACATTTCTGTATTCATAGCAGGACAAAGATATTTTGGCGCCGTAGTAGCCATTATTGTTGTCGTTAGCATATCATCTGCAATACCGGCATAGATTTTGCCAATCACATTTGCTGTAGCAGGTACAACCACATATGCATCTGCCCATGTTGCTAGTGCAATATGCTCCACATCCCATTGGTGTACTTGTTCAAACATGTCGATAGCTACAGGATGTCCACTAATTTCACCAAATGTAAGTGGTGAAGCTATATGAGTGGCGTTTTCAGTCATAACAACCTTTACTTCAGCACCCTTTTTACGAAGTCGGCTTACTACTTCAATTGCCTTATACGCTGCAATACCTGCAGATACAGCGACAATGATATGTTTTCCGCGCATGTTCTTCTCCTTTTAAAAATTCCTTGTATCAAGGATACAAGGAATTGATTAATCTTATTTAATGCCTTCTTTTGTGCGTTTATAAGTCACTTCACCTTCGGCAATTTCATAGAATGCCAAGGATACAGGCTTGTCAGTTGCATGTGTAGATTCAGCTAAGCATGGTTCGCCATCTGTTAATTCACGAGCACGTTTAGCTGCCAATGTTACCAAAGTATATTTACTATCTACTTGATTTTCCAATTTTTTCAATGGAGGTTTTACCATCATACTATCACTTCTCCTTAGACTCTTGATACTGTTTATAAATAAATTGAATTTGCTCTTTATTACGACTAATCTTACAGGATTCTGCCCGTAAAATAGAAGCAACCTTCTCTGATGCCTCTCCGAGATCATCATTTACAACTATATAGTCATATCGATGAGCTAATGCCAATTCAGAACAAGCTAATGACAGCCGTTTATCAATAACTTCTTTCGCATCTGTACCGCGGTTATGTAAACGCTCAGATAACTCAGTTAAAGACGGTGGCACTATATAAATAAATACAGCATCACTAAAACGTTCTTTTACTTGCATAGCACCTTGAATATCAATTTCTAACAGTACACTTTTACCTTCATCTAATAAATCCATTACATGTTGTTTCGGTGTACCGTAGTAATTATCATATACTTTTGCATATTCTAAAAAAGCATCTTCACTTAATAGAGATTCAAACTCTTCTTTTGAGCGAAAGAAATAATTGACCCCTTCCACTTCACCAACACGTGGTGCCCGTGTTGTCATAGAAACGGAATAAACTAGATTAGGCATTTCTTTTCGAATATTCGCACAAATCGTACCTTTACCTGCGCCAGATGGCCCGGATATAACGATTAATAATCCTCTGTCTGACATATGTACTCCTATGATTCTACTGTATCTTCGTCTACATCATATTGCACAAGTCGATGTGCTACGGTTTCTGGTTGAATTGCAGATAATACAATTTGACCACTATCCATAACTAATACAGCACGAGTCTTACGACCATATGTAGCATCAATGAGTAGGCCCTTGTCACGCGCATCTTGAACCATACGTTTTATCGGTGCAGATTCGGGACTAATAATAGCCATAACACGGTTAGCAGATACCATATTACCAAAGCCTATATTCAATAACTGAATACTCATTTATGGACCTCCTATTACTCTACATTCTGTACTTGTTCTCTAATTTTTTCTAACTCACATTTAAGTTGAACCACAAACTCTGTAATACTTGAATCCATAGCTTTGGAACCAATTGTATTCACTTCACGATTCATTTCTTGCAAAATAAAATCCACCTTACGACCGATGGAATTCTCATCTACAAGTGTGTTTTTTAATTGTACCACATGTGAGGTGAATCGGACAATCTCTTCCGTAATATCAGTCTTATCAGCCAGTAAAGCTATTTCCTGCAAAAAACGATCTTCACTGATACTCGCTTCCAAAGAAACTAAGTACTCTTGAATTTTACCTTTTATATGCTCGCGATATGCTTCTACGGCTCCCGCCTTATTCTCATCAATATGTTTGATGACATTTTCTAATGTAGAGATACGTGATAATAAATCTTGTTCAATATGTTTACCTTCTACCGTACGCATTGCTATTAGAGCATCTAATGCTTGAGTTGTAGATTCTTTTACTATTTCTGAAAGAACATCTTCTGCAATCGGTGTATCTTGTTGTTGTATCCATTCGTTAGAAACAGAATTAACGGCTTGTAAAGGTACCTTTTTAGGATCATCATAAAACTCTTCTTGAACAAGTAATTCTTGTATCTGTTTTCTCAATACACTATTTATGGTAAAAGTTTTTGGTCTCTCCCCTGCATCTTGGATAGAAACCGATACTTCAACCTTACCGCGGGTAATTCGATCCTGTACTAATCCGCGAATAATAGTTTCAAAAGGGTTTATTTGCTTTGGACTACGTATAAATAAATCAAGAAATCGCGCATTTACGGACTTTATTTCTACCGTGCAGGTAATGCCATCTTTGGTTGCCGTGCCAGAACCAAAACCGGTCATACTTTTCATGTGATATCCTCCTTAGCAGTTTTTATTATTGTACCACGAATTATACATTCCGTGTTTAAATACTAAGAATTATATGTACATTATGTTATACTAAACTATACTTCTAAATAAAATTGAAAGGAGTACTATGAATTTAGACGGACTTACCATGTCTGTTCTCGCTAAAGAACTAAATGAGCGATTACAAACAGGTCAAATACAAAAATTATATCAAATAGATAAAACTACATTACTATTTAAAATTCGAGCCCTTAACGAAGATCAAAACTTGATTGTTACAGTTGGTGCAACCCCTGCAATGTATCTTAGCAAACCGATCCAGGATTTACCAAAAGAACCAAGTTCACTATGTATGTTTCTTCGTAAACATATTGAAGGTAGCCGCATTGTAAAGGTGGAACAAATTAATGGTGACCGAATCATGTGCATCCAAACGGATAAGCTTGAAATGGATGGGTCTATTACAAGTACATTTATCTATGTAGAATTAATGGGCAAATATTCAAACTGTATTTTTGTACAAGATGGAGTCATTTTAGAATCCTTAATTCACGTATCCCCTTTAATGAATCGTGAACGGTCTATTAGTCCTAAACTTAACTATGAATTACCACCAAATGCTAATCGTGTAAGTTTGATGGACTTCGATTATGAAGAAATCAAAAATCTACTAACTTCCTTTGGTGATGGTACTGTACAGCAATCTATACGGGCCATCTTTAACGGCTTTGGCAAACCCTTATTAGATGAAGTATTATGGACTGCCAATCTAGATGGTGATGAATCTATAACTGATTTAAGTCCAGATCAATTAGATACATTAGCCAAGTCATTATATGAGCTAAAAGCAAAACTCCAAGACAGTCATGGCTTGCTTACTTTAATCAATGAGAATAATAAAAAAGCACACGCTACCTTTACGTTACACAATTATAAAGTACTAAAAGAATATAGTACGATTTCAGAGGCTCTAGAAGAATCGATTCACAATACAAAATCAATTCACACTGCTGATAAGGAACTAGAAAAGTTCTTAACAGCGGCTATCAAGAAAGAAGAAGTTCGTCATCAAAAAATCAAAGATGAATTAGATGACACCAATAAAATGGATACCTATAAACTATATGGCGATATCTTAATGATTAATGCCCACTTACAGGTACAATATGAACCTTCTATTCAATTACCAAATCTTCTTTCTGAAGATGGAGAGTTATTAACAATCCCTCTAAAGCCAAATCTTACGATTGTAGAAAACGGACAATGGTATTATAAGCTCTATACAAAATTAAAAAATCGTATGGTCAGCGGTGAATATCAACTGAATGCAAGTACTACAAAACTTGAATATCTCAAATCGATTTTATATAGTATTTCATTAGCCACTACCCGTGAAAGCTTAGAAGAAATTCGAAAAGAATGTATGGATGCGGGCATTATAAAGAAATCCAAAAAGCCACTATCTTATAAGCTAGGTAAATCGAATTACATTCATTTAACCATTGATGAAGGTGAAATATTTATTGGTCGTAACAATCAACAAAACGAATATTTAACCCATCGATTTGCAAAACCAACCGATATTTGGTTCCACACTCAAGATATTCAAGGTTCTCACCTCATATTAAGACTTAATGCAGAACCTGATGATATGATTTTATCTAAGGTTGCTCAATATGCAGCATATTTTAGTAAGGCTCGTGAAACTAGTAAGGTACCTGTAGACTATACATATATTAAAAATATCAAAAAACCACCTGGGTCTCCTCTTGGATTTGTTATCTTTAATACTCATCAAACAATGATTGTAGAGCCTAAAAAACCTGATAATTATACTGAATAAAAAAGAAGCGAAGGAAATCCTTCGCTTCTTTTTATTTATATTATTGGTTTTCTTCTGTACGTTGTTCAGTTTGTTTCAAACTTTCACGATTTTGACGTAAGCTTTCCAATGTTTTCTCTAAGTTGTTTTCCACATATTTAAGAACATCACCAGCATATTGAATAGAGCTAGATTTCAATTCTTCAGAGGATTGGTTAGCTGCATTGATAATTTGATTAGCTTGTTCTTGCGCTTGTTTTACAAGTTCGCTTTCAGCAGTTAATTTAGCAATGTAGTCTTTTGCTTGATCAATTAAAGTTTCAGCTTGACGTTGAGCATCAGCTAATACTTTATCTTTATCAGCTACAATACGACGAGACTCTTCAAGTTCCAATGGTAAGGACTCTTGAATAGAATCAATAATACGCATAATTTCGTCTTCCTCAACCATACGTTTTGTAGTCATAGGAATACGGCTGCTAGATTCAATAAGAACCTCTAAATCTTCTAATAATTTTTCTGTTTTCATACAATTCACCCCTATTTATTATGGACCGTATTAAAGCGTTCTTCAAGTTTTTCCTTAACATCATCCGGAACTAACCCATCTAGCTTACCGCCAAATTTTGCAAGTTCACGAATACCTGTGGAGCTGACGAAAGAGTATTTATTATTAGTCATAATAAATACAGTTTCAATATCATCATCCAAATATTTTGCAAACAAAGCACGTTGAAATTCATATTCAAAGTCACTTAAAGCTCGCAATCCTCGAATGATGATAGTCGCATTCTTAGATTTAACATACTTGTTAAGTAGACCACCTGTACAATCAATTTCAACATTAGGAATATGTTTGACAGAATTTCGAATCATCTCAACCCGTTCTTCCATGGTAAACAAGGAATTTTTATTCGGATTAGAGCTAACAGCAATAATTAATTTATCAACTAATCGACTGCCACGTTCAAAAATATCAACATGTCCATTTGTAACTGGGTCAAAACTACCCGGACATACACCTATACGCACAGGTTTAGCTCCTTTCAGCTGTGTTTACAAAATAGGAAACCATCGTATAACCAAATTTCTGTTCTTTTATACATTCCCATGATTCAGGCAAGGTAAATGTCTCGTCCTTATGGTGTTCTAATAGTAAAACACCGTTAGGCTTTAATAAATCATAGGTCACAACCAAATCTATGGTGTCTTGTATAAATCCATTTTCATATGGTGGATCAGAAAAAATATAATCGAACTGTTGTCCCATTATATAGTTTTTTAATTGTGAAAGTTTCCTCGGAATGATTTCTAACCGATCTTCCACATGACAGTGTTTAGCATTATCTAAAATCAATTTTCCTGTTTTAAAGTCTACCGCTACTGCATGTGCTGCACCACGACTTAAGGCTTCAATAGCTACTGCACCTGTACCAGAAAATATATCTAATACATGAGTACCAAATATACCTCTATTAGATAATACATTAAACACACTTTCACGAACACGATCAAGTGTAGGTCTAGTATCTACCCCTTTAGGTGCCTTTATAGTATGTCCCTTTGCAGTTCCGCCAATAATTCGCATACAACCCTCACAAGATTATACTCATTAATTATAGTATATAAATAACCAAATTAAAAGTATCTTTTATTTATGATACTTCAATTTTAATATCTCGTCCCATCAATTCAGCTAATGCCAAAGCTGGAGATTTTTCTTCATATAAAACTTCATACAAAGCCTTGGTTATAGGCATTTCAATATGATGTTCACAAGCCATCTTATAAACAATGTCCGTAGCAAAGAAGCCTTCTACAACCATATTCGTATGATTAATGATATAGTCCATTGTTTTTCCATCTGCTAATTGTTGACCAGCAGCTCTATTACGGCCATGAGGACTCATACAAGTGGCAATCAAATCACCCATACCTGCAAGACCAGCATAGGTTTCCTTTTGCGCCCCTAAAGCTACACCAAAGCGAGTCATCTCATGTAAACCACGAGTTAAGAGTAAAGCTTTACAGTTATCACCTAACTTCAAGCCGTCAACGATCCCTGCGGCAAGAGCAATAATATTCTTCGTAGCCCCAGCTAATTCAACACCAGTAATATCGGTATTTGCATAAATCCTAAAGTTTTGACTACATAATGTTTTCTGTAACATAGTAGCCACTTCAAGGTTTTCTGTACTCAATACAGAGGCAGCAGGCAGATCACGACCGATTTCCTCAGCATGATTTGGACCAGATAAAACTGCGAGATTGCAACCTACAGGGCCTAGAACCTCTCGCATAACTGTAGTTAGTAATTTACCAGTAGTACGTTCTACACCTTTTGAGCAAAGTATATAAGATTGTTCTTTATGCGCATATGGTTTAAGAGACTCTAAGCTAGTACGTACATGTACAGATGGTGTAACCATTAGAACGATATCAGCCGCTTTGATACAAGTACCTAAATCTGAGCTATATAGTAATTCCTTTGGTAATGTTACACCTGGTAAGTACTCTTTATTCTCTAAATCTTCTGCTAATTGTTTAGCAAATTCTGGGCGTCGACAATATAAAGTTGTAGTATTTCCAGCTAATACGGATTTAATAGCAAGAGCAGTACCCCAGCTACCAGAGCCGACAACAACAACATTCATAGATTAATCCTTTTTGATACGTTCTACTTTTAACTCATTACCTGCAAGTAAACGTTTAATATTATCCCAATGTCGAACAATAACAAATAAAGCTGCCAAAGCGCCAAAGCCTACGAACCAATAAGATTCTCCTGTAAAATACATCAAAATTGGTACTAAAGCTGCCGCTATAATAGATCCTAGTGATACGAGTTTAGTAAAATAGACTATTACGCCCCATACCAAGAAGGCAATCAAAGCCACTAATGGTGATAAAGCAATTAGAACTCCTAGTCCTGTAGCTACCCCACGACCACCCTTAAAGCCTAAGAAAATAGACCAGTTATGACCCATCATAGCTAGGATACCACCTAAGATCATATACATAGGCCCATAAGAGGATAACAATACAACCCCAGCTGCCCCTTTTAAAGCATCACAGAGAAATACTGGTAATGCAGCTTTGAGACCTATAACACGATACGTATTAGTAGCACCAATATTTTTAGAACCGTATTGACGTACATCCGTATTAAAGAAGGTCTTACCAATAATCAGACCACTAGGAATTGAACCAATAAGGTATGCCAACACGGCATATACAACAATCATAATATCCATTAGTCTTCATCATCCCGTTTCTTACCACGCAATACTAAACGAATTGGTGTTCCTTCAAAACCGAAGGACTCTCGTAATCTATTTTCTAAGAAACGCATATAAGAGAAGTGAATTAACTCTGGTTCATTTACAAACAAAATAAATGTAGGTGGTTTAACACTAGCTTGCGTCATATAGTAAATTTTTGGAATTCTGCCATTACGAGAAGGTACAGGATTTACAGTTTGAGCATCTTGTAACAATTGGTTCAATGTACCTGTAGACACGCGACGATATTGTTGTTCAGAAACGAATTTCAACATGTCAGCTAAGCGATGAATACGTTGTTTAGTCAATGCAGATGCAAAAAGAATCGGTGCAAATTGCAAGAAACCTAATTCATCATAAATATCTTCAGTAAAGCGCAATGTTGTTTTGTCATCTTTTTCAATAAGATCCCATTTATTAACAACAATAATTACACCCTTGCCGGCTTCATAAGCATAGCCAGCAATTTTCTTATCTTGTTCTGTAACACCATCTTGAGCATCAAGAACAAGAACGACGATATCTGAACGGTCTACAGAGCGCAAAGAACGAACAATACTATATCGTTCAACAGCTTCTTCGATTTTAGACTTACGACGCATACCTGCTGTATCAATAAGAACAAACTTTTGATCACCATGAGTCCAATATGTATCGATAGAGTCACGTGTTGTGCCCGCTACATCAGATACAATTACACGGTCTTGACCCAATAAAGCATTAGTTAAAGAAGATTTGCCTACATTAGGACGACCAATAACTGCGACATGAATAGTATCTTCGTCATCAACATTTGTCCCAACTGGAGGGAAATGTTTAACCGTATCATCTAGTAAGTCGCCTAAATTCATTAAGTTTTTAGCGGAAATACCGATAGGATCGCCTAAGCCAAGATTGTAGAATTCATAAATATTAGGTTCCTGATTAACACTGTCGATTTTGTTAACAACTAATACTACAGGTTTACCGCTAGCACGTAAGATATTAGCAACCTCTTCATCAGCAGGTACAATACCTTGTTTACCATCTACAACAAATAAGATTACATCTGCCTCTTCAATAGCCAATTCAGCTTGTAATCGCATCATCTTAGGAATAACATGACTATTATCTGTAATAAATTCGATACCGCCAGTATCGATCATTGTAAATTCACGATTTAACCACTCTGCGTCAAAGTAAATACGATCCCTTGTTACACCAGGGATATCTTCAACGATAGAGATCCGTTTATTAACAATGGCATTAAAAAGTGTAGATTTCCCTACATTTGGACGACCTACAACGGCCACTAATGGTTTTGCCATGGTTTCACCTCATTATCTAATCTAATACATTACTATATTTTATCATATTCTACGTATAGTACGCAAAAAGGCTAACCAAGGAAACCTTGGTTAGCCTTTATATTAGACAATGAATTATTCAGCGTCTTCTGCAGTTTCTTTTGCTTCCATCAATTCAGTTAAAGCCAAGCCCAATTTCTTTTCATCTTTGTTAAGAGAAATGATTTTAACTTCAACTTCTTGACCGCGGTTTAAGTAATCTTCAACTTTCGCATTACGTTGTTTTGTAATTTGAGAAATGTGAAGTAAACCTTGGATGTCGTCGTTAACAGCTACGAATGCACCGTAAGCTACCAAACGAACAACTTTACCGTTGATAACATCGCCAACGTGCAATGTTTCTTCAGCTACGTCCCATGGGCTCTTAGATAAAGCTTTTAAGGACAAGGATAATTTGTTGCTTTCAGCGTCGAAGGATTGTAATTTAACTTCGATTTCTTGACCAACGGAAAGAACATCTTCCACTTTTTTGATTTTTTGCCAAGAAATGTCGGAAATGTGAAGTAAACCTTCAATACCGCCGATATCTACGAAAGCACCATAAGGCATGATTTTACGAACGATACCTTTATAGTTGTCGCCAACGTTGATGTTTTTCAATGCTTCAGCTAATTTAGCTTGACGTTCTACTTCCAATACTGCACGACGGGAAAGAACCAAACGGTTTTTCTTTTCGTCGATTTCAAGTACTTTAGCTTCGAATTCTGTACCAACCAAGTTGTCCAAGGATTTTACGAAATGAACATCACCTTGGGACAATGGAATGAAACCACGAAGGGATTTAACTGTTACTACCAAACCTGCTGGGATAGCATCAATACCTTTACATACGATAGCTTCATCTTTTTCTTGTGCTTCGATAACATATTGCCAATCTTCATCTTTAGCCAAGCGAGTCATGGAAAGATAAATAGGATTATCTTCTTTGATGTGGTTCATGATAACTGCTTTAATTTCATCACCATTTTTCAACACATCTTTGGCAGATTCTGGTGCTGGATAAGAAATTTCAGTTCTGTTCAAAATGGCTTCAGTTTTGTAGCCAAAAGATACATATGCGCGTTCATCTTCAACTTGAACTACTGTACCTTCTACAACGTTCCCTTTCTTAAATTCTTCTTGACCTTCTGCTGCTAATAATTCTGCAAAATCTTTCATTGTCTCAATGACCTCCTTAATAATCCAGTCGGGAGTCGATGCTCCTGCTGTAACTCCTACCGTCTGTACTCGGTTAAACCATTCCAGTTGTAATTCAGTAGAAGTTTCAATGTGATATGTTGTACATCCAACGTCACGACAAACCTCTGCCAATCGGTTTGTATTGCCGCTGTTCTTACCGCCTATCACTATCATAAGATCTACATTACGTGCTAAGTCAACGGCAGAGTTCTGTCGTTCTTGCGTTGCATTGCATATCGTTTTGAAAATCTTAAGATTCTTAGATTTTTTCTCTAATATCTCTATTATACTGTTAAATTTGAATTGTGAAAAGGTTGTTTGTACAACAACGCCCATTTTTTCCACAATTTGTAGTTTTTCGGCGGATTCTTCATCTTCGATGATTATTCCTTTGTTATTTGCCCATAAATTGATACTTTTGACCTCAGGATGGTTTTTTTCGCCTAAAATCACCAATGTCATGCCATCTTCAATGACAGACTTAGCATCTTGTTGTGCTTTTTTTACATGAGGACATGTAGCATCTAAAATATGTAAGCCCTTTTCTTCGGCTTCAGCATAAATAGCAGGACCTACACCATGAGATCTAATAATCATAGTTCCTTCATCGATATCAGCAACCTCTTGAATGGGGCTTACACCTTTACTTTCTAAGCGCCCTACAACTTGAGGATTGTGAATGATAGGACCTAATGTATAACTTTTACCCTCGCTATTAGCAGCTTCATCAGCCATTTCAACAGCTCGTTTTACGCCATAGCAAAAGCCGTGGTTTTCAGCCAAAATTATTTCCATAAAGTCTCCTCTATACGATTTTCATGATACGAATCTATCATGCGTTGGATTTCACCTTTCACACGATCATTAACTTCTTTTATTGCTTCCGGTGTAGGCTTTGCTTTACTTACAGGAACTTGTTTACCAATAATACATGCTACTTGATTTTTCTTCATATTATGAGATCCAATAATCGCAACTGGTGTAATGCCAATACCCGTACGCAACGCAATGGATGCGGCTCCATCATGGAATCTTCCAAGTTTTCCACTCTTTTGTCGATTCCCTTCGGCAAATATACCTAGCACCTTATTATCTTTCAATAAGCCTAATGCATGACGAATAGCTACTTTATCGATGGCTCCACGGTTTAGAGGAAACGCACCAAGCCAAGTACAGAAAAATCGAGAAATAGGATTTACGAATAATTCCTGCTTTGCCATAAAGTGCACATGTCTTGGTAATGCATACCCACAAATAGGTGGATCATTATTACTCAAATGATTTGGTACAACAATAACGGGACCTTCCATAGGGAAGTTATCACGACCGTATACCTTTAATCCATATCCGACTTTATAACGCAACCAAAAGGCAGTACGCCAAAGCCATGTAGAAAATTTATTCATCTTAGATTCGCTCCTGTACTAGATGCAATATATGTTTCACTGTTTCATCAAATGTCATATTACTAGAATCCACAACAATGGCATCCTCAACACATACAAGTGGAGATTCATCACGATTTTTATCCATTTCATCGCGACTTTCTACGTTCTTTTTAATGTCTTCTAATGGTTGCTCATTAGAAGTACCTTGAACTTCAAGCCATCTACGTTTAGCTCGTGCATCTACAGAAGCAGTTAAATATATTTTCAATTCTGCATTCGGTAATACAACAGAACCTATATCACGACCATCTAAAATAACACCACCAACAGCTGCCATTGCTTGTTGACGTTCAACTAGGTATTCACGTACTCCTTTATAAGAAGCAATGGTTGATACATTTTCATTGATTTGTTGTTGTCGAATTAAATCAGTTACATCTTGACCTTTTACATACACTTTACAAGCACTTGCCGTAGGCTCTAGTGTTAAATCTAATAAAGGAAGTAAAGCCTCAACCTCCTTTTGATTATTAACATCTACATGACTATCAAGAACCGCCCATGTAACACCTCGATACATAGCACCTGTATCAATATATAAATAACCTAATTCATTAGCCACGACTTTTGAAATACTACTTTTACCAGCCCCTGCAGGACCATCAATAGCAATGGCAATTTTTTTAGTATTCATAATAACCTCTCTTCTTCATCACCATGTACGGCATGCATAGCCGCTACATAACCAGTGGAAAAAGCGGCTTGTAAATTATAGCCACCCGTAAAGGCATCAATATCCAATACCTCACCAGCGCCATATAAACCTTTCACTAATTTAGATTCCATTGTTTTTGGACTAAATTCTTTTAACGAGATTCCCCCTGCTGTAACAATGGCTTCTGCCACAGGGCGTAACTCCTTAACGGTTAATGTCATATGTTGTAATACATGACATAAACGCAAACGTTCCTCTTTTGTAATTTGATTAATTGGCTTACTAGGATCTAATTCAGCAAGCTTTATAACAATAGGAATAAGATTTACCGGCAGTAAATCCTTCATCCCATTAACCAATTGTTTCTTAGAATATAGATCAAAATCTTTTTGTAACCGTTTATCTAATACTTCTGCAGTTAATGCAGGCTTAAGATTTATTTCAATAGTAATTTGAGGATTTTTCTTACGCAATAATTTGCCTACTGTATGACTTAACGACAAGATGGTAGGACCTGTAAGACCGAAATGGGTAAACATCATTTCTCCAAATTGCTTGGCCTGTACCTTATTTTTAGAAATTACGGATACCTCAACATTACGAAGGCTAAGCCCCATAATATCCTTCACCCAAGATTCCTCAGTTACAATTGGCACCAACGATGGTCTAATATCCGTAATGGTATGCCCTATTTTCTTAGCTAAGGTATATCCATCACCAGTCGAACCTGTTAAAGGATAAGAAGCACCCCCAGTACAGATGATAGCAGCATCACAAGCATATTGTTCTTTATCTGTTGTAACACCCACTACTCGATCATCTTTTACAGTAATAGATGTAACAGGTTCATTTAAATGAACTTGAACATTATACTTTTTCAAGATTTTCATGAATGTATTGCGTACTTCTAGAGCAGAATCAGATTCAGGGAATACGCGACCACCACGTTCTACCTTAGTTTTCAAACCCCAACTATGTAATAGATCAAGCAAGTCTTCATTACTAAAGCGTTCATAAGCACCGTAGAGGAACTTGCCATTACCTGGTGTATTTTTAATGAACTCGGTCATATCTGCATTATTTGTAATATTACATCGACCTTTACCGGTAATCCCCATCTTCTTACCAACCATATTCATTTTTTCAAGTAATATGACACGAGCACCTTCACGACCTGCTATAACAGCCGCCATAAGACCTGCAGCACCACCACCAATGACTATGATTTGTTTCATTTCTTATCAGTCCCCAACGCTTTAAGTGCTTTAACCTCTCTAATAGTAAGTTGACGAGAAGCACCACGTTTTACACCGCCCAATGTGAGACCTGCATAAGCAATACGTTTTAAGTTATGAATGCGATACCCAAAGTGTTCAAACATACGACGAACTTGGCGATTACGACCTTCATGAATTGTAATCTCTACTTCATGAACACCGTTATGATCGTCAAAACCTAAGTCTACAATTGTAGCAGGTGCTGTCATTCCGTCTTCAAGTTTAACGCCATTGGCAATGACTTGTAAATCTTCATCACGAACGCGACCTTTAATGCGCACTTCATAGGTTTTTTCTACACCTTTAGATGGATGTGTTAAGTTTTGTGCTAACTCACCATCATTGGTAAGTAATAATAAACCTTCAGTATATAAATCGAGACGACCAATAGGATAAATACGTTTAGATTCATTTTTAATATAATCTAAAACAGTTTCTCGACCTTGAGGGTCAGATACAGATGTAATGACGCCCTTTGGCTTATTTAATAAATAATACACAGGCTTTTCTTGCGCCAATAATTGGCCATTAACCTTAACCTTATCTTTTTGAGGGTCAATTTTAACGCCCAGCTCAGTTACCTTGCGGCCATTAACCTGAACTTTCCCCTCCGTAATTAATTCTTCTGCCTTACGTCGTGATGCAACACCACAACTAGCAATAAATTTTTGTAATCGTTCCATATTATCCTTCTGTTTCCAAAACTTCTTGATGTAAAGCTTCAATAGATTCTACACCAGCACTTCTTAAAAACTCGTCGGTTGTGCCATAAAGAATAGGTCTACCTACAGTATCTTTATGACCTAGCTCAGCAATAAGAGATCGAGTGAGTAATTGTTTAATAATCTTATCACTATTTACACCGCGGATTTCTTCAATTTCAGCTTTAGTTATAGGTTGTTTATAGGCTATAACAGCTAATGTTTCCATCGCTGCATTAGATAGTTTATCTTCTCGCTTACGTATATGACCTACATAATCAGCGCTTTCCATAGCGCTAACTAACTCAACACCAGCCCCTGATACTCTCAATCGGATACCTCGGTTTTGGTCTTCAAGCTCACGTTGTAATGTTTCTATATAGTTCTGTACTTCCTCTGTTGAAAGTCCGAATACTTCTCCAAGCATATCGATTGATATAGGCTTTGCCGATGAAAACAATACGGCCTCTAAATGCATTGTTGGTAAGCTCATATAGCCCCCTTTCTATACGGTACCTTCTAAGGCTGCAGTGAATACAATATCATCCTCTTCATAGCGCATTTCCATGATTTGTTGTTTCAACAATTCTAAAACAGCCATAAAGATCGTTACCATACCACTTTTTGTTTCAATTGCTACTAATAACTCTCTAAAGTGTAAACTTTCACCACGACGTATACGACTAGATAAAGACAGAATCATATCTTCTAAGCTATAACTGTCTTTTTCAACCTTTACTTCACAAATAGGTTCCTCTTCAGGTAATTCCTTAGCTCGCTTTAAGGTTTGATAAAAAATTTCGTATAATTGGGAAAGTTCTAAATTATATACATTATCTAATCCAAGTACGCTTGTTTCTTCAGGTCTACTAAATATATTGGCAGAAACAGCTGTACGCTCCATTAATAGAGCTGTAAAATCCTTGATTTTCTTAAACTCTACTAATTTTGCTACCAATTCATCACGTGGATCCTCAGCTTCATCTGGCTCAGGTTCAGCTTTAGGCAGTAACATACGCGATTTAATCTGCAATAAGGTAGATGCCATTACAAGAAACTCACTACTATAATGAATATCAAAGTGATTCCAATTATCTAAATATTCCAAGTATTGACTCGTAATTTCAACGATAGGAATATCGGTGATTTCTATTTTATGTTTTTCAATGAGATGTAAAAGCAAGTCTAAAGGACCTTCAAAAACATCTAACTTATAATTATAATCTCCCATAAACCCCAATCCTTAGAAAATATACTTTAACTATATAATTATAAAGCATTTATAGTAGTACTTTCAAATAATTGTTTTTTTTACAGTCATCTGCTATCTTTATTATAGTAATTATTATATATTATGAAAAAAATTTATTGTGTATTCCTACAAGAGGGGATTTATTATGTTATCTAGTTTAAAGCAAATTGGGAGAAACCCCATCTTTCGCTTTGGTATCATTGGTATTGTTTTATATATAGCTCTATTTTTCATCTATGAACCTATTACACTAGGACTAGATGTTGAAGATATAACGATTTTAGCAGTACCAACAATTGTAGGTACTTTTTTATTTCAATACTTTATGGGGTGTACCGTTTTTCATAGACCATTTTTAGGATATGGATTAGTTGGTATTCTTTGGGCTCTTACATTCCCACTCCTTTTCCACTGGTCCTATGTTAAGCCTTTATATTTCTATGAATTCGCTAATGACTTCTTATTTGGCCTACTCATTTTTATGGGCTTATCTGGAATTCAATTTTTACTAAATCAAACGAATCGCCTTCATAAAACCACATCATTAATCATGGCAATCATTACCATGATATTAAGTCTTATTCCATTCTTACAAATTGGATACTACTTAACTACATGGCATTGTTTAACGCCAGCTAGTTTACTAGCAGTATATATGACAAACCCTGAGGAAGCCTTTGGATTCTTAAAAAATGCGGCCGGTATTCCTGGTCTTATCGCTGTTGGTATCGGTCTAGTAGCTTGGACGTATCTACTCTACTGGTCTAATCTAGGAATGAAAGCAGTGGTAAACTTAAATACTACACGACCTATGCGCTCCACATTACTCATTGTGTCTATTGTAGCATTCTTAGTTTATGTACCATTCTTCTTATTCCCTAAAACATGTATTGTAGCAAATTGGATTGCTGCTGGCGATTATGTAAAACAGATGCAACAATATAATGATAACCATCATTTAGTTTTCGATTCCTTCAATTTAGATACAAAGGAAACCTCTGCCAATAAAACACCAGGTACGATCATATTAGTAATTGGTGAGTCTAGTTCTCGTGATTATATGAAGGTTTATAATCAAAACTTCCCTTATGACGATACACCATGGCAAGGTAATATGCGCTCTGATAACAAAGATTTTGTGTTCTTTGATAATGCATATTCATCCTATGTACAAACTGTACCTACCCTAGAACGCGCTCTATCCGAACGCAATCAATATGATGATAAACCATTCCTTGATTCAGCAAACATCTTAGACGTAGCTAAAAAGGCTGGTTATACTACTTCTTGGTTTAGTAACCAAGGTGTATTTGGTGAATACGATACAGCCATTTCTCTAATGGCCAAAACAGCAGATACTACAAAATGGTCTCACGAATCATATGCATTCTCTGACCGCTATGATGAATCTTTATTGCCTTTATTACAATCTGTAGATCCTACGAAAAATAACTTTATTGTTATTCATATCATGGGGAGCCATATTTATTACAATGACCGTTACCCTCATGAGTTTAGTAAATGGAAACAAGGCCCGTATCCAGATGGCCAAGAAGCATATGCTAATAGCCAACTTTATACTGATTGGTTATTACAACAAATCTATACGTATGGTAAGGAAAAATTAAACTTACAAGCTATGGTCTATTTCTCTGACCACGGTGAAAGTTTAGATAAATCTCATAACCCAGATACATTTGACTTTGTTATGACTCACATTCCATTCTGGATTTATTTATCTCCTCAATATCGTGCAGCGTATCCTCAAACTGCAGAGGAACTTACTAAGCACGAACATCAATACTTTACAAATGATTTACTATATGACACATTAATCGGTCTTATGCATGCACCTAACCAACGTTATGATGCAACACGAGACTTCAGTAATGATAAGTATCGATTTAATTTACATAACCTTACTACCTTACTAGGGGAACAACCATTAACTAACGATCCTGTAAATGCAGGTAAATAATCTGGACTATTTCTTGCACTGAGTTAGGCATATTAATCTGTTATCAGTAAAGCATATAATTATGTAATAATAGCCAGTTAAGGTTATAGTAAAGTAATAAAAAACAAAAAGAGATGAGTTAAAACTCATCTCTTTTTTTGTCTTATTAATAGATCAATATCATCTTCTGTATACACTTCAATATTATTCTTTAATAGAGCCTCTACAGTGCATCCATGACCATCCCGTAGGGTTTTACTAAAGGTGCCATCGTAAATACGCTTATAGCCGCAACTAGGGCTTTTTGCTTTCATTAGAGCCCGATTACACCCATTTTGAAAAGCTATATCTAATGTATTCTGAGCGCCTATAAGGAATTCTTTAGTTACATCAGTCCCATTAGCCGTACATATACGTTCTCCTTGTCGCTCTGCAGGATCACGCGGTGTACTAAGTCCACCTAATACTTCTGGACATACAGGTACTAAATCAAACATTTCTTTTAACAATGGTAATTTCCCTATATAATTATCTTTTCCATCATAACGACATGATACGCCGCATAGACATTCACTAATTAGCAATTTAGGTTTCTTATTCATAGTATTATTTAATATGTAGTATTAAAACTTAATTTACATAAGAAAAAAAGACTAACCGAAGTTAGTCTTAATTGGTGCCGAGGACCGGAATCGAACCGGTACGGTTGTTTCCA
>CABSJA010000032.1 GCA_902477915.1 uncultured Veillonella sp.
GCTTCCCTGCATTCCTCGTTATCGTTTTGATGCCGTTCACATACAGCATCGCTAATGGTATCTCTGCAGGTCTTATTGCATACCCTCTACTCAAGATCATTTCTGGTCGTGCCAAAGAGGTTAACTGGATTATGTACGTATTGGCGGTACTCGTTATCATCCGCTACGTATTCTTCTAATTAATAACTAAAAGAACCTATCTCTAAAGATATTAGTAAAATATCTAGGAGATAGGTTTTTTTATTACTATTTAGTATTAACGAATTGTTTTTACACCAATTAAGTCTGTACGACTTGGATCGATATCTTTTAACAGCACTACATGATTTCTATAAAACTCTGCTTCAGAGGCTTTCACAGGCACTTGGAAGAACAAGAAATACGCCATATTATCCTTGTACCACGTAACACTGCGTACTAAGCCCTTATCTACATCCCCTGTATAGTCAACATCACCTAATGGCGTAGAGTCAGTCCACTGTACGTCATGATACTCCATTGGAATATATTCTTCAGGCCATACAGTATCCATAGAGTAGCTCATGCGGAAGACCATAGTATGAGTTACCCAACGACCGCTGCGCTCTTGATATTCTTGACCTTGCTTCCAATATACAGTTTCTAATACATCATTGTCATAAAAATGTGTAGCATAGTATGTATAGCCAAGCGGTAAATAACTTGGTACAGATACGTCATAGGACATCTTATGAGATGCATCAATTACACCACTTGGTAAGCCCTTGGATTTACTGGTAAGTATAGGCCATACGGAATTCGTATGTGTACGCAATGGCAACCCAATCGATTCATAAGGAGGCCATTCAGGCTCATCATTTAGTTTAACCTTTTTCGCATCGTTTTCTTCAACATGTTGCTTATCATTGCGATCACCACGTAACCTAGTATCATCAGCGGCTACGTTATTCAAAGGGCCTACAGAGTCTACAATTCTGCTTACATAGTTTTGGTTTCTTGAGGAAGCAAAGTAGAGCATATACACTTTATTATCTTTTTCCCAATAAGCGATTTGAATAGCGTCTTTACTATAACCTAACGTATGTACAGAAATCCCATTAGGGGTAGTAAAGCTAACTGCATCCTTAGCATTGTATTTTGTCTTTTCCAATATAGGATTTACTACTGTATCGATAGCCCAACCCATGCGATATACAATATCTGTATTAGAGAAGGTTAGCTTCGGACCAAATCCTCCATCACGGCCCGTTTCTGTATAAACGATTTCTAATACGTCATGGTCCTTGGCCTTTACATCGCGTACTGCATAGTCTTTAGGCATATAAGACGGAACTTGTATAGGATAGCCAAATTCCTGCGCGGCACTCTCAATATTAGTTTTAACTAAATCATAATCATCAACTTGATCATACCAACGATAACGATCAGCGAGTTTTTTATTATCATCGATGAGCTTTTTATTATCTATATCTACATCTCGTTCAACAGGAACCGTATTGCCATTTTTATCTATTAACGGGTATGTAGCACTAACTGGCTGCACCCCAAAGGTACTTACTGCCGTAGCCATCGCGGCACATAAAACAGCAGATGTTATTATTTTCTTCATATTCTCTCCTCTTCGAGCGGTTACACACATTTCGCTTTATTCCAAATAAATTGCTACGTGAACTATCTATTTTTTACAGGCCCCACATGTTCCTTATAGAATTCAGCATCAACTGATTTTACAGATTCTAAGAACAATAAGGAATATGCCATACCGTCTTTTGTCCACGTAATGCTGCGAATTAGTTGTGCTGCTGGATCCCCGGTGTAAAAGACTTCGCCAGATTCACCTTGTTCAGACCATTCAAAGTCCTTATACTCAGTAGGAACATACGGTACGTCTTTTACATCGTTCACTGAATAGCCCATTCTATAAACGAAAATACTACCAGAGTTTCTCTTCCCAACTCGATATGTTTGGGAATTTTTTATAAAATATACAACCTCTAATACATCATTTTTGTCTTGCCGCACTGTATAGATTTCATAACCATAAGGGATATAACTAGGTGCCTCAGCCTCATATGGAAGCTTCTTTGCTGCCTCTAATAGCTTTCCGTTAAAAGTATGCGCCTTTTTTGTATTCTCTATAGGCCAATCATGAAAGTGCCACTGTAAGCTATCAGTTCTAGGCTCAACATTTTTAAAGTTATGTCCGAGCTTAAGTGTTTTTGTGGATCCAGCCTGATCTGTAGTATCAGGAGTATCTAGCGTTTCTGCTGTGGCCATTCCTACAGATAATAACCCAGCAGCAATAACAGCTAAAACGGACTTATACATTGTTTTTCTCATATTTTTTCCTCTTTATAAGGGATTACAAATTCTACCGCTATTACACAATATATTCTTCTAGATACAATTTGTATAACATCAGTTTATCTGCTAAGGAATTATTCGTTCTCTTGTTTTAGTAGAAATCTTCGTAATCGGATAGTTTCCTAATAATTCATAACGGGAGCTATCTATATTTTTTACAGGCACCACATGCTCCTTATAGAATTCAGCATCAACTGCTTTCACAGGTTCTAAGAAGAATAAGGAGTACGCCATGCCACCTTCCGTCCACGTAATGCTACGGATCAATTGTACTCCTGGCTTACCTGTATAATACACCTTGCCCGATTCACCTTCTTCAGACCATTCATAGTCCTTATACTCTGCAGGAATATACGCTGTATCTCTTACGGTATCCAAGGAGTATCCCATTCGATAGGCCATAACATTAGTAATAAATTTTTTCCCAGCCTGATAGATAGGTGCATTTCTTTTGTAATATACAACCTCTAGTACATCATTTCGATCGTGACGCGCTGTATACAGCTGATATCCAAAAGGTATATAACTAGGTGCCTCAGCCTCATACGGTAATTTCTGAGTAACCTCTGCTATCCCCTTAAAGTTACGAGCACTGTCTTGAGTCATTAAAGGCCAACCTACTAATTGCGCTCTTGGTATTTGTTTAATTGGAGAAGCATTATTCATGTTTGGCGTAACATTGTTAGACTTAGATGCGGCCTCAGAATGATTAATCGATACAGACTGAGCAACAGTATCTGCGGATACATAGCTTATAGATACTAAACCAACAGCTATAGCAGCTAAAATGGATTTACCTATAGTTTTCTTCATATTCTCTCCTATTACAAAAATTTATAATATACTCCACACATATAATGATATATTTTCTTATTTATATCAAAATCAAGCTACCGTTTCTGTAGCTCTAGCTACTTCATAAAACTTTTATCTTTCCTTTTGTGAAAGCATCGTCACAACCAAATAATGTATCTAATGCTTAGGTTCGATATAAAAAATCCTACTGAACGCTATATCATAATAGAGTTCAATAGGATTGTTGTGTCATTATTTAGTTAATGGAGGCATAATAGTATCTTGTTCAAGTCGTCTTCGTCTTTTGGCCGTATAGTCGACAATTTTAATTTGAACTACGCCCACAGAGTTTACCATGGCTTCCGTAAAAGTAAATTCACGTCCTGTCTGATGTTTCATCAATACTTGTAAGCCATGAGATTTTTCATCAATCGACTCTAAATAGGTAGCCTCTCCACGCCCCATCACACTAGAGTAAACCGAGCTATATTTACATGGAATATCTCCACCTGAAACGAGGGCTTCATCGCTACCATCAATTTCAATAAATACATGGGGATTCGCTTGAATCAAACTAAACTTTTTCCCCTCATAATGGCCATGTACATAGATATAAAGTACATCATCTATAAATTCGTATCCAAAATGTAAGGGCACCACGTAAGGGTAATCACCATCCATCAGACCTAGGTGAATGATACGGGTGCTATTTAAAATACCTTTAATTTCATCTATATTGGTAACCATGCGGTCTTGTCGTCTCATATAACCTCCACTAATTTATGTATAAGATAATCTATATATTATTATAGCAAATTTAACTCACCCGTTAGCACTACTATGAAAATATAGATATATATCTATTTATTAATCTAAAAATAATACTATTTTATATATATGTCTACTGCAAAAATACATTTGACTTTTTACAATAGATACTGTATTATAAGAAAATAGTTTTATAGATTCTATAGATTATAAAAGCTATGGTCATCCATGGCTTTTTATATTTGTAGATAGTTTGTAGAAAAGAGGTCTTTACTATGTCTGATACACATCAGTTAAAACGGGGCCTTAAGAACCGGCACGTACAGTTACTCGCCATCGGCGGTGCCATCGGTACAGGCTTGTTCTTAGGCTCCGGCCGTGCCATTCACTTGGCAGGTCCATCCATTATTTTCGCCTACCTTATTACAGGTATTATCTGCTTCTTCATCATGAGAGCATTAGGCGAATTATTATTGTCTAACTTGAACCACCACTCTTTTATCGATTTCGTAGAAGATTATTTAGGTGACCGAGCAGCCTTTATCACAGGATGGACATACTGGTTCTGTTGGCTTTCACTAGCAATGGCCGATTTAACAGCCGTAGGCCTCTATATGCAGTTCTGGATACCGTGGCTGCCTCAATGGATACCCGCCCTTGTCGTCTTAGTAGCATTGCTATTAATGAACTTAACAGCCGTAAAATACTTCGGTGAAATGGAGTTCTGGTTTGCCTTGATTAAGGTAATTGCCATCATCTCCCTCATTATCATCGGTATCATCATGATTGTCACAGGTTTTACTACAGATGCAGGCGTTGCCGCCTTTAGTAATATGTGGAATTATGGGGGCTGGTTCCCGAACGGAACGATGGGCTTTATCTTATCATTCCAAATGGTTGTTTTTGCTTTCACAGGTATCGAGCTCGTAGGTTTAACAGCTGGTGAAACAGAGGATCCTGAAAAGGTTATCCCTATGGCGATTAACAACATTCCATTACGCATTATTTTGTTCTATGTGGGCTCTTTGGCTATCATCATGAGCATTTATCCTTGGACAGCCGTCAACCCATCTGCTAGCCCATTTGTGGCTGTATTTACAGCAGTTGGTATTGCAGCCGCTGCAGGCATCGTAAACTTTGTAGTTCTTACATCTGCTGCATCTGCAACAAACTCTGGTATCTTTAGTACAGGCCGTATGATTTACGCCCTTGCTAAACGCGGTCATGCGCCAAGCTCTATGCGCCGCTTAACACACAGCAGTGTACCATACCAAGCAACGATTTTCTCAGCTGCAGTACTATTGATTACGGTTGTACTCAACTATGTAATGCCAGAAGCAGTATTCGTTATGATTACATCTATCTCTACATTCTGCTTCATCTTTATTTGGGCCATGATGGTTATTTGTCACCTTAAATATCGCAAGAAAAACCCTGAATTAGCGGCACAATCTAAATTCAAAATGCCTCTATTCCCTGTGATGAATTACATCATCCTTGCATTCTTTGTTTTCATTCTAGGTATTCTCGCCTTAAACGAAGACACTCGAATTGCCCTCTTGTTTACACCAATTTGGTTCGTTATTCTCTGGGCCTTCTACTCCATGCTTAATACAGATGATGAAGATGCACTCAGTGAGGAACTTATCGAGATGGCTGGTGTAAAAGAAATTTACAAAAAACCTAAAAAAGAAGATTCTGACGATTACATAATCTAACACAAAAAGCCCGTGCTATGCACGGGCCTTTCTCTTACTTCATAGTAGGGAAGTTTTGCTGTTCATACTGTTGTTGATAAGCAGGTAAATTACTTGTATCTTCACCATAATTAAAGATTGTCTTAGTACGATATCCGCCTTGGGTAATGATAAGATCAATGGAGGATGGTACCTCTTGACCATTTTGTTGTAAATGATTTACTAATTCTTGTAGCGCTTCAACTTGTCGCAACGAACCAGTCATATATTTACCTTTAGATAGGCCTGTATTTCTAATGACTTGGCCATTATATACTTGACCATTTTTATCTGTGTAATAGAAACGTACAGCTGCTTTATCTCCTGTAGGTACAGCTTTAATATAGATGGTTTTCCAATTTTTCTTAACCATCACTCTTGTAGCATCTGCTAACTTATTAGATAAACGTTGTGTTTCTTTATTTGCAGATTTAGATACACCATTGACTTGCTGAATTTCATCATTCATAGGCATATCAATAAGTGCCATACTAGGATCTTGTTGTACCTTTTTCGCATCTGCAGGCTGAACCGCCAACACACCAACGGCCGCCATTACAGCTAACGTTGTAAGAGCAAATTTCTTCATTATATCTCTCCTCATAAAGGTCTCCAAAACAATTTACATTTTATACAATATATTATATTCACTTAGAGCATAAATTTCAAGTCAAGCTATTTTCTATACTTGTATCCTTAATTACCTAGTTTCATAGTAACATAGAATCCCCTTTCTCTTACTTATAGTATAGCTAACTTTATAGTCTAAAAAAAGAAAAAGACTTTTACCAATTTTTGACCAGATATTCTATCAATCATCGGTAAAAGTCTTTTATCTTATAACATAACTATATTTTTTGAACTAGTTACTAAAGTCTGTATCTACAATAGCAAATTGTGTATATTCAGGGCAGCGTTTTTGCATTTCTGCTTTAATTTTTTCTAATGTGCCATGCGGATCTTCTTCGTCAAAATCAAAGATAATATCATAGTAGATAACTTTCTTTTCTTCGTGTACGTAAAAGGCATGTACTTGTACTACATGAGTATATAAACTTACAACTTGATCAAGAGCTTGTCTAATTTCAAGTACTTCCACACTTGGTTGGTTTTCAGCATATACACCAACGGTCATAGCAATACCAAATTTTTTATAAAGATGAACAGCGATACCTTTTGTTAGTGGATGGATATCCGCCATCGTCATCGTATCTGGCACTGTAATATGAACGGATCCAATTGTTTCACCAGGGCCGTAGCTATTTAATACTAAATCATATACACCACCCACATTTGGATGTTGAGCGATAGTTTCTTTAATTTCACGAACTAAGTTATCATCGGCACGAACGCCAAGCAAGTGATTATACATTTCTTTTAAAATGTCATAAGATGCTTTCAAAATCAATACGGAGATAGCGGCCCCTACATAACCTTGAATATCAAAGTTAAAGAAGAATACTAAGCCTGCAGATACCAAAGTTGCAAAGGTAATTACCGCATCAAAAAGGGCATCTATACCAGACGCTACAAGAGCATCGGATTTATATTTTTCACCTTGCGCCTTAATATAACGGCCCATCACAACTTTCACCACAATAGCGACAGCGATAATGGCCAAGCTTGGAACATCAAAGGTAGATACCTCAGGGTGAAGAATTTTTTCAATAGATTCCTTGAGGGATCCAATGCCTGCACCAAGGATGATGAAAGCAATGGCCATGGTAGTCATATATTCGATACGACCATGACCAAATGGATGCTCCTTATCGGCACCCTTAGCTGCTAATTTTGTACCAACAATAGTTAACACAGAGGACAAAACGTCTGTTAAGTTGTTTACCGCATCAAGGATGATGGCGATAGAGTTAGATGCAAGGCCTACAATCATTTTAAAAATAACGAGAACGACGTTACCTATAATACCTTTTATACTAGCAAGCGTAATCCCCCGATTACGTGCTGCACCATTTTCTTGCAAAATCATATTGAACTACACCTCTTACATTCAATTCACTAAGCTATAAATCGAAGCCTATCGATTTATTTACATTTCTATTATAGCTTATCGATTATCATTTGTCATTATATTTTTTGAAAAATTTCTATAAAATCATTGATTTTACTAAGTTATCAATAATTCTCATTTCTCAATTAGAACATTTGATGTATTGTGACTTCACAATCTATAGTGTAGATCTATTGTTAATAAACTACTATCTAATTATTAATACGTACTATATATTACGCACTTCTTAATACTTACCTAGTGATAAGTATCAAAGTAATTAGAGGTAATTATGCAGTAACCGTAATACGCTCGCCTGTGCGCATGTGTGTAAATACAACCTTTTGGGCACGCAATTGGAACGGCTGCCCCGTTGGCTGTGCGCCATATAAGGTATCCCCTACGAGAGGGTGACCTATATGGCTGAAAGCCACACGAATTTGATGTGTTTTTCCTGTGTACAAACGGACTAAAACCTCTGTATATCCACATTCTTGGAAGTTATACACAGATTTGTCCACATTTTGACCACTTTTATCCACATCTGATAGTTCTATATCCACATTTTTTGATGCTATATCCACAGAATTTTTGGACTTATTCACAGACTTATCCACAGGCTGTGATTGATGTCTACATAGGACGGAATAATCTGTGCGCGTTTCTTTTCCCTTAGGATTTACTTCGTAATGAATCCCATCAGCACTGCGTTCCATAGATAATACCAAGGAATCCTCATCAGCTTCTACGATGCCTTCCACAGTAGCCATATACCACTTTTCAAAGGCATTATCATCCATTTGCTGTTGATAAAGGCTTTGGGCTAATCCACTTTTAGCAATCGCAATACAGCCCGTTGTATCTCTATCTAAGCGGTTCAAGAAACGGACCTTACGCTTAATACCATTTTCTTTGAAATAGTGAGCCACACCATTGGCAAGAGAGACTTGGCCTTTAGAGTTTACTGTCACACCAGCCGGCTTATCCACAATGAGGAGATCATCATCTTCATATAAGATATGTAGATTCATTTCAATTGGTTCGTGATCTATTTTTTCTTTCGCCATGGCAATCCAAATCTCGTCACCTTCGGAGATAACATCCTTTGGCGTTGCTTTATGGCCGTTGATGTGGATTAGTTTTTCCTCAAATAACTTTACTAAAGACTTACGAGGATATTTTGTATCTAGTACTTCACCTAATGTAACATCCTGTTTTTCACTACGTGCAGCGTCTATATCTTCGGCGGTTACGGTCCACAAAATATCGTCAGGACGATGTGTTTTTCTCGCCATTAGTATCTCCTTTCTACGAGCTCATTGTCTCGTGGCATATAGTTTAGTAGCGAGCTTGGTTGAACCGCTCGGCCACGTATATTGGTTTGTTCAAAGGTAATAGTCAGCTCTTGCTTAGGGCGCGTTATGGCCACATAGAACAAGCGCTTTTCTTCGTCTTCACGCCCTTCTGCAATGGCAAACGGGCTTGGGAAGGTACCTTCGTTGAGTCCTGCTAGGAATACATGGTCAAACTCGCTCCCCTTTGCTTGGTGGATGGTAATGATAGGAATGCGATCTTCATTTCGTACCTGTTGAGCGGGCTCACCTGCGGTAAGGGCCGCCATCTGCAAGATTTGATTTAATCGAGCTAAACCAGCCGGCCCTTCATAGGCTGCATCTAGTTTTTCCATGATGCGATATAGATCCCGTATATGCTCTACCTTTGCTGCTTCCCCATGAGATTTATAGTACTCTAGAACCCCCATTTGATTCATAATGTACGCCAATAACTTCGTTGGCAATTCCGTATAGGCCTTTCTACGTAATGTTGCCATTTGGGACGCAATATTGGTAAAAGCAGCCTTATACTTATTGATTGCCACCATACGCCCAGTCGTTGTAGGCACGATATTTTCTTTTACTGCATAGATTAAAAGTTGTGCAGTGGCCAAGATATCATCCATCGCATTGTGCGTAGGCTCATGATTGATAGGAAACTCTGATGCTAAGAAGCCCAGTTTATGATTTGGCAAATTAGGATAGAAACGACGATAGATGTCGAGTGTATCATAAATAGCCTTGAATTCTGGATTACCTAAATTATGGCGTGCCAATTCATTAGTAAAAATGGTCACATCGTAGTTTACATTGTGGCCTACGATAATGTCATTCTTGGAGAATTCCTTAAAGGCTTGTAGCACTATAACTGGTTCTTCGCCGTGTTCTTGTAAATACGCATCGGAGAAGCCGTGTACCTCTTCGGATTGTCCCACAGGTACGCCTGGATTGATAAAGCGTTCAAAGGTTTCTAGGACCTGCCCATTTTCATCGATGCGGATGGCCGCAATTTGAATGATGCGATCCTGAGACGTATCGGTACCTGTACTTTCTACGTCATACACGACAACCTCATGATGTTCTAAACCACTGACGAGCTTCGCATAAGGCTCGGCTTCAAAGATAGGCATATCCATAAAGTCCGTCAATTTTAAGCCCACTTGACGCGTCTCAGGGCTTTCAATAGCGGCTATACGCGCGTCACCGATACCGGCAACATAGCGTTTTATAATGCGCTTAGCGCTGACGGAGTCATTCGGGTTCATAAGCAGTTTAAAGTAGGCCATAACGTCTTTGATTTCTTGGCGCCTAAAGAATTTAAACTCGTCAATGATCATAAAGTGACGGCGTTCGTCTTCAGGCTTTTCATTGTTGAGGCGTTCAAAGGAGTCGCTCAGCCGTTGTGCCTTTTTATTATCCCGCACTAAAACGCCAATATTGGCATCCTTTGGCAAGGCGCAGATAGCTTCATAGATATATCTGCCCTCAAGATAGCTATTTTTACAGCCTTTTATGAGAACAGGCTTACCCTTTCTTTCACTATTAGCGCGAGGCAATTCAGTATAGATAGAGCCTACCAGATCAGGGAACATATTCTGCAATGTTTTGAAAGCCATCGTAAAGAGCGTCCAGTTAGAGCGGTAGTTTTCATAGAAAATAATTTTTAAAGGCTTAAAGTCCACATCAAATTGCTTGAGCAAACGGAATGGATCAGACCCACGCCATTCGTATATGGTTTGGAAATAGTCACCACATAATAGGACGTGATTACCTTCCCACAGCATTTCTAGAACCTTATACTCTAGAATGCCCGTATCTTGCATTTCATCTACAGAGATATAGCTATAACGGCTACGCCAGCGTTCCCGAACTACAGGGTCTTGGAATAAACGATGAACACCGCAAATGAGATCTGTGAAATCTAGACCATGTACAGAGGCTAAGCTTTCATCATAGGCAGCAATCCATTCGTGACCATGGTTCAAGAAGTCATGCAGTTCACTGTAAAGAACATTACCAAAACTAGAAAACTGTTGCTCAATAGTAGGACGCTGTTCCTTTTGCAAACGATCAATAGTCCGTTTATAATCGCCTAGGAGATCATCAGAATAGAACCCATATAAGGAACGATACTCTTTTACCATGCCGATGATGTTGGCAAAGGACATTTCTCGCAACTTACCTGGACGATACGGTTCAAACAATTCCTTGCAATCCTCTTCATCAAAGATCGTTACATCCGTATACAAGGTTTCATTGCGCTTACCCTCTTGTTGGAGTACGAAAAAGCAAAAGCTGTGGAATGTACTAACCTCCACAGCCTTTGCAGGACTGCCTACGAGCGATTGAATGCGGTCTTTCATCTCGTTTGCCGCCTTGTTCGTAAAGGTCATGCACAAGATATTCTCCGCCTTCGCATAGCCGCCCTCGATGAGGTGAGCCACTCGATAAGCAAGTGTATTCGTTTTTCCCGTCCCAGCGGACGCTAACAAGAGGATATTCTGTTCAACTTCATCAATAACGCGTTGTTGTTCACGATTGATAAGCATGAGGTCCTCCTATTTTAAAAAGCCGTACCATCCGGCTGCAATGAGCATTGGAATAGGGCCTAGAATTGCTGTTAAAGCCCATACGCCCAAACCAATATCCATAGGAATATTGAGGATATGAACGCATACTAAATACGTCAAAATACCAGTTACTGCATTCATAGCCACACGTTTAATGGTGAAAAATGCTACTTTGAAAGCAATGTAGGCTACAGCAACGGATACAACCGCCGATATAATCGGTGATGCTAATAAAGCTCCCATATTATCCTTTCATTTCTTGGCGGTTCACTACAGCACCGCCTAATGTTAATTCATCGGCATATTCGATATCGCCACCTACAGGAACACCGCGGGCAATGCGCGTTACCTTAATGCCACTTGGACTTAATAAACGCGCCAAATAGAGAGCTGTCGCCTCCCCTTCTACATCCGGGTCAGTAGCGAGAATAACCTCTTGTACGACACCATCACGAAGACGAGCGATCAATTCTTTTACGCGAATATCGTCAGCACCGATGCCCTCCATAGGGGACAAGGCACCTTCCAATACGTGATATAAGCCCTTATAGTCACCACTGCGCTCGATAGCAATGACATCGCGAGATGTTTCAACGACCATAATTGTCGTTTGATCGCGGTTCGGATTGCTACAGAATTCGCATGGATCTTGCGCTGATAAGTTAAAGCAAATAGAACAGTGACGCGTAGCCCCCTTCGCTTCTACGATGGTTTCCACGAGACGGTCTACCTCTTCCTTCGGCATTTCTACCAAATGATAGGCCAAGCGTCTAGCCGACTTGGAGCCGATACCTGGCAAGCGGCGCAACTGCTCTACGAGCCGTTCTAAAGCATTTGTCATTTAGAATAAACCTGTTGGCAAGTTAAGACCACCAGTTACTTTGCCCATTTCTTGAGCCAAGAGGTCGTCTACTTTTTTGCTAGCTTCGTTTACAGCAGCCATCACTAAATCTTCTAACATTTCTACGTCTTCAGGATCAACTGCAGTTGGGTTCAATTTCAAAGACTCGATGATTTTTTCACCGTTCATCACAACTGTTACAGCACCGCCACCAACGGAAGCCTCTACTGTACGAGTTTTCAATTCTTCTTGCATTTTCTTCATATCTGCTTGCATTTTTTGAACTTTTTTCATCATGCCAGCCATATTGCCCATACCTTTACCAAACATTGTATTTCCTCCTTTTAGGACCTTGTCCTTACTAACTGTCTATGCCCATAACTCTAACATGCGACATAGATTTTAACATATGTGTCACCTACGGCCTTAGGACCAACAGGTATACTCAAAAATTTATTCTTCGATGACCTCGACGATAATGTCGTGGTCTTCAGATAATTTCTCTAATGTTTCTGCCAAGAGAGGATTGTTTCGCTCCTCTTCTGTCATATGCTCTGGATCCCATGCGTATTCACGAGCTACCGTCACGCTATCGACGGGCGCTACTTCAATAGGTGCTTGTGAAAGCATAGCATACTCATCACTTTGATAAGGGGTTCCCTGTTGTTCGCCCCCATTAGACTTTGGGACAGCTTCTACCTCGATATGCGCACCGCTATCCATAGGGCGTTCTAAGACCTCCCCATCATCGCTAATAACAGTAACACTATCTAACGGATGTGGTGGCATATCATCTAAGGATGATACATAAGCTTCCTCCATATCGTCTACAGGCACATCATCAAAGGAATGAACAGGAATATCATCACCTTCAATAGAACCTGCTAGCGACTCGATAGGGATCTCTCCATCTGGAACTGATCCGGACGGACTGCCATCAAAGGATGTAATCGGCACATCTCCGCCAGATGTTTGACCTTCTACGGAAGCAACTGTTGTACCTGTATTCGTACTACTGCTAGCAGCATTGGTACCGCCCGTCTTCTTCGCTAAGAATGCCAAAGCCGCCGCCTTTGCTGCATCTACCGCTGCAGAATCAGGTTTGCTAGATTGTTCGTCAGTGGTTGAACCGCCAACCTGTGCAGTAGGTTGTTGAGCTTGTGACGCACTACTACCTTGAGCGCTATTAGCTCCTGCTGAACTATTTCCCACTGATGCATTGTTAGTGCCTTGTGGTGCTGATGGATTTGTTAAATCCATTTGCGTCGGCTGGCCACCAGAGGTCTTCTGTACGTCAACCATCGGTTCTGGTGGACGTTGCGGCGCTTTTACTTGGTGCTGTGTCGTACTGCCAGAGGCCTTTTTATAGTCTTTATAGACCTGTGTAAGGGCATCTACGATTTCCACATGTACTGGATAGCCCAGTGTATAGGTGAAAGCATCTGCCGCTTCTGCCAAGTTTACTTCGTTGGTCATTACATTGAGGTGTAATGTGTTCTTGAAGGCCATAACAGCCTTACTTTGGTCCACATACACAAGCTGACCTTGACCAATAACGGTGGAGGTCATATTGCGATTGCTGTCCTTCAAGTATTTAATGACATTAGACTGTACATTACGATACTCTTGAGCAGACAAGATTTGATCACTAATGATAGCTTGTGTACTAATGCCTTTTTTACCACGACCTTTGGCTTGATTTCTAGCAGTTCGTTGTGGTGCACTACTTGTAGTTGGTGGTGGTGCCATACCAACGCCACCCATTGGAGGCGGAGCCATTCCTACTCCATTCATAGGAGGCGGTGTGCTACCTGGTGCTCCCATCGGTGGAGGTGTCATGCCTACACTCGCAGGCGGTGGTGTCATCCCCACACCACTTGGAGGAGGCACAATACCAACAGTACTATTCTGCGTATTACTCATGGAAGCATTCTGCACAGCCGCATTATCTACAGGAACAAAGCTATTTGCATAGCCACTAGGCGGACCAAATGCATTGGCACCATAAGTAGGCGTAGGAACCGCTGAACCGCGTTGTTCTAATTGAGCCATGCGGTTCAATAAATCGTTCCGTTCAGAACGCGCGGAAGCCTCTAATGCATATACACGGTCTTCTAAACTTTCATCAACAGAGCCTAATTTAGCACATAAAACGAGTAATCCCATTTCGATGATGGTTCGTGGATTATCCACCTGTTTCGCATCATTCATAATGGATTGAGCACTGCGAACGTATTGATTAAGCTCATTAAAATCGATGCTTTCAGCTTGAACTAAAAACTCATCTTTAAAGGCATCATATACCTTGAGCTCATCCGCATCAGGTGCGACCTTGCCAACGAGCAAGGCACGCACGTGCTGAATGAGGGCTTCCATAATCTGCGTTGCATCACGACCTTCTGCCAATGCATCGTGAATATAGGACAGTAATTTTGGTCCATCCCCATTTCGCAACGCATCAAGGAAATGAATGATCCATTCCTTGCTAACAAGGCCAATCAGTTCCTCTACCACTTGAGGTGTAATAGTACCTGTTGCCATACCAGCACATTGGTCTAAGATACTCAACGCATCACGCAAACCGCCATCTGCATGAACTGCGATGAGCTGTGCCGCTGCTGGATCTAAGCCAAAGCCTTCTTGTTCCGCTACATAGGATAAGCGCTGTGCGATATCGTCAGACGTAATCCGTCTAAAGGTATACCGCTGACAGCGAGATACGATGGTAACAGGTAACTTTTCAATCTCTGTAGTAGCGAAGATAAACATAACGTGAGCCGGTGGCTCTTCGATAGTTTTTAAAAGTGCATTCCACGCTTCTGTCGTAAGCATGTGGGCTTCGTCGATGATGAACACCTTTTTACGCCCTTCAACAGGCATAAATTTAACGCTTTCACGAAGGGCACGTACCTCATCGATACCACGATTGGAAGCAGCATCGATTTCAAGAACGTCCATGGACTGACCGCTCAAAATCGATTTACAAGCACTACACTCGTTACAAGGATGATCCGTTGGCCCATGCTCACAGTTGATAGCGCGCGCAAAAATCTTAGCCATACTCGTCTTACCAGTCCCGCGCGGACCAGCAAATAAATACGCATGAGCCACCTTATCCTCGCGGATAGCGCGCATCAATGTATCAGATACCTGATGCTGACCAACCACATCGGTAAACGTCTGCGGACGGTACTTACGATATAACGCAATATATGCCATTGGAACACCCCCTTTTTCCGAAAATTACAATACTTTATTATACCATATTCAAGAAAATCTGACTTATTTTATAGAGCTTAGATTAGACATAAAAAAAGCGGCCCCACAGGCCGCCTTGCAATATTCGATCACGACAGCCCCCGGGTTCCCCGTGGCACATGAAGGTTACCGCTTAGTGCTGCTACCTCTCAGTCCTGACACGATTCACAGGCCCCCATTGCACAGGCCCGAGAACTGCCATGATCCAATATTGCAATACAAATATTATACATGAAAATGCCTCTATAGTCAAAGCTATAGAGGCATTTCATATGTCTTATCTAAATGATATTCAGTTAGATGAGAAATTATTTTGCATATTTTTCTTTAAATGCAGCTAATTGAGCTTCTTCCAAGGATAAACCTTGTTCTTTATAGCGTTCAATAGCAGCGTGCATTTCTTCGTATGCTACAGGTACAACTTTTGTAAATCTGTTTACAAAGTTATTCCAGTTTTCAAGGATATGACGGCCTTTAGCGGAATTAGTATGCAATACATGTTGTTCTACTAATTCTTTAATGCGTTTAAGGTCATCATTATTAGCAGGACGTAATTCTACGAGGCCTGTATTTACATAGCGTTCATCGCAATCGAGGATGTATGCATAACCACCGGACATACCTGCTGCGAAGTTACGGCCAATTTTACCGAGTACAAGAACTTCGCCACCAGTCATGTATTCACAACCATGGTCGCCTAAGCCTTCCACAACAGCAGTGATACCACTGTTACGAACAGCGAAACGTTCACCAGCTACACCATTAATGTAGGCTGTACCAGATGTAGCACCATAGAAGGCAACGTTACCGATAAGGATGTTTTCGTCCGCTTCGAAAATGGATTTCTTAGGCGGATATACAGTGATTGTACCACCGGACAAGCCTTTACCGAGGTAATCGTTCGCATCACCTTCAAGTTCTAAAGTCATGCCTTTAGGAATGAAAGCACCAAAGGATTGACCAGCAGAGCCTTCAAAGTTCAACTTGATTGTGTTATCTGGCAAGCCGCTTTCACCATAACGACGTGTCACCTCAGAACCAACCAAGGTACCTACAACACGGTTAATGTTGTTGATAGCCAATTTAGCGCGAATTGGTTTTTGGTCCTCAATGGCAGGACGGCACATACGCAAGAGCTTGGACATGTCCAATGTGCGTTCCAATTCGTGATCTTGGTCAATCATGTGCATATGACCTACAGATGCATCGATGTATGGGTGGAACAATACGCGTTTTAGGTCAACGCGAGACAATTTGAAGTTATCGTCTTGAGATTTTTGACGAACAAGATCGATACGGCCTACAAGTTCAGCTACGGAGCGTATGCCTAAGCGAGCCATGATTTCACGCAATTCACGAGCGATGAAGATCATCAAGTTTTCTACGTACTCAGGCTTACCTGTGAAACGAGCGCGCAATTTTTCATCTTGTGTAGCTACGCCATAAGGGCATGTGTTGAGGTTACATACACGAGCCATTTTACAGCCTACAGCAACGAGTGGCAATGTACCGAAACCGAATAACTCAGCGCCAAGCATAGCCGCAACGGCTACGTCAAAACCAGTCATCAATTTGGAGTCTACTTCCAATTTAACGCGGTCACGCAATCTGTTGAGCATCAATGTTTGATGTGTTTCGGACAAGCCTAATTCCCAAGGCACACCAGCGTGTTTTACAGATGTACGGCCTGCCGCACCTGTACCACCATCGTAACCAGAGATTAAGATATTGTCTGCTTTTGCTTTTGCCACACCAGCAGCGATAGTACCAACGCCAGCTTCAGATGTTAATTTAACGGAAATGCGAGCATCTTTGTTAACGCATTTCAAATCGTAAATCAACTCAGCCAAGTCTTCGATGGAGTAAATATCATGATGTGGTGGTGGAGATACGAGCTCAACACCTGGAGTGGAGTGACGAGCTTTCCCGATTTCAGGGTATACTTTCTTACCTGGTAATTGACCACCTTCGCCTGGTTTAGCACCTTGTGCGCATTTAATTTGCAACTCTTTTGCGTGGATGAGGTAATTTGCAGTTACACCGAAACGGCCAGATGCAATTTGTTTTACTTCAGAGTTCATGCTGTCGCCATTTGGCAATGGTTTGAAACGAGCTACGTCTTCGCCGCCCTCACCAGAGTTAGATGTGGAACCAAGACGGTTCATAGCGATAGCAATCGTTTCATGAGCCTCTTTACTGATGGCACCATAACTCATAGCGCCCGCTTTAAAGCGTTTTACGATGGATTCTTCAGGTTCAACCTCTTCGATAGGAATACCGCCGCCCACTGGGTAGTTCAATTCCATCAAGGAACGCAATGTTACATGGTAATCGTTACGAATCGCTTTAGAGTATTCTTTATATTTTGCGTAATCACCGTTAATAAGGGATTCTTGTAAAAGATCAATTGTTTTAGGATTGAATAAATGTTCTTCCCCATCTTTTACAGGGCCATACCAACCACCTGGTTCAAGCACAGATTCATCGGATTTGAAAGCACGGTCATAACGAGCCAATGCTTCATTGGCAACGCCTACAAGACCAATACCGCCAATACGTGTTGGTGTATTTACGAAGAACTTATTAATAAAGTTGGTGTTCAAGCCCAAAGCTTCGAAAATTTGGGCACCCTGATAAGAACGTACTGTGGAGATACCCATTTTGGACATAACTTTCATGATACCGCCCACAGCCGCTTTGATGTAGTTCTTTTCTGCTTGTTCAGGTGTAATATCACCAAGACGTTTACGAGCTTGTAAATCGCGTACAGTTTCAAGAGCCAAATAAGGATTGATAGCTGTTACACCATAACCGATCAATGTACAGAAATGATGTACTTCGCGAGGCTCACCAGATTCGAGGATAAGACCAATTTCTGTGCGCAATACTTTTCTAATTAAGTGATTATGAACAGCTGCTACAGCTAACAACGCTGGAATTGGTGCATGATTTTCATCGACTCCACGGTCGGATAAAATCAATACATTTTGCTCTGTACGTGCTGCTTCTTCGGCTTTTTCACATAATTCAGTCAACGCATCACGCAAGCCATCCGCACCCTTAGTTGGGTCGAAGAGGATTGGCAATGTAACAGATTTCATACGACGGCAGTCAAGAGCCTTAATGGACGCTAATTCTTGGTTAGTAAGAATTGGTGTACGCATGGACAACGCATAGGTACCAGCTTTATTAGGATCTGTTAAGTTACCAGAGTTACCAAGCATAACGCGTGTAGATGTAACCATTTCCTCACGAATGGAGTCGATTGGAGGATTTGTTACTTGCGCGAACATTTGCTTGAAGTAGCTGTATAACAATTGTGGTTTATCAGACAAGATAGCAAGTGGAGCATCGGCACCCATTGCACCTACAGGATCTTTACCATCTTTTGCCATAGGTACGATCATACGTACAAGATCTTCTTGAGTATAACCAAAGGCTTGTTGCTTTTTGAACAAATCTTCTACTTTTGGAATATCGCTTTCATCAGCTTGCGTAATTTCAGACAAGTGGATAACGTGCTCTTTTACCCATTCATCATATGGCAATTCAGTAGCAACTCGTTGTTTGATTTCTTCGTCGGAAATAATGCGTTGTTCCTCTGTATCGATGAGAAGCATTTTGCCTGGTTCCAAACGACCTTTAGCGCGAATATTTTCAGCGTTTTCGTTTACTACACCCACTTCAGATGCCATGATAACGCGATCATCAGTTGTTACATAGTAACGAGCAGGACGCAAACCATTACGGTCAAGTACGCCACCGATAACAGTACCATCAGTAAAGCCCATAGCGGCAGGGCCATCCCATGGTTCCATCATGAAGCTATTGAACTCATAGAAGTCATGTTTTTCTTGGCTCATGAGATTATTGCGTTCCCAAGGTTCAGGAATCATCATCATAATCGCATGAGGCAAGGAACGACCTGTCATGTGCAAGAATTCCAAAGTGTTGTCGAACATAGCGGAGTCAGAACCGCTGTCATCTACTACAGGGAATACCTTTTTAATATCTGGGAATAATGGAGATTCTGCTTTACCTTCACGAGCATTGATCCAGTTTACGTTACCACGGATTGTGTTGATTTCACCATTATGCACTAAGAAACGGTTAGGATGCGCCCGAGCCCAGCTTGGGAATGTATTCGTACTAAAACGGGAGTGAACCATAGCCAATGCAGATGTAAAGTCAAGGTCACTCAAATCAAGGTAGAAGTCACGCAATTGACCAGGTGTCAACATACCTTTATATACGATTGTTTTAGAGGACAAGGATGCAATATAGAAATCACTAGATAATTCCTTGCTCAATGGAACAATGCGTTTTTCTGCTAATTTACGAATAATATATAATTTACGTTCAAATTCTTTGTTATTAGTTACGTCTGGGCCTTTGCCGATGAGGATTTGAATCATCCAAGGACGAATGGCAGCCGCCTCTTGACCAACCTTTGTACCATCTACTGGTACTTCACGCCAGCCAAGAACAACTTGACCTTCTTCGCGTACAACCTCTTCAAAAATGCGTTTTTGCTCGTTACGGAGGCTTTCATATTTATGGGCAAATATCATACCTACGCCGTACTCACCAGCTGCAGGCAAATTAATACCAAGCACTTCGCATTCGCGTTTAAAGAACTCATGTGGAATTTGTACCAAAATACCGGCACCATCCCCTGTGTCCTTATCGGCACCAGCACCACCACGGTGTTCAAGGCGCTCTAAAATACGCAAACCATCATCGATAATATCGTGGGATTTTTTACCTTTAATATTAACGACAAAGCCCATGCCGCACGCATCCTTTTCAAATTGGCTGCTGTACATACCATTAGCTTCTAGTCTAGCTTGATCTAGACGTTGTTGCTCGATTGTGCTCTGATTCCTATCCATAACGTGCACTCCTTCATATCACTTGATCAATCCAAGCTCTGCGGCATCGTTCCGTTCGGTCTTGGTGAAAGTATAAACTATAAACTACTTCTAAAGAATCCATTCTGTAGTGATATTATCGGCTGTAATCGTCCATAACCTCATCTAAATTTTAAATTCTATAGAATTTTTGTCTATACATAGTATACTCCTGTCCACTGTGAATTGAAAATATAAAAAAAACATAGTCCATGACTTTAAGTCATAGACTATGCATTTTTATCACTATTATTTTTTGTATACACGAATACACAATCATCAATTGAGCTTTTTTTGTTTTACGTGGCACGCTCTGTGACCACATCTAGCAATTGAGCTTTCTTTATTTTACGTGGCATGCTCTATGACCACATCATCATATAAATTATAATTGATAAAAATTAGAAAAGCAATTATTACTTTTCATGTCCAAAGTCGTCCCCTACTTCACAGGTTACCGTTATAGGCTCGTCCTTACCATAGGGTACAAAGGTGAGTTCTGACGCATGTAAGCATTGACGTGTATAGGGTTTATTGCGTGTCCCATACATGGCATCTCCCACAATAGGATGACCAATGTGTTCCATGTGCACGCGGATTTGATGTGTTCTGCCGGTTAATAATTTGAACTTCAATAGCGTATGTTCACCTTCATGACCAACAACGGTATATTCCGTTTGAGCTGGTTGACCAAATTCATCGATGACACGGCGATTATCAAATACTGGATCTACACCGATAGGTTCATCAACTACGCCATCTTCGTTAATATAGCCTTCTACTAAGCCTGTGTAGATACGGTCGATACGACCAGCTTGTAATTCATCAGTGTAATATTGCTGAGCTTCCTTTGTTTTACCAAAGAGAATACAACCAGATGTGTCTCGGTCAAGACGATGTACAGGGCGCACCTTGTGAACTACACCTTTTTTAGCATAATACCCAGCCACATAGTTACTCAATGTACCAGATTTAGTTTGTCCCGCTGGATGAACAAGCATGAATGGAGCTTTATCAACCACCAAGGTATGAGCATCTTCGTAGAGAACTGTAATAGGGCCTTTTTCTACATCGACGCCATAGTCCTTATCCTGTGGTAATTCCAAAGTTAACACATCACCCTTTTTGAGAGAACGCTGGGAATGGGCTACACGGCTATTTACTTTCACCCGTTTCTTGCGGAACATCATTTGAATATCTCGAGAGGATAATGAAAAGCGTTCCTTTACATATTTAGAGACCGTCAATTCTGTTGGTTCTTTCACTGTATACGTTTTCCAGCTCATATTACCACCATTCGTTAATATATGTTTTTTGTTCA
>CABSJA010000033.1 GCA_902477915.1 uncultured Veillonella sp.
CGGTGCAACTGGTGCTGCTGCGCAACAACAAAAGATTATGACAATCTTTATGCCTTTATTCATTGGTTACATCTCCCTTAACTTCCCATCTGGCTTAGTTATTTACTGGATCGTATCCAATGTATTCCAATTTGTGCAACAACATTTCATTTACAAAAGCTTAGAAGCTAAGAAATAGGAGACACTATGGAATTTATCGATGTATCTGCTAAAACCATTGAAGATGCCATTGCCAAAGGCGTAGCTCAATTGGCTGCAGAAGGCCAAGAATTGGTAGAAACTAAAGTCTTGGAACAACCTTCTAATGGCTTCTTGGGCATTGGTCGTAAACCAGCAGTTGTTCGCTTATTCTTCACATCTGTAGCTAAAACTGCTACTCAAGAAGAAGTAGCTCATGTAGAAGAACAATCTGTAGCTGTTGCTTCCAAGCCGGTAGCAACAAGTGAAATAGAAGTACAAGATGCAGTAGTTGAAACTTCTGAAGGTGATGTTGTAGAAAAACCTTCTAAAAAGGAACTTTCAAAAGAAGACCAACAAGAAATTGCTGAAAAAGGTAAACAATTCCTCGATGATATGTTTACACAAATGGGCCTCACTGTGGTTATCGAAAAAATGATGACTAAAGATAAGATTACATTCCAAGTACACGGCGAAGATTTAGGTATTTTGATCGGCAAACATGGTCAAACATTGGATGCTATTCAATACTTAACAAATCTCGTGGCTCACAAGGATGTATCTGGCCATTGCCATATCGTGGTAGATGTGGAAAATTATCGTTCTCGCCGAGAAGAAACATTGGTGAATCTCGCGAAACGCTTGGCTTCTAAGGTGAAACGCAACCGTCAAAAGGTTTCCTTAGAACCGATGAATGCTTTTGAACGTAAAATCATTCACACTGCCCTTCAAGGGGATAAAAACGTTGTTACTAACAGTGAAGGGGACGAACCGTTCCGTCACGTTGTGATTACGTACAAAAAATAATATAGTGGTGCAGCTTTCAAGTGACTGAATTCTCGGTTGCTTGAGGGCTGCCCCCTTTATTCTTTAGGTTATGGTGAAAGCTAACCTAAGTTAATCTTCGCATGCAAAGATTAGTTTAGTTTAACTTTCACAGGCGAAGAACATATACAAAAGCAAATACTAGATAATCGAAATACGGAGATATGTATGTATATAGATGATACAATAGCGGCCATTGCGACGCCGCCCGGCATCGGCGGGGTTGGTATTATTCGGGTCAGCGGCAAGGATAGTTTTCCTATTGTAAATAGCCTGTTCAAGAGCGCTGGCACCGTTCCTTTGATGGACCGCCAAAATAGAACGATTCAATATGGGACCATTGTAGACCCAGCAACGAACAAGACTATCGACGAGGTTCTTGTGTTATTAATGAAAGGCCCTCATTCTTACACCGCAGAAGACGTGGTAGAAATTCAGTGTCACGGCGGTATTGTGCCGGTTCGACAAATTTTAAAACTCCTCGTAAATCACGATGTGCGCATGGCTGAAGCCGGCGAATTTACGAAGCGTGCCTTTATGAACGGACGTATCGACCTCACCCAAGCAGAGGCGATCATTGATATTATTGAAGCGAAAACAGAGGACTCCCTCTCTCTTGCTGTATCGCAGCTGGACGGCACAGTTTCGTCCTTTGTAAAAGATGTGCGTGAACAGCTCATCGCCATGATTGCTCATTTAGAGGTAACCATCGACTATCCAGAAGAGGATATTGAGGATGTAACGAGCCAAGAGGTTCGGGATCAGCTAGAGCCTATTTTGAAAGCTATGGATGAACTTTTATCCACAGCTAATACGGGTCGCCTCATTCGCGACGGTATTACGACGGTTATTGTAGGCCGTCCAAATGCAGGTAAATCGAGCCTTATGAACGCTCTCTTGCGCGAAAACCGCGCTATTGTAACGGATATTCCTGGTACGACGCGGGATAGTATTGAAGAATATATGACCGTAGAAGGCATTTCTCTGCGCCTCATCGATACGGCAGGTATTCGGGATACTCAAGATACGGTAGAAGCCCTTGGTGTGGAGCGTGCTCGCGATTATATTAACAAAGCAGATATCGTGCTCTGCGTTATCGATGGGTCTACTCCATTAACCCCTGAAGAAATCGAAATTTTGACCTCTGTTAGCGGTTTGAACACCATTGTACTCCTTAATAAGTCCGATGTGGCACAAGTCGTTACAGACGAAAATATTAAAGAACACGGTACTTTTACAGCTATCGAACGCATTAGCGCTAAAGAAGGCGAAGGCTCTGCAGTTCTTTCCAAATGGGTGCAAGAACTCGTCTATGGCGGTCGCGTAAAACAAGACAACAGCGCCATGATCAGTAATGTGCGCCACATCAGCCTCATGGAACAAGCAAAGGCACAAGTCGAACAAGCCCTCTCCTCCATCGACATGGGCATGCCAGTAGACTTTATCGCTACCGACCTGCGCAGCGCCTGGGAACTACTAGGAGACATCACGGGCGACACCATCCGTGAAAGCATGATCGACGAACTATTCAGTCGTTTTTGCCTTGGTAAGTGATTTAAACTTTCACAATAAGATAAGTAACAAATATAAGGAATTCAATTGATATGTACACAGTAGATAATTATGATGTCATCGTCATCGGTGGTGGTCATGCTGGTTGTGAGGCGGCCCTCGCCGCTGCCCGCATGGGTCATCGCACGTTGATGGCGACCATCAGTTTAGATAATATTGCGCTTATGCCATGTAATCCTGCCGTTGGCGGTCCCGGTAAAAGTCATCTTGTTTATGAGCTTGATGCCTTAGGCGGTCAAATGGGTATCAACGCGGATGCTACAGCTATTCAAATGCGTATGCTCAACATGGGTAAAGGCCCAGCAGTGCATTCTTTGCGCTGCCAATCCGATAAAATTAAATACCAACATTTGATGAAACAAACCATTGAAAATACAGAGAACCTCAATGTTAAGCAAATCATGGTAACTGAGCTTAAGGTTGAGGACGGCAGAGTAACGGGTATCGTTACAGAGCTTGGCGAATTCTATGGCGCTAAGGCTGTTATTCTTTGTACAGGTACCTATTTGAAAGGTAAAATCCTCATCGGTGATATCGATTACGTAGGTGGTCCAAATGGTCAACGTGTAGCAGAACATTTCTCTCAATCCTTGCTAGATAATGGCATTGAATTGATGCGCTTTAAGACTGGTACGCCAGCTCGTGTAGATAAACGCACGCTTAACCTTGAAAATATGGAGGTTCAAGAAGGCGATACACATCATCACTCTTTCTCTTTCATGGATGAATGGATTAATCGCAATGAAGACGTATGTTGGTTGACCTATACTAACAAAGAAACGCATGAAATTATTACGAGCAATATTCACCGTGCTCCAATGTACAGTGGTAAAATTGAAGGCGTAGGCCCTCGTTACTGCCCTTCCATCGAAGATAAAGTAGTGCGCTTTGCCGACAAAGAACGTCATCAATTATTCGTAGAACCAGAAGGTACTGGCACAAACGAAATGTACGTGCAAGGCATGAGTACGTCTCTTCCTATGGATGTACAATATGCGTTCTTGCGTACCATTCCTGGTCTTGAAAATGTAGAAATTATGCGCCCTGCCTATGCTATCGAATACGATTGTTTGAACCCTACGCAATTGACGCCAGCGCTTCAAGTGAAACATATTGAAGGCCTTTACTCTGCTGGTCAAGCGAATGGTACATCTGGTTATGAAGAAGCAGCTGCTCAAGGCTTAATGGCTGGTATTAACGCTGCTTTATGGCTTGAAGGTAAAGAACCGTTTATCCTTGCTCGCTCCGAAGCCTATATCGGTGTTCTCATTGATGATCTCGTAACAAAAGGCACAAACGAACCGTACCGCATGATGACAAGCCGCAGCGAATATCGTCTATTGCTTCGTCAAGACAATGCAGATATGCGTCTTACTGAAAAAGGCCGTGAAATTGGTCTTGTAAAAGATGATCGTTGGGCTAAATTTACAGCTAAGAAAGCTGCTATCGAAGAAGCAATGAATATGTTGCGAAATACACCTGTTAATCCATCTAAGGAAACACAAGCCTTGCTTGAAAGTTTAGGCACAGCACCGATTAGAACGGGCATTCACGCTTACGATTTGGTGAAACGTAACGAACTTTCCTATGCTATCGTAGCCGATGCATTTGGTTTGAAACGCTATACACCTGATGTTGAAGAAGCTGTTGATATCTCCATTACGTACGAAGGCTATATCAAAAAACAAATGGACCAAGTCGATAAGGTTCGCAAATTAGAAGAAAAAATTCTTCCAAAAGAATGGGATTACACACAAATTAAGGGTATCTCCCTTGAAGCACAACAAAAGCTCAATAAAATACGCCCACACTCTATCGGCCAAGCAAGCCGTATCTCTGGCGTATCCCCGGCTGACGTGTCTGTTCTGTTGATTCAACTAGAACAATACAATAGAAGTAAATAATAGATGTGATTACATACAAAAAGCTAGCTAATGTGATTTAGCTAGCTTTTTTAGTAACTATTTATAGTTTTAATTAGCTTAATGGTTTAGACCAATCTTCAACTTCTAATTGCCTTACTCTTTCAAACTCTTTTGTATTATTAGTAACAATGGTAAGACCCTTTGACTTTGCGTGGCTTGCAATGAGCAGATCCATAGGACCAATAATTTTTCCTTGTGATTGTAAATCTGCTTTTATTTTTCCATATTCCTCAGCAGCGTGGCTGTCAAAATCAACAATTTGGATAGGCGATAATAAAAGTGTTAAAGCTAATCTATTTTTATCTTTTGATTGGCTTTTTTCTACACCATGCATTAACTCAGCATATGTAATTGATGATATACATATATCTGAAGGACGATGCTTTAAAATTTTTTGTAGTACAACTTCTGGCTCTTGCTTAATGGCATAAATACATATATTTGTATCTAACATATACTTCATAAGGCTTCACGCTCCTGATGATCGATATCTTCCCGTCCGTTACACATAAAATCATCTGTAAATAATGATAAACCAGCTACAAATCCTGCCCACTCATCATCTTTTGGCATAAGTAAAACTACATTTCCAATTTTGTTGATGATTACTTCATCACCATTAAACCGAAATTCTTTTGGTAATCGTACAGCCTGGCTGCGGCCATTTTCGAATAGCTTTGCTGTGGTCATACATATCACCTCCTTGTTAATAAAAGTATATACCTTGATATATATTTTAACAAGGTATAATTTTGTATACATATCATAATGGAATTTCTGTGTATATTTATAAAACACATATTATTCTATGGTTAAAATATGTACACTAGAGAAATACATTAGATGTACATTCAGAATAGACAAAATAATCTGTAAGTGAAGAAAATTTCATGGTGATAAATTAGAAATAAACTGTAAAATTTGGGTGCTGAAAAGATGGATGATGAAATTGTAAAAAGATGGACCGATTTCTCAATTAATTATCTTAAATGATAATATAGGTATAATATCTCTACCCTACCCTATTTTCTTCTGCGCAGGTCATATATTTTGATTTATAAATGAGAATAGATTGAGAATATGCTATAATATAAAGAAAAATGACTTAAATATTTCGCTTATATGGTCATTTTATTAGTTTTTGTATATAAACTTATATAAAATTGATCAAATAAGCGGTAGAGCTTAAATTTTTGAGTTTTATAGCATTTGAAATTAGAAATACTATTTTATTATCTCATATATTGTTAATTACATAGATTTATTTATATGATGAGCTATATGACATGAGTTGTATTGAATAATTGTGGATAGCTTTTACTTTTATATAAATATCGAATAATTCATTAGGAGTACTTATGAAAGAAAAATACGATGTGCCTATCGCACCTGAGTCTGAATTTGTTTCATACATGATGGAACAAATGAGCAACTTTGGTCTGCCCTGTACGGAAGAGCAAGCAAAGGACTTTTATGTGTATTACGCGCGCATGATTGAAACAAATAAATACCTCAACCTTACGGGCATTACTGATATGAAAGAGGTTGTAGTTAAGCACATGATCGACTCCCTCTCCTGCTATGACTCAAATATTATTAAATCAGGCATGTCTATTATCGATGTTGGCACTGGCGCTGGTTTCCCTGGCATTCCGTTGGCAATCTATGACCGTAGCCTTAAGATTACGCTCTTTGATTCTTTGAAAAAACGTCTTACCTTCCTTGAATCCGTTATGGATGAGCTAAAATTGACGAATTGTACGACCTTGCATGGCCGTGCAGAGGATCTTAGTCATCAAGATTACCGTGAAAGCTTCGATATTGCGATGAGTCGTGCAGTAGCGCGTTTACCTATTCTTCTAGAATGGACTGTTCCATACGTAAAAGAAGGTGGCTATGTGGTGGCTTTAAAAGGTGCTATATATGAAGAAGAAGTGGCAGAATCCAATAAAGCACTCAGTATATTAAAAGCTAAGATTGAAGAAGTACGTACCGTTACTCTGCCAACCTTGGATGATAAACGAGCAATTTTGTACATCAAGAAAACAGGCAAAACACCGAAACAATATCCACGTAAACCAAAAGAAATTAAAGACAAACCGCTAGTGTAATATTTTATTGTTAATATAGTTGCTAAAAAGAACACCTTTCCCTACTCGCTATTGAGGCTGTGGGAAAGGTGTTCTTTTATAATTTCACAATGACTTATACATGGTCAATGATATGTAATGTTGTATCGATATCGTTTAAAGGCATAATGTGTACGCCTGCAGCGATTTTTTTGATTTGTTCTAATGTTTCGATAGCGATTTCTGTACCCGCTTCTTTACCGCCTTTTTCTACACGGTCTAGGATTTCTTGTGTAATATTGATCCCAGGAACTTTTTCATGTAAATATGTTGCCATTTTGAAGCTTTTAAGTGGAATTAAACCGAGCATAATAGGTACATCAAACTCAGACATTTTATCGATGTAGCGTTTTGCTTGCTCTAAATCGTAAATTGGTTGTGTTTGCACGAAGTGCGCACCATTTTTAATTTTAGCTGCCAATTTTTGACGTTCAATTTCTAAGTCTGGCGCACCAGGATTGCCAGTAGCACCGATGTAGAAGTTTGTAGGCTCATCTAAATCATTACCTGCCAAGTCCTTACCAGCATTTAATGTTTTAGCGATATTGAGCAAGCCCATACAGTCTACTTCAAATACGGATTGTGCAAATGGGTGGTCCCCATTATCTGGTTTGTCACCAGTAAGGGTTAAGATGTTATTTACGCCAAGTGCTGCAGCGCCTAGTAATTCGGATTGTAAGCCTATGATGTTACGATCGCGGCATGTAAGGTGGAAGATAGTTTCGATGTCTTTATTATGTTGTAACAAATAGGACAAGGAAATTGGGCTCATACGCATCTTGGACATAGGGCTGTCAGCGATGTTAATAGCATCTACTTTTCCTTTCAAACGGGCTGCTTGATCAAATACCTTTTGAGCAGAACTGCTCTTTGGTGGGTCTAATTCAACAGTGATGGTGAATTTCCCTTGTTGATGTTTCTCTCTTAATGTCATCATGTACCTCTTTATTACAAATTATTTCTCTAAAGTTTCAAAGAAATCGTTGGCATGGTTAACTGCAGCGATGCCGTCTTTAGCGTAGATATCTGCGCCCGCTTGATCTGCGTATTCTTGAGATACTACGGCACCACCAACCATGACCTTAGTATTAAGGCCTGCAGCGCGGATAGCAGCCACAGTATTGTCGATTTGAGGCATTGTTGTAGTCATCAAGGAACAGATACCAACGAGAGCCGCCTTGTTGTCCTTAATAGCTTGAACGATGACTTCTGGATCAACGTCTTTGCCGAGGTCGACGATTTTATAACCATTGTTTTCAAGCAAGGCCGCTACGATATTTTTACCTAAATCGTGGATGTCGCCTTTAACTGTTGCTACAACGACTGTACCTTTATCTAAACTTTCACTAGCAGGAATGATTTCTTTAATGGTGTTGAAAGCAGCCTGCATTGTTTCGGCAGCAAGCATTACTTGTGGCAAGAATAATTTACCAGAACCGAACTTGTCCCCTACTACGTTCATCGCTTCAGATAAACCTTTTTTAGTAAGATCTAATGGATCAATGCCATCGGCTAATGCTTTTTTTACAAGATCTATAATCGCCTCTTTTTCCCCTTGCTCTACGCAAGCACGGATATTAGCGAGTGGATCATTGCTGTCGAAAGATTTCTTTTCAGGACCTTTTGGAGCAGCGTTACCAGGAGCACTTGTTTCATCTTCATAACCGTATTCTTTGATGAATTGAGCGGAACCTGGGTCCCAGCCTAATAATGTAGTGCTAGAAACAAACGCTTTTTTCGCTGGATAGTTTAGAGGATTCATAATTGGTGTAGTTAAGCCACATGCTAAAGCCATTGTTAAGAATTGGCCGTTCAAGTAAGGGCGTTGTGGCATACCAAAAGAAATATTAGACAAGCCCATTACTGTTGGGAAGCCAAATTTCTCTTTATATAACTGTAATGTACGCAATGTTTGACGTGCACTATCTTCACCGCTAGCAAGTGTTAACACCAATGGGTCGAGTAATAGGTCATGTGGTTGAAGACCATAGCCATAAGCGCGATTTACGATGCTTTCAGCTAACGCAACGCGGTCCTCTGCTTTTTCAGGTAAGTCGCCGCTACAGATAGGCAAGCAAAGCAATGCTGCACCATAACGTTTAGCCAATGGCATAACGTGAGTGATGGACTCTTCTTCCCCATTTACAGAGTTGATAAGAGCACGACCTGGGTAGTTTTTAAGGGCTACTTCCATAGCTGCTGGATCCAATGTATCGATGGACAATGGAGTTTCAACGAGCATGGATAATTCAAAGATAGCACGCTCCATCAATGGAGTTTGGTCCATGCCTGCTACGCCCATGTTTACGTCGAGGATATCAGCACCTGCTTCTACTTGGTCTAACGCATCGCGTTTTACACGGATGAAAGAGCCATCGCGTAATTCTTGAGCAAGCACTTTGCGGCCTGTAGGATTGATACGTTCACCGATGATAAGAGGTTTTGTATGATGACCTAATTCTAACAATTTAGTACGGCTCGTAATGATTGTTTTAGGTTCAATATGAGCACGTTCTTTAGGTGTATGCGCTTTTACAGCGTCGGAAATAGATTGGATATGAGCTGGTGTTGTACCACAGCAACCACCTACATAGCTTGCACCTGCATCTACGATTGGAAGCATCAATGGACCCATTTCTTCTGCTGTAAGTGGGAACACAGTTTGTTTATTAATTAATTGAGGCATGCCTGCATTTGGTTGGCAGCTAATTGGCAAGTTGGTAACGCTAGCGATTTCCTCGATAAGTGGTGTAATTTGTTCAGGTCCAAGGGAACAGTTGATACCGATGATATCAGCACCCATAGCTTCTACGATAGTAGTTGCTACTGCTGGCGGTGTACCTGTAATAGTACGGCCGTCTTCACTGAAAGAAAACTGACAGATAATTTGTACATCTTCTTTTGTCTTCCCTGCTGCTTCACGAGCGTCAAGAGATGCTAATAAAGCGGCACGCATTTCTTGTACATCGATAATGGTTTCAATGATAATGAAATCTACGCCACCTTCAATCAATGCATCTGCTTGTTCACGATATGTGTCATAAATAGAGTCAAAGCTCATATTACCTAATGGCTGTAAGAAACGACCTGTAGGTCCCATAGAACCAGCTACACGAGCAGATGGTTTAACCTCTGCAATAGCTTCTTTTGCTACCTTTACAGCTGCAATATTAATCTCTCTTACTCGATCTTGTAAGTCATAATCTTCTAACTTAAGACCACAAGCACCGAATGTGTTAGTAGTAATTACATCACTACCATGTTGTAAGTATTGAGCGTGAATATTCTTTACTACTTCTGGTTTTTCTACGTTAAATAATTCGGGACAATAGCCCTCTTCTAAGCCTGCAGCTTGAAGCATTGTGCCCATAGCACCGTCAAATATATACATAAACATCTTCCTTTATCATCCTAAATTTTACAATGTTTCACGTGAAACATTATTCTGTTGGTTGGCCTTTCATAGCGATACCAGAGGCTTCAGCTGTCGTTTTACTACAGCTCTCTTCTCCTTTATTATTAGTGGTTACAGATGCCTTTTCTGGTAATTTACGAGATGTACAATCCTTTTGGGAACAAGATGTGCAACCACGCTTTGTATTGATATCTTCATTAGCTGGCATTAAACCAATGATAGCTGTTACCGACTTACGTGGGAACAATAAATAATTTTCTGTAACTTGTAAGCCAATCATCTCTGTTTTGATGATTTTAGCTAATTGTGGCTGAATTTCTAGTGGCCAGTTACCGTAACCAGGACTAAATCGCCATGTTGGTTTATAACCTTGTTTTTTAGCAATTGTATTAATAACTTCATTTACTTGATCAGCTACCTGCTCTACTGCTGTGGTAGCTGCTGCATCTAATAGTAATCCTACAGTATAATTGCCTTGTTTAAAAAGTTGTTCGCTGCGGATTTCTACATCTTCGCCTACTGTCACGCCTAATACATAGACTTTTGTAGACTTTTCTAAGTGTTTTTCAATGATGGAACCTTCAATCTTAAGCGGTGGATTGCTCAAAATTGTCTTTGTTTCTGCATCATAATCGTATTCTTGATATACACCTTTAGGTGTAGCTAATAACTGAATTTCTTTACATGCTTCATCCACATATTGTTGTGGAAAATCCTCTGCATGACGAAGTCCTGCGTATCGTTTTACTTCTGCTTTATCGATGGCAGGAAGCATTCCGTTATAAATGGGCATGGAAACGCCTCCTCTTCAAAATAAAAAGCTCTGCGTATCCGTAGAGCGTGTACTTAATCTTTAGTATATTGTATATAGATCAGTTGAAACTTAACATTTACTGATTTTATGTCTATAAATATAATTACTATCTAATTAATAGTATATAGATATCGATAATGCCTGTCAAAGCATATAGGACCTATATTCTCATATAATTTAGTTGTATGTTGATATAACTTGAAGCTATATCAAATTACATTTTAATCTTAAAAGTTATCATTGGTAATTGTATAGATGTTTTAGACTGTTAGGATACCTAATATTATTATAGTTTTATATTTAATTGTTTCACGTGAAACAATCTAATAATTTTATCTATAAATTTTGATCAAGATATTAAATTTTATTTTTAGTACTGATATTTGATTATTAATTGTAATATTAATGATAAGTTGTAATAAATTGTAATCTTAATAATAAATTGTAATAAATTGTAATCTTAATGATGTTATGTAATGAATTGTTTTTCTAAATGATTTATTTTTTTAACTGAACTATTTTCATTGGCCTAATTTTGATTCCTAATTAATTGTTTTTATATAAATTTTGAATGAAAAAATTTTTGTGTAAATTTGGATGATTGGTATATGTTTATATACCAAAGTGATTTTTTCACTATAAAATTTTTAGTATTAAAACTATATGTTAAGGGAGTAAATTTTAGTATTTGTTTTTTATCAATTATAAATGTTTCACGTGAAACATTTAGGTGTATGTTATAAATCAAAATTTTATTATGAAAAAGTAAAGGTGAATTGTTTCACGTGAAACAATTAAAATTCTTATAGAAGCTTTTGAAAAATACAAAATAAGGTTTAATAATAAGCTTTAATTATATTATTTGCTAATATGTAAATATGTGTATTATTAAATAATGTAGTTAGTGAATAAAATATAGATATTTTTCTAGAATTTGATTTGTAATTACCGTAATTATCGTTGTTTTATGTTATAATTAAAAAGAAATATTTTGAACGAACATGTGAGGTGAATTAAGTGGGCAAAGTGATAGCTATTACTAATCAAAAAGGCGGTGTTGGTAAGACGACGACATCCGTGAATTTAAGCGCTTGTTTGGCTGATGCTGGTAAAAAAGTATTGCTTGTTGATTTAGATCCACAAGGTAATGCTAGCTCTGGTTTAGGTATTGAAAAAGATGATTTAGAACTCTGTGTACACGATGTTCTAATCGATGGTGAACCTATTGCTGATATTGTTCAGCCTACAATGCTTAAAAAGCTATTTGTAGCGCCTGCAACAATTCAATTAGCTGGTGCAGAAGTGGAACTCGTTTCAGTTGTTTCACGTGAAACAATGTTGAAAAAAGCATTGGCACCCGTACGTGATGAATATGATTTTATCATTATCGACTGTCCGCCATCCCTTGGTTTGCTAACATTAAATGCCTTTACAGCGGCAGATAGCGTGTTAATTCCGATTCAAAGCGAGTTCTACGCATTAGAAGGGGTTAGTCAGCTAGTGAAAACAATTACTATTGTGCAACAAACATCTAATAAAGACCTTGAAATTGAAGGTGTGTTATTAACAATGTTTGACGGCCGTACGAACCTATCTATTCAAGTTGCTGATGAAGTTAAAAAATTCTTTGGCAATAAAGTATATAAGACTATTATTCCACGTAATGTACGTCTTAGCGAAGCTCCAAGTTATGGTGAACCTATCATCGTATATGATCCAAAATCTAAAGGGGCGGACGTATATACTAAACTAGCTAAAGAAGTGATCAAAGCTTCAAAAGATAAATAAACAGTTCAATAGTTCAATAGATAGCTAATTGTTTAGTTAAATAGATAGCTCGTTGTTTAGTTAAATAGTTAAAATGACTAGACCAATACCTTGGCTATTAAATAATTGAGTGTTACAAATTGATATATAGTCGCATATGTAAGGTGAGAGAGGTTAGTTATGCCTAGAGAAGTAAAAAGTAAGAAAAGTAAATCATCCGGCTTGGGGAAGGGCCTTGGAAATTTAATGAAGGTAGATACGGTAGAGTCTGTATTGCCTGAAAAGGAGATTCACGAACTACCAATCTCCGAGTTAGTTCCTAATGCAGATCAACCTCGTAAAAGTTTTGATGAAGATAGTTTGGCAACATTAGCTGAATCTATTAAAAATCTTGGTATTTTTCAACCAATTGTAGTACGTAAACAAAAGAATAAATACCAAATCGTAGCTGGTGAACGTCGTTACCGTGCTGCTATCATTGCAGGTCTTGAGACTGTACCAGTTATTGTAAAGAAATATAATACAGAAGAGATGACAGAAGTAGCTCTCGTTGAAAATCTACAACGTGAAGGCTTAGATCCAATTGAAGAAGCTTTGGCATACCAAGGTTTAATGGATACGTATAAACAAACTCAAGAAATGATTTCTGCTCGACTAGGTCGCAGTCGTTCTTATATTGCAAATATGGTTCGTTTGTTAAAACTATGTGATTCTGTACAAAAAGATCTCATCGAAGGTGACTTAACAGTGGGTCAAGCGCGTCCATTGTTGGCATTGCGTAGTGCAGCGCAACAAATTGAAGCTGCTGAACGTATTAAAGAGGGCGAGTTAAGTGCTCGTCAAGCAGAGACTCTTGTGAAGTCTATGCAAAATAAGACACCTAAAGCAAAGGCTGCTAAGTCGCAAAGTACTGCAGAGGTACGTGCTCTTATGGACCGTTTAAAACTAAGCTTAGGATCTCCTGTAAATATTAAATTCCGTGCTGGTAAAAAGGTTCAAGGTAAGATTGAAATTGCCTTCTCCTCTGAAGCAGAATTAGAACGTCTCATTGCTTTTATGGATGGTCAAGATAATACAGACGATACTGAAACAGTAGAATTTAGAGTATAATTGATATACTTAAATTCGAATCGAATTATGTGAATTTAGTAATGACAAACCGATAACAATTCTGTATAATGTAAATACAATTTACAATCCACGGTAAAAGCGTAGTCTACGGACTGCGCTTTTACTGTATATAAGGTATTTTATTGAGTTATAATAATATTGTAAGATAACTTAGTAGATCATAATACATCATAATACGTACTAATACGTACTAATACATACTAATACATGTTGTAAGATGATTAACTATATTTTGTAATAAATATAAACGTTAAGTAACAAGGATAGACTATGGAACAAACACCTAAAGCAAACCGCGTGCATATAGGCTTTTTTGGTCGTTGTAACGCTGGTAAGTCTACATTGATTAATATGTTAACAGATCAGCCTGTATCCCTTGTATCTGAGGTGGCAGGAACAACGACAGACCCAGTGAGTAAATCCATGGAGATTTTACCACTAGGACCTGTAGTGATTATCGATACAGCTGGTATAGACGATACAACTGAACTTGGTGCATTGCGGATGGAGAAAACAGAAGAGGTTGTGAAAAAGATTAATCTCGCTGTTTATGTACTTCGTGCTGATGAAGAACCAACTGCTGATGATATGCATTGGTTAGGCCTATTAAAACAAAACAATGTGCCTATTGCATTATTTATAAATGAAATCAATGCAGAAATTGACCAAGAAAATGATAAAGAAAACAACATAGAAAATAAAACAGATGCATCTACTTATGTAGAAACTCATAAGGGGCTGTCCGATTTAGCTACCGTGATTGGCTCTGCCGATTTTACATCTAAAGCTAAACGTTTAGAATTACTTGATCTCTTGGGTGGGTTAACACCACTTGATTTAGAAGGAGATCAAACTCTATTACAAGGCCTAGTAGAAGAGGGAGATACCATAATTCTTGTATGTCCTATCGACAGTGCAGCGCCAAAGGGCCGCCTTATTTTGCCACAAGTTCAAACTATTCGTGAAATATTGGATTATAAAGGCTTAGCGTTAGTATGCCAAACAGAAGAATTACCTGCTATGATTAATTCTCTTAAATATCCACCTAAGATGGTTATCTGTGACTCGCAAGCTTTTGATCGCGTCGATGAGTTAACACCTGATACAATTCCGTTGACGTCGTTCTCCATCTTGATGGCCCGCTTTAAAGGAAAATTACAGGACTTAGTAGCTGGTGTAGAGGCAATTAAAAATTTAAAACCAGGTTCTAAGGTGCTTATTAGTGAAGGTTGCACACATCGCCGTCAATGTGATGATATTGGAACTGTAAAAATTCCTAATCTACTAAAGAAGCAAGGTCATACAGATTTACAGTTAGAATTTACTAGTGGGGGAGCCTTCCCAAAAGACGTATCTCAGTATGATTTAATCATTCATTGTGGTGCTTGTATGCTCACACGCCGCGAGGTATTACGACGCATTGAATGTGCTGTTGTACAAGGCACACCAATCGTAAATTACGGTGTACTCATAGCGGCTCTACATGGTATACTAGAACGAGCGATAAGCCCATTTATTGACGAAATAAAAGGGTAGGTATAATTAATCTTTAATTACACATATTAAATTAAATTGCATACAGTCATTTAACTTTCACAATAAGAATGGTATAATTAAGTGTTGGAGTTTGAATGATTGTATAGGAAGGAATATACATGTTCGAATCGATTCAACCGTGGATTGGCATGGCGACCATCGTCCTTGTAATAGCGTTGTTAGTGTATTGTGTCATCTTGCACATTCGCTTAGGTAGCCTTAAAAAGAAATATGATTTCTTTATGCAAGGGGACAATGGTGCGAGCCTAGAACGTAAATTATCTGTAGAGGTTAGCGAAATTCGTGATGCTGCTAAGGGTCTTGAGACTATGATGACCGAACAAGCGGCGATCCGAAATATTCAAAGCAATACGATACAAAAAATTGGCTTTGTTAAATATAATGCCTTTGAAAATATCGGTAATGATTTGTCTTTTGCGCTTACATTACTTGATGGCAACAATAACGGTATTTGTATCTCCAGTATTTACGGTCGTAGCGAATCCCGTATTTTTAGTAAACCTATTGTGAAAGGTAAAAGTCTCGTAAGTCTTTCACAAGAAGAATTAGAGAGTTTGAACGAAGCGTTGGGCGAGCGCACCAATGAGGAAGCGTTAACGAGCGCCATCGTTTCTAAATAAGGAAGGTTTGTATTGAAAATACCGGCATTTATTTCAAACAAAGTTGAAAGAAATGGTGACAACTGTATATTGACATTAACAACCAAGCAGGCGAAAATAGCAGCCATTGTTGGCTCTATCCTAATTATCGCGGCGTTGGTTCTTGGCATTTGGGGCATCGTGCGCCAAGCTGAGGTAGTACAATTACGTCAACAGACACAATTGCAATCGGAACAGCTGAAATTATTACAACAAAAGACAGATGTTCTAGATAAGAAAATCCAAAACTTAAATCAAATTAGCGAAGAGAACAAGCAAATGCTGAAGGGCGCTGAATCTGGCACACCATCTCAAGGTGGCGGGGACGGTAGCGACCCAAAGCAGCCAGCCGCTGATGAAAGCGAAGTAAAGACGCTGACGGCGGCACAATTATCAGCGCGTCTGTCCAAAATGGACAAGGATGCACAAAAACTGCTAGTTAGCTTCTATACAATGCGTAATATTCTTCGCGATGGTGGTGCGCAAGACCTTATGGCTATGCAATCCATCAACTTCTCTGCTGGTTCTGGTGGTGTTACGAATAACACAACACCAAGTATCTGGCCAAGCAAGGGTGTTATTACCTCTCCATTTGGTAGCCGTGTGGACCCTGTAACGGGCGCTATCGGTGCGTTCCATGAAGGGGTAGATATTGCGGATGACTATGGTACACCAATCGTGGCTACTGCTGCTGGTGTTGTAACCTTTGCAGGTTATACAGAGGGCGGTTACGGTAACCTTGTTGAAATTGACCATGGCAATGGCTTCGTAACACGTTATGGCCATAATAGTGCTGTTTTGGTAACGGTCGGTATGAGCGTAAAACAAGGTCAAACAATTGCCTTGATGGGTAGTACTGGTAAAAGTACAGGTGCCCACGTTCACTATGAGGTACGCCTCAATGGATCTCCTACAGACCCTATGATCTTCTTGCCAATTAGCAACTAGAAACGTAATCTAAAACAGAATATATGTAACATAAAACATAATTCATACAAAAAAGAACTTGTTATGCGTGCAAATGCACTAATAGCAAGTTCTTTTTCTTTTCTTTTGTATATATATATTGTAAAATAAAAGTATATGAACGGAGGTATATCTATGAAGGCCTATGTACAAGTTTATACCGGTGAAGGCAAGGGCAAAACGACCGCTGCTATCGGTCTAGCTATCCGAGCCATCGGTGCTGGCAAGAAAGTCCTCTTTTTGCAATTTATGAAATCTAAAGTATATAGTGAACATACTATTTTACCTACCTTAAAGAATTTAACCTTGGAAACCGTGGGCAAGCCATTCTTTATCATAAAAGAAGGGATGAAGAGCAAGGATGAACTCGCTAAATGGGGCGATGAAGTCGTTGTCTTTGAATCTGGTAATCCACCAAAAGACTATGTAGCGCTCATCGAAAAAGGATACGAACGTGCATTGGCTGTTATTAGCAGTGGAGAGTACGATCTCGTCGTTCTTGATGAATACAACATGGCACTCTTCTTTGAACTCATTACATGGGATAAAACAAAGGCTTTGCTTGATGCTCGTCATCCAGAAACGGAACTCGTATTTACGGGCCGTGGGGCTCCTCAAGAATTAATCGATGAGGCAGACCTTGTAACGGAAATGAAAGAGGTCAAACATTATTACCTTCAAGGCGTAATGGCTCGAAAAGGTATTGAAAACTAATCATAGGTACACCTAAGGAGGTGATGTGGTTGAGTACAGTGGCTATTGTGGCCCTCGTTATTGTGGCCATCATTGCAGCACTCATCTTGATTATCCTACTGACACCAATCACATATAGCATCGAAATCAACGGACGCTCGCCATATCGTGGCGAGGTGCGCGTCAAATGGCTGTGGCGTGTATTTTCACTGCATCTAGCGTATTTGCAGGACAAACCATTTTTTAAGGAATTATACATTTTGGGCATGCTCAAGATTGGTCCTGTGAAAGACTATGAAGAATGGCTTGAAAATCGCGTAGAAGAAGAATACCAAAAGGTGATGGATGACGATGGCGACATGTCGCAAGCGGAAGCCTTTGCCAAGGCTATGCAAGGGGGCGGACAAGGTCCTTCTGCAAGTTCTAGTGGTACTAACTTTGATGATTTGAAGAGCGCTCAGCGTTCTGACGCTACCTTTAATGATGAAGAGGCGCCAGGGGCTGGGACTTCTCAAAAGCCAAATGAGCGCATAGAACGTCCTGAACAAGCTTCTAAGGATATGGATGCACAAGCTCGTGCTGATCGGTATGACTCCATTCAGCAAGACCCAACATCCCATATTCAAAGCGATGATGAAACAGTAAGTCGCGTTACTTTCAACAGTGATGGTTCCATTAAGGAAAAGGTATTTACGAAGGTGAATGACCTCAAAACGACGGTGAAACAACGTTTTGAAAAGCCAGATCCAAACGATCCAGTGGCATCATTCAAGTCTAAAATTCCTACATTCTGGTTCATGAAACATGTAACAAATACAGAATTGTGGCACCAGTTATTCCTTGTTTCAAAACGATGCTATGACCACTCTAAACCACGTGATGTGGCTATAGAAGGTCGATTTGGTATCGGTGACCCATATCGCATGGGGATTATCGCATCTATGCTATACAGCATTTGGCCTGAACAAGCTGAGAACATCGAGCTCGATTATGTAAATTGGGCTGGTGAAGGTAGCGGTCACATCAAAGGTCGCATTATTTTAGCTGTTATGGCTTGGCATGGCACAAGATTTTTGCTATCTAAACCAATGCGTTCCCTATTGGGTGAAGGTGCTCGCGTCTTCTGGGTTAAACGGAAGGAAGCTAAGCAGTTAGAAAAGCTGAAAGCCGAACAAGGTCAAACAGCGTAAGGATATATTAAGTCAACTAAGTACATGAGCTAATATAGCAATGATACTTTCACAAAAAGCGGAGGTACTGTGATGGAGAACAGTAATGTAAAAGAGAATTTGGAAGTCCTATTTGAGAAATTCAAAAATATGATTAAGGTGGAAACTGTAGTAGGCGAAGCGGTGCAAATCGGCGATACTACACTTGTTCCATTCGTAGACGTAACATTTGGTTTCGGTACTGGTACAAACCACAACACTGCTAACAAAAATCACGAATGTGGTGGCGGTGGCGGCGGTGCCAAAATGGAACCAAGCGCTATCCTCGTTATTAAAGGCGAACGCATCGAGTTGTTCAACATTAAAGGCAACCCTTACAGCAGCAGCTTCGATCGTCTTATTGGTTTGGTGCCTGACCTTGTGTCCAAATTGAAATCCGATAAATACATTTATTTGAACGATGAACAATAATTCGGCGACGAATTATAAATTCTAGGTGAAAGCCGTAATACCCACATGTGTGCTCTGAATATGTCCGTAACGACTGCGATTATAGCTTCAGGGCATGCCTGTGGGTATTATTTTAACTTCTATAGACTTTCATAAGCAGTTCATAGGGCTTTATTATGCTATGTAACATAGTCTTGTGAAAGTTAGCGAGATTTGTTATAGTAAAAATAGTACACTATTGGATTGTATAGTGACACTTTTATTTCGAGGAGGATTTCAGATGAAATTATCTAAAAAATTAACTACCCTAGCTATCGTT
>CABSJA010000034.1 GCA_902477915.1 uncultured Veillonella sp.
ACATTTCAGCCAGTATTTTACGATATGATTCTAGCTCATTGTGAAAGCTTGTTACGGTATGAATTGTATTCACACGATTGCGCCAATATGCAGATTCAGGGAGCCCCTTCATATACCAGCCTGCATGAGTTCGTATTTCCTTAACGGCCATACCCTCACCCTTATATTGACACAATAGATCAAAATGCTTTAACAACATGTCGAGACGTTCAATATCAGTTGGCGCCGGTAACACTTCACCAGTCTCTAAATAATGGTGAATGCGATCGAAGATCCAAGGATTGCCCTGTGCACCACGGCCTACCATTACCGCATCACATCCGGTTTCATCGAGCATGCGCTTCGCATCCTCTGGTTCCACGATATCCCCATTGCCAATAACTGGTACAGATACTGCCTCTTTCACAGCCTTAATATAGGACCAGTCCGCATGACCACTGTACATTTGTTCCTTTGTACGACCATGAACAGCAATAGCTGCGACCCCTGTAGATTCGATGCGCTTTGCAAAGTCTACTACATTGATGGATTCACTATCCCAACCAATGCGCATTTTCACCGTTACAGGTACATCGACAGCCTTAACTGCCGCTTCTGCTACGCGTGCCGCCAAATCAGGATTCTTCATAAGTGCAGAGCCATCCCCTGAGGAAACAACTTTTTTAACAGGACAACCCATATTGATATCTACAATATCTGCCCCCGCATCAGCTACAACCTTTGCTCCGATGGCAATCGCCTCTGGATTAGAACCGAAGATTTGCATAGAAACAGGCCGTTCCACATCTTCAAGGCGCAACAATTCATGGGTGCGTTCATTTTTATATTTAATGCCCATAGCGCTTACCATTTCGGTACATACCAAGGCGGCGCCATGCTCTTTAGCAAGTAAACGATAGGCAATGTCGCTAACCCCAGCCATTGGCGCTAATATGGCTTGTCCATCAATTTTGACGGATCCTATTTGCCATTGTTTATTGTTCATATAATTCTATATCCCCTAACAAAAAGGGTACAGCATAAGCTGTACCCAAATGTACACTACTTCGTTACATATACGTAACTATATTATAGTAGCATTATTTATTTCTTTCGTAAATAAGGCGTAAGCCTTCTAATGTAAGCATAGGCTCTACATGGTCAATGCAGTCTGTAGCGCTGCTGATAAGCTGTGCTAAACCACCTGTAGCCACAACAGTTACTTGACCGCCCATTTCAGCTTTCATACGAGATACTAGACCATCTACTTGTCCTACGTAGCCATAAAACATACCAGATTGCATAGAAGATACGGTGTTGCGACAAATCACTTGACCAGGATCTCTGACATCTATACGTGGCAATTTAGCAGCCCGTTGGAATAAAGCCTCTGCAGAAATTGTAACGCCTGGAGTAATTACACCGCCCATATAATCGCCATTACCTTGAACCGCACAATAGGTTGTAGCCGTACCAAAGTCGATAATGATTAAATCCCCTTTATATTGTTCATGAGCTGCCACAGCATTTACAATTCTGTCAGCCCCTACTTCACGAGGATTATCATACTTAATAGCAATACCAGTCTTTGTACCAGGTCCAACAATGAGAGGATTTACATTAAAATAACGTAAACATACGCGCTCTAATGTAGGCATCAACGGTGGCACAACTGAGGAAATGATAATATCCTTAATATCTTTCACATTAACCTTGCGATCGTGGAAGAATAAGTTCATCATCAACATGCCATATTCATCGGTGGTCCGAACGCGATCCGTGGAAATACGCCAGTGACCTACAAGCTCTGTCTTGTCGTATACACCGAGAACAATATTGGTGTTCCCCACATCAATTACTAATAACATGAATGCCTCCTATTTGCGCGGACGAATTGACACGTCCCCTGCCACAATACGTTTAACTGTCCCATCAGGGATTCTTACTAATAAGTTACCATCTTCATCAATATCTGTAGCTACCCCTTCATAGGTATTTCCTGGTGCTCTCACTTCAATTTCCTCACCAAGAGTTACCGATAATTGGCGCCATTCATTTAATGTTTCCTCAAAGCCACTATCGAGGACTTCATAATATTGATGTTCTAAGGATTCCAAAATAATTTTAAAAGCTTCTGTCCGTTCAATATCAATGCCTTCCATTGTTAAGGACGTAGCAATTAACTTCAATTCTTCTGGTAGCTCTTCTTGTTTAGTCTTTACATTGACACCTATGCCCATAACAATATAGGAAATTTCCTCCATAGAGCCGGACATTTCTGTCAAAATACCAACTAATTTACGACCATTTACAAGAATATCATTTGGCCATTTAATACCCGCATCTGTAAGGCCCATTTTATGAAAAGCCTTTGTTAATGCCACGGCTGCCATCAATGTACACTTCGGTGCTTCTACTGGTGCAAAGTCAGGGCGTAAAATGAGACTAAACCATAGACCTTTTCCGAATGGAGAATACCATCCACGAGACAAACGACCGCGTCCAGCAGCCTGTTCCTCTGTAACAACAACAGTGCCTTCTTCTGCACCTTGTTGTGCTAAGCGACGAGCTTCTAGGTTTGTAGATTCGGTAGTGTCCATATAGACATACCGTTTGCCAAATACATCTGTTTTTAAGATTTGCTTCATTGCTAATGGACTCAACAAATCAGGTTCCTCCAATAATCGATACCCCCTCTTGGTATAAGATTCTATTTTGTAGCCTTTTTGACGTAACGCCTTGATATGTTTCCAAATAGCTGTGCGCGAAACATGGCAGGCTTCGGACATATCTTGTCCCGATACGAAACTACCTTGGTTTTGTCTCAAGAATTCTAGCACTTCATCACGCATAGTTTAGAGCCCCTTTCTTTGTCAACCTAGGTTTACAATTCGATTGTACAAGTGTACCCTATAAAATGCAAGGATTATTTAAAATAATTAATGGTATAATACATGTAGTATTAAGTTATACCTTATGTAAAAGATAACAATAGTATAGTCTATCATTATCTGGGGAGATATATGCAACAATTTACATTAGAAGAAAAAAATGAAGTTCTAGAGAACCCATTTATCCATATTCACAGAAAACTTGATGTTCTATTAAACATAGGCAAGTTACTTATGGAATGTGGTGCTGATACAAATCGGATCATTGAGGAGATGTTAAAAGCTGCCACATTTATGGGTATTCCTCATAATTACTTAAACATTCATATTTCATATACCACCATCATGGTAAATCTATTACACAAAGAACGGTCCATAACGGTGTTCAGAAAAACACCAGTTCATGTTCCCAATATGGCCATGATCAATGCCGTATCTAAACTCACATGGCGCGCCTTCGAACGACATTACTCGCTCACAACCTATGAGCAGCTCATTTCAAAATTAGATTCTACTATTCCTGTATATCCTGATTGGATAAAGGGTATTGCATGTGCACTAGGTTCTGCAGGGCTCGCCTTTCTATATAGTGGTGATATGATAGCTTTTATAGTAACAATTATATGTTCTCTAATCGGCTATTTCACACGTACTCTATCCGTGCGTTTAGGCTGTAATGAGTATGTAGGTATTGCATTAGGTGGATTTGCCGCTATGGTTTCTGCCTACGGTTTCTATTCACATATTGAACAGGATTCATTAGTTTATGTTCTCGTATGCTGTACCTTATTTATGATTCCAGGCGTACCGCTTATTAATGCCGTCATTGATACAATAAACAATCATATCCTATCGGGTATTACACGAGCCATTAGAACAATTCTCATCGTAGGTAGTATGACCTTAGGTATGGCCATGGCCTTATACTTTAGTCCAATGCCTGCATTTAGTTTTGTAGACATTAAACCTCATGTACTATCCATTGAACAGATTATAGGTTCTTTTATGGCCGCTGCGTCATTCGCTGTTTTATTTAACGCTCCTGTACGCCTCTTGCTCTCAATCGGTATTGGCGGGGTATTATGTGTCTTTATTCGTAATTTACTAGCTGTTGAATTGGGATTCTCTATTGCCGGGGCCACCTTTGTAGGGGCCGCCGTGATGAGCATTATTTATGTAAAAGTTTCTACCTGGCTTAAAACATCTAGTACGATTATTATCGTTCCGTCTGCTATCGCATTAATGCCAGGGATTCTATATTATCGTTTTCTTTTCGATATGCTTCACATCAATGCACTCAATGAATCCGGCCTTGTTTATATGGTACAAAATGGTGTAACAGGTATTTTAACTATCGTTGGCATCGCTGTCGGTGTGGCCATACCAAATGTATTAGCACAGAAATACTTAAAATCACTTAAGGAACGTCGCATACAAGAATATTTAGCAACCCGTCACATCAACGATGGACAATAAAAAGAGCTGGTCTCCAAGGAGATCAGCTCTTTTTATTTGGACAGTTTCCATTATTTAATTTCGTTAGAAGGTGTTTCACTAGGAGCTTCCACTGTAGAAGTGTGCTCATTAGCGTCAACAACCTCTGGTACTACAATACCTGCTGCTTCTAACGTAGCTTTAGGTTCCTCTATTTCAGGGGCTTTTGTTGTACCATATTTGTAAAGATTATCTACCGCTTTTGCATCGATTGTTTCTTCCTCTAATAAAGCATTTGCCATATCATGTAAGAATTTCTCGTTATCGCTAAGAAGTTTTGTTACATCTTTATAAGCATCTTCAACAATACGATGAATTTCAGTATCGATTTTTGCAGCAATTTCTTCACTGTAGTTGCGTTCATGGCCAAGGTTTTTACCTAAGAATACTTGTTCTTGTTGTTCACCAAATACGATTGGGCCAAGCTCATCACTCATGCCCCAACGCGTTACCATGGCGCGCGCTGTATTCGTTACACTTTGAAGGTCACCAGAAGCACCTGTACTGATTTCATCCAAAATCAAGGCCTCTGCCACACGACCACCAAGAGCTACGCGAATATCCGCTAATAATTGAGATTTTGTTTTGTAGTTTTGTTCCTCTGTAGGAAGCATCATAGTGTAACCACCTGCTGCGCCACGAGGAATGATTGTTACCTTATGAACAGGATCTGCATGAGGCAACAAATGTGCCACAATGGCATGACCAGATTCATGGTACGCTGTTAACTTGCGATCCTTATCACTCACAATGTGACTGCGGCGTTCAGGACCCATGCTAACCTTTTCACTAGCTTCTTCAACTTCAGCCATAGTGATTACTTTTTTGTTAAGACGAGCCGCTAATAGAGCCGCTTCGTTTAACAAGTTACTTAAGTCGGCACCAGTAAAGCCTGGTGTTTTCTTCGCAATTGTTTTCAAGTCTACATCGTCAGCTAACGGCTTGTTACGAGCGTGAACTTTTAAGATTGCTTCACGACCGCGTAAGTCTGGACGACCTACGATAACTTGACGGTCAAAACGACCTGGACGCAAGAGCGCTGGGTCAAGAATATCTGGGCGGTTTGTAGCTGCGATGGTAATAATACCTTCGTTGGCACCGAAGCCATCCATTTCAACGAGCAATTGGTTCAATGTTTGTTCACGTTCATCGTGACCACCACCAAGACCAGCACCACGTTGGCGACCTACCGCATCAATTTCGTCGATAAAGATGATACATGGCGCATTCTTTTTCGCTTGTGTGAAAAGATCACGCACACGAGATGCACCAACACCTACGAACATTTCTACGAAATCAGAACCGGAAATCGTAAAGAATGGTACACCTGCTTCACCAGCAACAGCTTTAGCAAGCAATGTTTTACCTGTACCTGGAGGTCCCGCTAATAATACGCCTTTCGGAATTTTAGCACCGATAGCTGTAAATTTGCCTGGATCCTTCAAGAATTCTACTACTTCTTCTAATTCTTGTTTTGCTTCTTCAGCACCTGCTACATCTTTAAAGCTAACCTTTACGTTACCTTCACCCATCAATTTAGCACGGCTTTTACCAAAGTTCATCACTCGGCCACCGCCACCTTGTGTTTGTTGCATAATGAAGAAGAACAACACTACCAAGATGATAATAGGAATAGCAGAACCTAAAAGGCTCATCCACCAAGCTGGTTGCTCAGGTGGGGCTGCTGTAATTTCTACGCCATTATCTTGTAATGTTTTGATTAATGTTTCATCACTTGGCGCATAAGAATTGAATTCTGTTCCATTTTTTAGTTTACCTTTAATACCATGATCATTGGTAATCGTTACGGACTCAACCTTTTTCTGTTGTACTTGTTGAATAAATCCTGTGTAACTTAGTTCAGATTTATTCGCACTTTGACCAGAGAAAGCGTCAATGGCGATAACGAAAGCGGCAATGATAAGTAAATAAAGGACGATATTTTTTGTAAATCGACCCAAAAGATTACCCCTTTCAATAATAATTTTTAGTTGTATAAACGAATTGAGTACATCTCAATGAGAGATGCACTCATATATTATATCATATTTTTAATTTTGATACATTTCTTCCTTCAAAATACCGATATATGGTAAGTGACGATATTTTTCTGCGTAGTCTAAACCATAACCAATAACAAAGTAATCAGGAATAATAAAGCCTACATAGTCAACATTTACGTCCATCTTACGGCGATCTGGTTTATTCAACAACGCTGCAAGGCGTACGCTTTTAGCACCACGAGCATGTAAATTTTCTAATAAATAATGTAATGTTGTACCAGTATCTACGATATCTTCAACAACAAGTACATGCTTACCCTCTACAGAGCGATCTAAATCTTTTAAAATTCGTACTACCCCTGTACTTGTTGTGCCGCTACCATAGCTAGAGCAAGAAATAAAGTCAAAACTTACATCTACACTATCATCAATAGCGCGTGCTAAGTCTGTAAAGAAAACGACAGCTCCCTTTAATACCCCTACAAGCACGACAGATTCATTTTTATAGTCTTCGCTAATTGCTTTACCCAACTCTGCTACACGAGCTTGTAATTGTTCCGCTGTATATAAAATCTCTTTTGCATCTTGATGCATCTATATGACCTCCACGATTCATATTAATGTTCGCAATATACTTTTATTGTATCACATTGAGCGGTTACTTTTATACTTTTAATAGTGAAAGTTTTCTCTTCCCCGGTATTAACAATATCGAGTAATTGATCTTGATGAGCTGATGTCAGCGTTATATCTGAGTCCACAGCACTCACTAAGCGCTGCCATAAGCGCCGTTGTATTGCCAAAGATTCTTGTCGTAAGGCACGGCGAGATAAGCTCACCCCATCAGCACCTACAGTCACAAGTTTTTCAAAAGCTTGCTCCGTTAAATCAGACATAACTAGTAAATCTTCATGTACGGAATTTCCCAATCTAGCAATAGCATCTACTACATTAGGGTTAATAGCTTCTAACTCAGGTATAATACGATGCCGAATCCTATTTCGTTGGTATCGCACATCTTCATTCGTACAATCAACACAATAGGAAATCCCCTTCACCTCTAAATAAGCCAGTAAGGTTTCTTTTGTAACCTCTAACAGCGGTCTAATTACAGGAGTAGCATATTCAGAGCTTACTACAGACATGCCGGCCAAACCATTTAATCCCGAACCTCTGATGATATGTGCTAGAATCGACTCTGCTTGATCATCCTTGTGATGAGCCACCGCAACATAATCATAGTTTTCAGACTTTGCAACCTTTGTAAGCCATTGATACCGTACTTGACGCCCCATAGTTTCTTCAGACATTTTTTGTTCCTTGCTCAAGCGAGGCACATCAAATGTAGCAGAATAAAATGGTAGTCCTAAATCGTCTACTTGATGTTGGAGCCACAAAACCTCTTCCTTGCTTTCAGGACGAATGCAGTGATCTACGATAGCCACACCTAATTCATACGTTGTATGTCGATGTATGGCAATGTCTTTCAACAAATGCAATAGAGCCATTGAATCAGGTCCACCGGAGCATGCCACTAAGATTCGACTATTTTCGGGAAATAGATTATGCGATTTTAAGGTGTGATTAACGGTTCGAACGAGTGCTTTCACATTCACGGGCCATCGCCTCCATACCATCTTGATCGCTCACAAATACATGAGGAACCTCATAGGCATCCATAAAGGACGTCAAAATTTCTGCACCGGCTACAATGATATCGGCACGGCCTGCAGGTAAACCTTTTACCTGTAATCTCTCGTCGCGACTCATGTAACGCAAGTTTAGAATAATGCCCTCTACTGTTTCACGACTTAATTTATGACCTTGCACCTTTGTACCATCATAATTTTCAAGGCCTAAATCTATAGCAGCTAGCGTCGTTAATGTACCACCGATGCCAATAAATTCACCAAATTCGCCTTGAATCATCATTGGGTCCCAAAGGAATCGAGTTTCTTCCCATACCCGTTGAGGTCCTTCGTCAGACATAGATTGTAAACGCACCGCTCCCACTGGATAAGAACGACTCCAATATACGCCATCTTTATTTCCTAAAGCGAGTTCTGTACTCCCCCCACCAATATCGATAGTCGTATAATGACGACCGTCATTCAACTGATCTCCCAAGGCACCATTAAATCCATAAATGGCCTCTTCATCACCTGATAAAATTCGCCATTCCATAGGGCAGTATTCGGTGATTCGTTCCATAAATTCAAGTCCATTTTGAGCCTCACGAACAGCGCTAGTAGCAAAACCAAAGCAATAGTCCGCACCATATTGGTCTGCCAAGTTTTTAATATCCTTAAAGGCCTGATACGATGACTCCATCGATTCAGATCGCAATGTACCATCTGTATTTCGTTGTCCCAATCGAGTAGTCCATAACTGTTTTGGCTCATAGTGCCATATATTATTCTCATAGGTAGCCAATAATAAGCGCACTGAATTAGATCCAATATCGATAATAGCTAACTTCATAACCGCTCCTTACATAATTAGTATTCCTCTAACACTATTATACTGTGAAAGCCTATACATAAGTAAAGAGATGGCTCAATGCCATCTCTCACTATTAATCTCGACGACCGCCTCGGCCTCCGCGTTTACCTTCTGTATTACGTTTTAAATCATGCAATCGTTCATTGCTATCGCGCAAGAATGATTTCATTTTGGCTTCAAAAGCCTCTGTACTTTGTTTAGATTGAACACGACGAGGACGTCGTTCTTCACTTACTGTCTCTTTAGGCTGTGTTTGACGAATAGAAAGGCCTATTTTGTTACCTTCAATAGATAAAACCTTAACCTTTACTGGATCTTCAACCTTTAATACGGCATTAATATCTTCGACATACCCATGCGCTACTTCAGAAATATGAACTAGACCTGTTTGTTTCTCTCCTAAATCAACAAATACGCCGAACTTTGTAATACCGGATACGGTACCATCAATAATGTTACCAACTTCGATTGCCATGCAACCTCCTAATTAATGCGGAAACCTCAAACTACAAACTAATGCGAATCTAAATTATTAAAGTTGTCCCTATTTTACATAAGGTACTTCACCAGGTTTTACAAGGCCTAGTTCCTCTCGAGCCACCCCCTCAATGGTCTTTGGATCTTGCAACTTAGCCTTTTCCTGTTCTAATTCTTCATTTCGCTGTTTTAATTCTTGCAATTGTTGCTCAATATGTTGTTTTTCTTGATATACAGCCACCAAGCGATAGGCTTGCCCTAACAATAGCAGCACCATAATCCCTATACCAATTCGCTTGATCCACATGAGGATAATACGTTGATCCTGCGCTTTGCGATTAGGGCGAACCCGTTTGCGCGGCCTTTTTGGACGTTGTACTTCCATAGTGTCTTGACTCATAATGTCCCCCAAAAATATTCATCATCTGTATACTGTCATTTTTTAATTATATCATAGAACCTTGTTAGGGACTAAATAAAATTATCTATAGTTTTCTTTAAGTCTATATATTATCTCTATATATAGATATTTATTATCAGCACTAGATCAGCACTAGACTTATATAACAGATACGAGCCTTATAAAGACTCTGCTTTATGAGCGTATTCACGAATAACAGCGCAAGACTTTTTAAACAAAGCCAATTCCTCTTCGGTAAGCTTTAATTCAAATACATCTTCAATGCCATCTTTACCAATAACTGTTGGTGTAGATGCAAAGATACCTTCTTCACCATATTGTCCATCTAGATAGCAAGAACATGGCAATACTTTCTTTTCATCATGGAATACAGCGCGAATTAATTCTGTAGTTGCACTGGCAATACCAAATTCTGTGGAACCTTTACCGGCTAATACATGATAACCACCAATTTTAACATCATCTAGCACTTGCGTATAGTCAAGTGTAGGGAATCTATGAGGCAATTCTTGTTGTAATTCTACAAGAGGTTTTCCTTGTACATATACATGAGACCATGGCACCATAGCACTGCCGCCATGTTCACCTAAGCAATATGCTGTAATTGTACGATTACTGATATTAAAAATGCGAGCCAATTCTTTTTGTAACCGTGCAGAATCTAAGGCTGTACCACTGGAAATAATGCGTTTTGGATTCCAATTTAAATGTTTACATAAATATGTAGCTACAACGTCAGCAGGATTAGAGATAGAAATAATAAACCCATCAAAACCAGACTTTTTAATTCGAGGGATGACATCCTTTAGAACCTCAACGGTATCACCAAGACTTTCTAAGCGATCTTGGTATAAATTTGGTAAAGGACCTGCACTAAATACGAGAACATCGCAATCCCCACATTCTTCAATTGGGCCAGCAGTAGCTGTCACTTTGTGAGGAATGTAGCTAACCGCATCATTGATATCCATGGCTTGTGCTTTAGCTTTTTTCTCGTCAATATCCATCATATACAATTCATCTACTTCACCTTGTAGAGCAAGGGAAAATGCTACATGAGAACCTACATGTCCAGTGCCAATAATACCTACTTTACGTAACTTCATAAGGGCCTCCTACCTGTAGTACTAAAAGATATCTATCCTCTAATACGCTTCCACTTAAATCAACGGTTACAAATATATGAACCGATAACCTTAAGCTATATTAATATACCTTAAATTTAAAATACATAAACTATTATATACCTATTTTCTCATAGGTATATAGGAAAATGGATATAAAGCGATAAAAAAAGACCAGTATAGGAAATCCTATACTAGTCCTTACCTTATATAATTAATCTCGTCCAGTAAAGAAGCTGACTACAGCAATCACGATAACTGCACCAACGATGGACGGAATCAATGCCATGCCTGCAAGGCTTGGACCCCATGTACCAAGCAACGCTTGGCCTACGGAAGCACCAACTAAGCCAGCAATAACACGAAGAATAATCCCCATACTTTGCGCTTTTTTAGTAATGCGACCAGCTACAAAACCAATGAAACCGCCTACAATAATTGACCAAAGCATAATATACCTCCTATAAAGTCATCTCATCAAGATTAAGAGGGAATAAATCCTTGTTCTCCATCACTTGTGGTGACTTTTCTAAATATTGCTTTCGCATTGACCATAAAATCTCTAAATCCTTTGGATCTAACTTGGACAATGCATATATCATCGTGAAATCTGAACCATAATGGCCACGCAAGCTATCAGGTACACCTTTAGGTCCTTCCCCACCGAGACGATTATTAAAGAACCCTTGTATACGTCGATTATCTAAATCAATGATAATGAACCCTGACGCATCATATACATATAATGTATGATTCACACGTTTCAAGGCACGTACCGTATTCGTTATAAAATACTGGTCCTTCATGTCGATGAGGGATGACTCATAACCAGAATGGTAAAAGTCACCATAGTAATGAGCCCCTCTATCAGTAGATTCCAATAAATCCTTAAGTATGGATTGTTCTTGACTACTAAAATCAGAGAAAGTTTTTACCGTAGTAATCTCTCGTAAACCACGTTGGTAATTCTCTGTCTTCGGTGGCTCTATATGTTGACCACGGAAGCTAACGGGCATCAACCGAAGTGTATTATCAGATAGATTATAAATACCGTAGCCTTCATAACCTAAAAAATAAACTTTTGAATCCATAGACTTCATCGCTAATATTCGTTTTGAAATAATGGCATCACTAGAATTTACTAGTGTATGCTCTTCTGGATCTATGCGTACTGTTTTGCTGTCATAATTACCACCTACGGCAAGCCAATAGGACAGACCCATTACAATCAACGCTAGTACACACAACCCAATACGTTTTATATTCATGTATACTCCCTATGAATCCCCAAGCATAAAACGTAATAATATATTGTGCTTACAGGATGTACCTATTCATATAATCCCTATTCATAGGTACAACTGCAGCCTTAATGTTTACTATTTTGTAAATGTCTACGATAAGCTTAACTGAGTTAGTCTCTCGCCAATGGTCATTCCTTTATATATAAAAGTTGGTAACAACTCATGTAAAGGTTCTAAGACAAAGGTACGATCCCAAAAGTAAGGATGTGGTACTGTAAGACTTTCATCACATATGGAAATCATAGAACCGTTCTCATCAAAAGCTAAAATAATATCTAAATCCAATGTACGTGGGCCCCAATGAATGAGTCGTTCACGTCCAGCCCCCTGTTCTAAGGACTGTAATAAACTTAACATTTGATGAGGGGCTAAAGAGCTTTCACAAAGCCACATACCATTAACAAAGATATCCTGATCCGTATATCCCCAAGGTTCGGTTTCGATTAAGGGCGAACTAATGACCTTTGAAACCGCATCATGTTCCTGTAATGATTGAAGGGCCAGATTAATGTGCCCCCGTTTATCACCGATATTTGAACCTACACTGATGTAATAGGTATACATCAAATTTGACCTCGTGTAGTAACAACCTCAACATAATCTAGAATACCTGCAATCGGTACAGATGGCTTGCGCACCGTTACAGATAAACCAACAATGCCTTGATAATGTTGGTATAAAGAATCGGCGATAAGTGCTCCCAACCGTTCTAACAAATTATGTTTTTCTCCAGTCATAACAGATTCTACAATGTCATATACCTCTACATAATTGATAGAATCCTCTAACTGGTCACTTTGACCGGCCTTTGTAAGATCTGTAGTAATTTCAACATCTACAAAGAATCGTTGTCCCTGTTCTTGTTCAGATGCCAAATTTCCATGAAATCCGTAAAATGCCATGTTCTTTAAAACGATTTTATCCATTACTCACCTCGTAATAGGCCATCTGCTACGGCTAAGGCACGTTTGTGCATTTTCACATTATGAACACGCACCATATCAACACCTTGGAATACGCCTGTAATACAAGCAGCTACCGTGCCTTCATCACGCTCCTCTGGTGGTAAACCACCCAACATGGAACCGATGAAACGCTTGCGGCTAGGAGCAAGTAAAATAGGATACTCATAAGCCGTTAACTCACCTAAACGTTGCATAACTTCAATATTTTGTTCTTCTGTTTTACCAAATCCAATGCCTGGATCAAGCCAAATTTGTTGTGGTGTTACACCAACCTTTAAGGCTTTATCTACAGCAGAGAAGAAGTATGCCTTCATATCTTCAATGATATCACCATAGTTTGTGTCATTGCTATTGTGCATAATGATTACTGGCACCTTATATTTTGCTGCTACTGCTGCCATATCAGAGTCATAATGTAATCCCCACACATCATTTAAAATATGGGCCCCTTTAGAAAAAGCATAATCTGCAGTTTTAGCATGGTATGTATCGATAGATACAGGAACTGTAGATGCATTAAGTACAGGATCTATCAATTGAGATAAGCGTTCAATTTCTTCATCCGCTGTCAACGGTGTACAGCCTGGACGCGTAGATTCAACACCTAAATCGATAATATCAGCGCCATCTTCAATCATTTGTGTTACATGCGCTGCTGCTGCCTCAGGGGTATTAAATTTACCACCATCAGAGAAAGAGTCAGGCGTACCGTTGAGTATCCCCATGATAAGGGTACGATCGCACAAAGATAAACTTTTGCCATCATTCCATGTATAATTTCTACGTTTAAACATTTGCCTGTCCTCCACCTAACATTGCTAACGCTTCATCACGTAACGTACCTGTCTCTGCTAGCACGCCACGGCTTTCTAATGTAATCACCTTTGAATCTTGCTGCATAGTTCCTTTGATGAGCATACATAACTGTGTTGATGTAATGCGCACAAATACACCATGAGCAGATAAATCATTCATAATGGCATCTGCTAATTCCGACGCCAACCGCTCTTGTAGTTGCGGCCTCCGACTAAGGATATTAACAATATCTTGAAACTTGCTAAGACCTGCCACACAGCCATCCTTCGGTTGATACACAATATCAACGGTTCCAAAGAATGGTAACAAGTGATGCTCACACATGGAATAAAAGGGAATTCCTGTAACTGCTACAAGACCCTTGTAATCAGTACTAAATGTTTCACCCCATGCAGATTTTGTATCTAGGCCTACGCCACTGAATAATTCACTATATAATTCTGTTACACGACTTGGTGTTTTCTCTAGCTCTGGTGCCTCTGTATCAACAGATAAAGCTTCTAAGAATTGCTTTATCCCGTCCTTTGCACGTTGATTCATCGGTCCTCCTAAACGATCTTTGTCGTCCAATCTTCAATATTCCAAATATCCGTAACCCAATCTTTATAAAATTCAGGTTCATGACTTACCAAAACGATGGTTCCTTTGAACTCACGTAAGGCACGGCTCAACTCTTCCTTCGCATAGATATCTAAGTGATTTGTCGGTTCATCTAATACGAGTACATTGTACTTATTCTGCATCAACTTGCACAAGCGAACCTTTGCATTTTCACCACCGGATAAGACGCGCATTTGAGATGTAATATGCTCGTTAGTAAGACCACAACGAGCAAGTGCTGCACGTACTTCTGCATTAGTCATTGCTGGATACTCGTTCCAAATATAGTCTAGAGCAGTTTCAGAATTAGATGGTGTATCTTCTTGAGCAAAATAGCCAATTTGTAAGAAATCACCTTTTACCAACTCACCGCTCACCGGTTTTAATAAACCTAAAATTGTTTTCAACAATGTCGTTTTACCTAGACCATTAACACCGCGAATGGCGATTTTTTTATTTCTTTCAATTTGAAAGTCTACAGGTCTAGTCAACGGTTCATCATAACCTAACTCCAGACCAAAAGCCTCTACGATAAAACGACTTGGCGTACGACCTTCTTTAAAACTAAAGGAAGGTTTAATATACTCTTTTGGTTTTTCCAAAATTTCCATTTTCTCCAAGCGCTTAGCTCGAGAATTGGCCATGCCACGCGTTGCAACGCGAGCTTTATTACGTTGGATGAAGTCCTCCATACGCTCAATCTCTTGTTGTTGACGCTCATAAGCCTTAGCCGCTTGTGCCTTTTTCACTTCGTAAGCAGCTTGGAACTGATGATAATCGCCAGTATAACGCGTTAAGACCGCTTGCTCGATATGATAAATAACATTAACTACAGAATTTAAGAACTCCATATCATGAGAAATCAGGATAAAAGCATTTTCGTAGTTTTGTAAATAGTTTTGCAACCATTGAATATGCTCTACATCAAGATAGTTTGTCGGTTCGTCCAATAGCAAAATAGTTGGTTTTTCCAGTAATAGTTTTGTAAGCAAAACCTTTGTACGTTGACCACCACTGAGCTCTGTAACATCTCGATCGAGCCCAATATCCATAAGACCAAGCCCTGCAGCGGTACGTTCGATAACCGCATCAATTTCATAGAACCCACGTTGCTCTAGAATTTCTTGCCATTCCCCAACTTGTTCGAGCAGTTTATTCATCTCATCTTCGGATACATCACCCATACGATTATAAGCGTCATTAATCTTTTGTTCCATGACGAACAAATCATCAAAGGCGCGTTGCAATACGTCGCGGATGGTCATCCCTTTTTCGAGGACTGCATGTTGATCCAAGTACCCAACAGTGACTTGGTTGGACCATTCAATTTTACCTTCATCAGGAGGAATTTTACCTGTAATGATATTTAGGAATGTAGACTTGCCTTCGCCATTGGCACCAATGAGGCCTACATGTTCGCCTTTTAATAGGCGGAATGATGCATCATCTAAAATTTGTCGCGCTCCAAAACCATGGGTTACATTTGAAACGGTTAAAACACTCATATCTATCTCCACCGGAATAAAAGCCGTCTTGTTGAAGACGGCTTGTTTCATACTTACTTAAATATTATATCTATTGTACCTTTTTGACCTCTATATGTCAAAAATTGAACATCACTTACACATCGCATAACGCAAGGCTACAACAGCCATAATCTTAGCGCCCTTAATCGCTTGTGCCAATCCATAGTCAGACCCAGCTGCACATGTAAACTCTGGCGTATGCGCTTCTAAACCTAATCCAATCTGTAATGTAGGTTGCGCTGTTGGTACTTCATAAGATACATTCCCTACATCAGTGCTACCATCTGCCTCATCATCAGGCAAGATACGAGGCGCTTCATCAAACTCGGTCATTACCTCTGTAAAGAGATCTAATAACCGTTTATCTTGACGCATATCCTTAAAGAGTGGCTCATAGTGATGCATTTCAACTTGAGCACCATAAGAAACTGCAATCTCTTGAGCAGCCTCTTTAATAGCAGGCAAAATAATACCTTCTAAATCATCTACCGTTCTACCGCGAACAGTCATACGAATTGTCGCCTTAGGAGTTACTACGTTCGGCGCCGTACCAGCTTCGGTAAAGATGGCACCTACAATAGCCCCTTTAGGGAATGTTTTCTTTAACTCTTTGATTCTTTGATATAAATCTACAGCACAATCTAGTGCATTAATACCGGAATCAGTAAGTGATGCGATATGACAGGATCGACCGTGGAAGGTTACCTCTAAGGGATGCGTCGCTAAGGATGTGCCACCTACTTCATTTTCACCGCCTGGATGAATAATGAGTGCTGCCTCATAGCCTTTAAATAGACCTGCCTCCGCCATATATACCTTACCACCAATGGTTTCCTCTGCAGGACATCCAAAGAAGGTCGTTCCCCATGTTTCTGGTGCACATTGACTAAAAGCAACCGCAGCGCCTAAACTCATCATAGCAATGAGATTATGACCGCAGCCATGCCCTAGTTCAGGTAATGCATCATACTCGCCTAAAAAGGCCATTTTATGATGTGCCTCACAATTATAGTCGCCCCGTAATGCAGTTTGTAACTCTGGCAAATCAGTTAAACCCACTTGAGATGAAAAATTATGGTTCTCTAAAAATTGATTAAGTACATTAACTGCTTTATGCTCTTCTAACCCCAATTCTGGATTATCGTGTAAATATAATGAAAGCTTACGCAACTCATGTGCCATATTATCTATAATGGCACAAGCTTGCGCTTCTCGTTCTTGTAATGTCATAACGCCCCTTTATACTATCTAATTTATACTGTTTATTATTTATTCTATCTAAGAAGAGTCCGTCTATTTCGAATAGGTATGAACAATGATAGTGTTTGAAATGTATCTAAAGTTAATCGTTGCACCTAATGGCAATGTTTGATGCGGTCTTCCATGACCTGTTGGCACATAGCATACAAAAGGTTCTGGTAATTCAGGATCTCGATTATCTTCCATATATCGTAATGCTTCATAGCCTAAATCATAATCCCGTTCATCTTTGTCACCTTCGCAATCTACAAATGTACCGATGACCAATCCTTTTATGCGGCTCAACAAACCACTGAGGCGAAATTGTTGTAACATGCGATCTAGCTTATACGGTGATTCTCCTACATCTTCAATAAATAGCAGCGTATCCTCCCAAGATTCGGCCTCTAAAAAATAAGGCGTTCCGCACAACATTGATAATATCGTCATATTGCCGCCCCGTAAAATTCCTTCCCCTAGCTCAGTACCAATGGCACCACGCGGTGGTTCAGGTAGTGGTTCAATGACTTGTAATTTACCTTCTAAAGCTACAAACAATGCATCTATATCAGTCTTACGTTCTTCTTTAAAGTCTACGCCCATCGGCCCGTGATACGTAATAAGTCGGCTATATTGATTGATAGCCATATGAAGAGCCGTACAGTCGCTATACCCTATAAAAGCCTTACGATGTTTACGAATTGCTTTATAATCTAATAAATCTAGATAACGCATCGTTCCGTAACCACCGCGCAAAGCAAGTACCGCATCACAAGGTGCGGTGGTCATCATATATTGGAACTCTTCGGCTTGCTCCTCTGGTGTACCACCATAAAGTCCTTTACGATATGCACTTTTACCAAAAAGAACATTATAGCCCCTTGCGTTACAAATTTCTTCTATTCTATGTAAATCTTCATCGCTTGCACTAGCAGGAGCCATAATACCTATGGTCATCCCCGGTGCTATGCGCTTTGGTTCAATCCAGTTCATATATCCTCGTTAAATACAACAAAAGACGTACACAATGTGTACGTCTTAAGTGTATCTTATTTGTATGCTTTTTTAAAGTCAACAAGGCCCAATGTAGTCCAGAAATAATTTTGAATACTTCCGTTTGTTACATATGGTTGTGTTGTAAAGTATAATGGCATTACTAGAGATTCATCAAAAATCATCTTTTCTGCTTGATGCATCAATGCATCGCGTTCAGCCCCATTTGGTGTCGTACGAATACGAGCGATTAACTCATTATAGTCTTCACTATGGTACTGACTATCGTTGTCTTCCGCAGAGAATACTTCTAAGAAGTTTTGTGGATCACTGTAATCCGCAACCCAAGAAGCACGAGCAACTTGATATTTACCAGCTTCGCGGTCGGCTAAGAATACCTTTGTCTCTTGATTTTGTAAGCGCACATCTGCACCAAATGCATTTACCCATGCATCCTGTACAGCTTCAGCAATCGCTTTATGTAATTCGCTTGTATTATACAAAATCGTAATTGGAGGCAATGGATGGTTCTTATCATAGCCAGCTTGTTTCAAAATTTCTTTCGCTTGCTCTACATCTTCGTAAACGAGATAGCTACCAGCTTCACGGAAGTCTTCACGACCGTTACTTTCAAGCATGCCATATGGAACAAATGCATAAGCAGCCTCTTTACCGCCACGAACAATATTGTTAACGATATTAGCACGGTTGATAACCATGGAGAATGCTTTACGTACTTCAGGATCTGTAAAAGGCTCTGCTTTCACATTGAATACGTAGTAATAGTTACCAAGCATAGGTCCAATATGTAATAGGCCCGCTTCTTCTAAACGTTTTTGATCCGCTACAGGAGGCTCAACAGTCATATCTGCTTCGCCACCTTCAACCAATGTAAGGCGTGTGCTTTGGGATTCAC
>CABSJA010000035.1 GCA_902477915.1 uncultured Veillonella sp.
AAGAAAACCATCCACGCAACTTGTTTGTATGGCGTGCGAACCTTATCGGTTCTTCTTCTAAAGGCCACGAATACTTCTTGAAACATTTATTAGGCACAAAAAATGCCGTATTGGAAGATGATGATGCTCCTACACGCCCAGAAGAAATTAAATGGCGTGAAGCAGATGGTGCGGGTAAGCTTGATCTCTTAATTGATATCGACTTCCGTATGGCGTCTACAGGTTTATATTCTGATATCGTGTTCCCCGCAGCTACATGGTATGAAAAAGAAGACTTGTCTTCTACGGACATGCATCCATATGTACATGTATTCCAAGCAGCTGTTGATTGCGCATGGGAAACTAAATCCGACTGGGATACATTCCGCACCCTTGCAGAAACAGTATCTCGCGTAGCAAAAGAATCTGGCTTTACAGAATATGAAGATATTGTAGCTACCCCACTTGGCCATGATAGTCCAGGCGAAGTAGCGCAACCAGAAGGTAAAGTTCTTGATTGGAGTAAAGGCGAATGTGAACCAATTCCTGGTAAAACAATGCCGAACCTTGTTCATGTAAAACGGGATTATAGTCAAATCTTTGAAAAATATATCGCATTGGGACCTAATATTGAAAATAAAATGGGTGCGCACGGTTTGGCTTGGGATGTATCTGATGAATATCAAACATTGTATGCTCAAAATGGTACGATTGATAATCCAGACTTCATTTCTCATGGCCGTCCAAGCATTTACGAATGTAAGGAAGCTTGTAATGTTGTATTAACATTATCCTCTTGTACAAATGGTAAATTAGCGGTTCGTTCTTGGAAAGCGATGGAAGAAAAAACAGGTCTTTCTGGGCTTGAAAAGAATGCAAAAGGTCGCGAACAAGAAAAGATTACTTTCGATGACATGGTTCGTCAACCACGCTTTATCATTAGCTCTGTAACAAGTACAGGTAAGAACGATAAAAACCGTCGTTATTCCCCATTTACGACATCTACAGAAGATAAGGTACCATTCCGTACTGTAACAGGTCGTCAATCGTTCTATTGTGATCATGAAATGATGCGCGACTATGGCGAAGCTATGGCATTGTATAAACCTGTATTGTCATATAAACCAGTACAAGGTGATTATAAACAAGAAGGTATCCCAGAAATTACATTGAAATACTTAACACCACATAATAAGTGGTCTACACATAGTATGTATTTCGATAGCCAACAAATGTTGACATTGTTCCGTGGTGGTCAAACTATTTGGCTCAACGAAGACGATGCAGCAGAAATTGACGTTAAAGATAATGATTGGGTAGAAGCTTTCAACAAAAACGGTATCGTTGCAGCTCGTGCTGTAGTTTCCCCACGTATTCCTCGCGGTATTTCCTATATGCACCATTCCCAAGACCGTCACATCAACGTTCCTGGCGCGAAGGTTAAGAAACAACGCGGTGGTACGCATAATGCACCAACTCATATTCACATGAAACCGACACACATGATCGGCGGTTATGGCCAATTGAGCTATGGCTTTAACTACTATGGCCCAACTGGTAACCAACGTGATATGACAATTGTGGCTCGTAAATTGAAGGAGGTGGATTGGCTTGAAGATTAAAGCTCAAGTATCCATGGTCCTAAATTTGGATAAGTGTTTAGGCTGTCATACATGCTCTATCACTTGTAAAAATACATGGACGAACCGCGAAGGCGCGGAATATATGTACTTTAATAACGTGGAAACCCGCCCTGGCGTAGGTTACCCACGTAATTGGGAAAACCAAGAAAAATGGAAGGGTGGCTGGACTCTCGATAAAAGCGGTAATTTGGCGCTTTCCACAGGTTCTAAAGGTTCTCGATTGATGAAGTTGTTCTATCATCCAGAGCAACCAGAAATTACGGATTACTTTGAACCTTGGACATACGATTATGAAACATTGATTCATACCGGTCGTAAAAATAATCAACCCGTAGCACGTCCTCGTTCCTTGCTAACAAAGCAAAAAATGGAAGTAACATGGGGTCCTAACTGGGATGATGATTTGGCTGGAGGTCATCATGCACGAGAAGATGTGAACTTGGCTAAGATGGGTGACGATATCGTATTTGACTACGAAGAAGTATTTATGCGTTATTTACCACGTCTTTGTAACCACTGTTTAAATCCTGCATGTGTAGCGGCATGTCCATCCGGTGCCATCTATAAGCGTGATGAAGATGGTGTTGTACTTGTTTCCCAAGATGTATGCCGCGGTTGGAGACATTGCGTTCCATCTTGTCCATACAAAAAAATCTTCTATAACTGGGAAACAAATAAAGCTGAAAAATGCGTATTCTGTTACCCACGTTTGGAAAATGGCTTGCCTCAAATCTGCGCTGAAACATGCGTAGGTCGTATGCGCTACGTAGGTGTTGTATTCTACGACATGGACAAAGTCGAAGAAATGGCAGCTACAAAAAATGAACAAGATATTTACGAAAATACAGTAGAGTTAATCTTGGATCCTCATGATCCTGAGGTTATCAAAGCAGCTCGTGCAGAAGGTATCTCCGAAGCATGGATTAAAGCAGCTCAAAAATCTCCTGTATACAAACTTGTAAAAGAGTGGGGCGTGGCATTGCCATTGCATCCTGAGTATCGTACATTGCCAATGGTTTGGTATGTGCCACCACTCAGCCCAATCTTGCAACGTGTAACATCTGATGTATACTTGCCAGATGCACACGAAATGCGCGTGCCTGTACAATACCTTGCTAACTTGTTTACAGCAGGTAACACAGAAATCTTAGCTCGTACATTGCAACGTGTTCTCGACATGCGTGAATACATGCGCCGTCGTGAAACAGGTGATGGTCCTATCGAACACAAAGTTGATTTAACAGAAGATCAAATGTACGCTATGTATAAATTGTTGGCATTGTCCAAATACAATGATCGCTTTGTTATCCCATCTGATGTTAAAGTATCTCGCGAAGGTCGCCTAGAAATGCAACATAATCGCGGCTTTGCTTGCCCTACAGGGGGATGTCAATAATGAAGGATGCTCAGAAAATCGCTCTTATTGCGTCATTTCTTCTACGCTATCCTGATGAACAATGGTATAACGAACTACCTGAATGGAGAGAGGACGCCCAATCTGTTGGGCATCCTCAACTTCGCCAAGGTTTATTAGAATTCTTCGACTATGTAGAGGAATCCGATAAAAAAGAATTTGAAGACCAATATGTTCGTACCTTTGATTTCAGTCAAAATACAACAATGTATTTGTCCACTTATGAGTTACAAGGTACAGGGGAACAAGCGGAAGAACTCGTAAAATTTAAAGCTTTCTTCCTCGAAAACGACTATGATTTGCCAAAAGAAATGCCTGATTATATTCCAGCACTTCTTGAGCTATGTGCCGTTATCGATGATGAAAAATCAAAAGAAATTTACGACTATTGTAAGCCAAAATTGGAATACATTAGAGAACGCTTCATTGAGGCTAAACTGCCTTATGCATTCTTGTTTGATATTATCTTGTCTGTTGCAAATGGATTGGAGGACGGTGCACGATGAATCTATTCCTTTGGGGCGCTTTGCCTTACATCGCATTCACCTTCTTAATCGTAGGTACCTTGGTTCGTTTCTTCTATTTTGAAAGAAACTGGACTACAAAATCGAGTGAATTTTTAGAGAAAAAACAATTGCGCATTGCCAATCCATTGTTCCACTTTGGCTTGCTTTGCGTTATCGGTGGTCACGTAGTAGGTGTGTTAATCCCTAAAACTTGGACTGCTGCAATCGGTATTAATGACCATTTGTACCATGAAGGTGCTTTATACATGGGTGCTGTAGCTGGTATTATCTTTATCGTAGGCTTCTTGCTTTTGATGAAACGTCGCTTTACTGTGCCTGCTATGAAAGTTAATACATCTGGTCTTGATAAATGGTTATATTTGTTCTTAACATTAGCCATTTTCAGCGGTATGGCTGGTACATTGCTTAATGCATCTGGTTTCTTTGATTACCGCGTATCTATCGGTCCTTGGTTCCGTAGCTTACTATCCTTTATGCCTGATCCATCCTTGATGGAAGGCGTACCATTCATGTTTAAATTCCATATGTTAGCGTGGATGGTGGTAGCTATTATCTTCCCATTCAGCCGTTTGGTACACTGCTTGAGTGTTCCACTCAACTACTTAACACGTCCGTTCATTGTATATCGTAAACGTGACGAAAAATAATTAGGATGATGATTGATTTGTATGCCCTTCATGATATGACAAATTAATCTTAGCCCCTTGTAATAGTGAAAGCTGATGCTCACTACTACAAGGGGCTTTTATTTATTAATTTTTGTTAGAGTAGTTTAGATAACATAACATAACATTATTTCTGATTTAATTACCTAGCTTTTACCGAAACACTTTTGAGTTGTTTATATAGTTAAAATGAAAGACTAAATTAGAATTATTCTTATAATGAATGCTACCTATCTAATATAAGTAATCTGCAAATTTCGATTTAAATGATAAAATATATTAAGTAAAATTGATATTTCAGGAATTATGTTAGAGAGGTTTATGATGAATCAAGTGGAAACGAAACAGTATAAGAGTATTTACCATATCTTTATATGGATTGCAGTATTCTCCTTAATTATGATCGGTTTGCTAGAGTGGGGCTATATCGTAGGTGGTCGTGCCTTCGGGAACTATAAAGTCTATACAGGTCTTGTACCTTGGTGTACGTGGATTGTGATGACTTATTTGGCAACTCGTCCTAAATGGTTTACAAGTCGTTATAATTTATGTGAAATGTTCAAGGTTCACCGTGCATTAGGTATGGCATCTGTAGCTGTTATTGCATTCCATTTGTATCTCTATTTCGGTAAAGCTGCTAAATCCGTTCTCGGTTGGTGGGGTGGCTATGTAGCCCTTACTTCTTTCGGCATTGGTACAATCTCTGGACTTGCGTTCTTAACTCCAAAACTTAGAAAAGTAACGGCATCTAGCCGTAATATTGGTATTTGGTTGCACCGTTTCAACTTAGTTGCATTAGTAGCTGCAGATATACATATTCATGGTTTTAATCGCATTTCCAAAATGGTACCATTCTTACAAGTATTTGATATCATCACATATGGCCTTGTTATCTACTGCATCTACTTGATGTTTAAAAAGAAATAATATGAATCACGAGAATCCCTTCTGTATTACACGGAAGGGGTTTTTTATTTATATGTTTATTTCCTAGTGAATTAAATATGGATATTATCAGTTTGACGCATAAATGATTGTGAGATTGATATACATTTTCTCTTTACTCAATTAATGAAAGTTGTTATTATTTTTTGTGTTATATGTGATAATGATAATGAACTTCAAAATTTCATTATCTACTCATTTTATTTTTCTTATTTTAGTGTGTGAGGTTTATTATGATTAAACGTAAAATGACTAGTGCTTTTGCAGTAGCAGCCATGATGGGTGTGGCTACAGCCTTTGCTGTTAACCCATTTTCTGATGTTCCATCCGATAGCTGGGCATACCAAGCCGTAGATCAATTGGCTACAGATGGTATCATCAATGGTTATCCTGATGGTACTTTCAAAGGCCAAAACAACATTACCCGTTACGAAATGGCTCAAATGATTGCCAAAGGCATGGCTAATCAAGATCGTGCCAATGCAGAACAACAAGCTATGTTGAATCGCTTAGCAGATGAGTTTTCCAATGAATTGAATACATTGGGTGTGCGTGTAGCTAAATTAGAAGACCGCGTAGGTAATGTTAAAGTTACTGGTGATGCTCGTATCAACTACATCGGTAAAGAGGGAATCGATGGTTATGATTACGAGGATAAAGTTACAGTTCGTGTACGTTTAGGCCTAGATGCAAAGGTTAATGAAAACACATCTGTGAAAGCACGTATTACAACAGGCTCTATTGAGTTAGGTGATAGTTCTAAAGATGCTCAAGCTAATTGGGATCTAGCATATGTAGAGCACAAATTTGGTAAAAATGTTGTAGTTGATGCTGGTCGTTATACTCAAAAATTTGGTGGCGGCTTGATTTATAGTTCAAACTTTGATGGTGTAGGTGCTACAGCTAAACTTGGTAAAAAAGTTACATTAAACGGTGCTTACGGTTACATGACAGCAGGTCGTTTTGCAAAAGTATCTAAAGAAAATAACGGTGACGTAGGTATCGTGAATGCTAATGTAGCAGTCAACGATCGCTTTAGCTTTGGTGGCATGCTTGCTCATGTAGGTACAGCGAATGTGCGCATGGGTAATGGTAAGAAAAATAACGATTTCGATAATGTATATGGCTTCAATGCAAAATACAATGTAGGTAAACTAGCTGTTCACGGTGAATGGGTAAAAGCATCTGGTTTGAGTGATTCTGACGTTTGGAACGTTGGTGCTAAATGGGGCAACTATAAAATCGATAAGAAAAACTCTTGGGTTGTAGGCTTAGACTACTATGATCAATCTAAAAATGCGCCAATCTTTAAAACACAAAAATATGAATCCAATGACCTACAAAAAACTACGCGTTTTGAAGGTTACAAAGCTTGGGAGTTAGGCACATCTTATGCACCGGAGAAAAATATCGGTATTAATGCATACTATGGTTTTAATGCTAAAACACAAGACGGCAACCGCGTAAACGATTACTACCGTGCTGACCTTAACTTCAAATTCTAATTTTAAACTTTATAATTAGTCTGAACGTTAATATGTAATTAGTTCTAAGTAGAATGCTATGTGGATTGAAATTGTTAGCATGCTACATTAGACCGACTAGATGTATACTGATAGTTTGTATAAGAAATAGTGAGGTTTATTATGGCAGAAGTAGTAAAAAAGCAGTTTAAGAGTAAATATCATATTTTGATTTGGATTGCAGCTTTATCATTAATTTTTATGGGCATGGTTGAATATGGTTATGTAACAGGTGGCCGACCATTCGGCAACTGGAAGGTTCATTTAGGCCTTGTTCCTTATGTTGCATGGCTTGTATTGACATACATTGCGACAAAACCAAAATGGTTTATCAAACGATATAATCCAAAGGAAATGTTTGAAGTTCATCGCATCGTAGGTATTGTCAGTGTCATTCTCGTATGTGCACACTGGTATGTATATTTCCTAAAAGCATTGAAATCCTTCTTAGGTTTCTGGGGCGGCTATATCTCTTTGGTAGCGATGTTTATTGCTCTTATCTTTGCAGTGTTGTATTTATCACCTTGGGTTGGCAACATGGCAAAGTCCGTATCCCGTAAAAAAGCAATCTGGATCCATCGTTTGAACCTTATTGCTATCATTGCAGCAAATATTCACGTGCATGGCTTTGGCCGTTTATCTAAAATGGTGCCATTCTTACCTGTATTTGACGTAGTGACCTATGCACTTGTTATTTATTACATCTATTGGATGTTCAAACAAAAATAGTATGATTGTCATACCTTTTGGATGAGGTTGAAAGTCATATAGTATAAAGACCATCTCTATCCTTTATGTGATAAGAGATGGTCTTTTTTTTCTGTTTAGGATACAATAATATTATGGGTTTATATTCTATAAATCCTTAAAAATATACAGTCTATTAATAAAATAGAGTATATAATAACTTTAAAAGTTAAGAAAGAAGGTCATTATGGATTCTTCTTGGAAACGAATTATTTATCTGATCTGTATTATACAGATCGGTGGGGGAATAACGATTATAGGGGTACTATCATTCCTTCCGTTATTTCTTATAGAGCTAGGTTTACATAATCCAGGTGAAGCTGCTATGTGGGCTGGTATCGTATCAGGTGTAACGCCTTGTATGGTAGCGCTCAGTGCACCGTATTGGTCGCGCAAGGCAAATCAACTGGGACCACGTAAGGTAATGATGTTTATCTTATTTACCTTAATGGTTACAGTAGGGGCTTGTGCTTTCACACAAACCCCGTCTCAGCTATTGGTTCTAAGAATTTTGCAAGGTGTAGTAGGTGGCTATGTACCGATAGGTTTAGCTATTATTGTCCTCATAACGCCTGAGGAAAAGGTGCCATGGGCGATGGGGCTATATCAAGCCTCTATGGTGATGGGACTCGTATTCGGACCTCTTATGGGGGGCTTAGCGGCCGATCTGTTAGGTTATAGAGCACCATTCTTTGTATTTTCTGGATTGACTGGAATTTGCTTATTAGGTATTTATTTCTTAATGCCTAATCTACAGTTTAAGCACAAGGTTGATGCTCAAGAATCACAAATTTCTTTGATTAAATCATTTCTAATGATACCCCGAGTTCGCCTATTAGTAGCGATGCAGTTTTTGTGTAATTTTGGTATTACTGGCATTGGTCCAATCTTACCGCTCTATATCAAACATTATATGTCTGTGAATGATGAATTTGTTGCTACTATTGTGGGCATCATTATCTTTGGTGCTGGTTTGTTTAGTGCATTGGCATCCATTTCAATTAGTAAGGTGACTCAACGATTGACGATGCCACGGATTATCTTTACTGCTACATGGGCTGTGGGGTCCCTATTTATCTTGCAATACTTGATGCCTAGCATATGGGGACTTGGTATATTCCGTGCTATTGCAGGATTCTTTATGGGCTTTATTGCGCCAATCGCAAATACCCTAATATCTAAGGCTGTTCCTATTGAGCGACGTGGGATTGTATTTGGTGCCGTATCTAGTGTAGCGATGATGGGCAATGTATTAGGGCCTGTTATTAGTGGTGTTATTGCACGTGCCTTTGGGTATGGGGCTGTATTCTGGTCTACAGCAGCTATATTCTTTGTAGCATCTTGGTTTGTATACCGTAATTTAGTTGTGTCTCGTGAAAGTAGTTCATCATAGCGAATCTACTTTCAATGAAATATAATCATAGTAATTGTAATTGTAATTGTAATTGTAATTGTAATAGTTTTAGTTGTATATATAAATATAAACGTTATGTGTGTAGCAGATACCAATATGAGGGGTTGGTATATGTTGTGAAGTAGGTTAGTGGAGTAGAACCATTAACTATAAGAGAGATGAGAGTGTATAGTTATGTTATTAAAACAATTAGAGTATTTTGTGTGTGTAGTTGATAATAATAGTTTTACCCAAGCTGCGACAGAGCAATATGTGTCTCAATCTGCTATTTCACAACAAATTAAAGCCCTTGAAACGAGTCTTGGTGTGGAGCTGATGGTGAGAGAAAAGAGAAGCTTTCACCTAACACCAGCGGGACAATATCTATATCGCTCTGGTAAAAAATTACTAGAACGCTTTCACGATATTAAGGTAGAAACAACCCGCATCGGCACAGATGCACGTGTCAGTTTACGGATTGGTTATTTGAACCGCTATAGTGGAATGGCTATGCAGCAAACGGTCATTCGCATGGCGAAGCGCTATAAAAATCTAGATATCCGTATGTATAGTGGCAGCCATGAAGAACTGTATGGCATGTTAGATGATCGCCGCGTAGATGTGATTTTTAATGATCAGTGGCAGGTTTTATCTGATGATTTTGAAAGTCATTTGATTGATAAAGCAACTACGATAATTGAGGTGCCACAAGGGTATACAAAGGAAGGTAGCGTTGAAATTAAAACGATTGATGATTTACCGCTCATCCTAGTATGCCGTGGTAAGTATACGATAGGAGAGGAAGAGCATTATCGTAAGGCCATTGGCTATGCTGGAGCCTTTGCGTATGCTCGTACTTTAGAGGAAGCGCGCTATTTAGTGGCAGGCCAACAAGGCTTATTGTTATTAGATCGCTTTAAATACTTAACAGACTCCATGCCTGGCATTGAGCGCAAGGTATTGACCAACCATGGTAAATCCATGGAACGTAATTATTACTTTGTATCTCAACGAAATCAAAGTAATACCTATGTAGAAGCCTTTAGAGAAATGTTTAATCAAGTGCTGTCAGAATTTTAATATACTCAGAGTTTTAATATACGAAGATGAATTATAGTAAAATAAATTCCATCGTAATATTACAAAAGATATTTGTATAACAACAGATATTTGTAATATAAAAGCCGTTAGCATATGCTAACGGCTTTGTTGTTTAAGGATTATACTATTGGAGATATTTTGATTAAATATATTCTAAAAACATTGTAACCCCATCGATGAACAATTTTATACCATAAATGACGAGGACAGCGCCACAGAAGCGGTTGATCCAAGCCATATGGGTGATTTTGATTTTTTTTGCTAACAGATGCATGGTAGCGGCTAAGGATCCAAACCAAATTGGTGTCATAACTAAAAAACCGCCAAAGAAGTGGTAAATGTTCTCTTCTGGGATATTAGCTTGAAAAGCACCGAGCATCATAGTTGCATCAAGTACTGCTTGAGGATTGCCCCAAGATACAGCGATAGCAGATATGATAATCTTACGAATCGGGATATGCGTGTTAACATTGCGTATATCTGGTTCGGTTCTGAATATATTAAAGCCCATGTACACAATGAGTAAGCCCCCAAAGAGGAGTACGATAAGCTTGGTAAGAGGCCACATTTCTAGAATGGCACCAATGCCAAAAAAGGCTGCCGTACTGAGACTCATATCAAATAGCGCCAGTATGATAAGGGTTAATATGATACGACGTATAGGTTGTACCAATGCTGTATTAATGATAAAGAGGTTTTGCATGCCAACAGGGGCAAATGTTGCGAGACCGACAAGAAGTCCTTGTAAGAAGTACATGTTAACCCTCCTAACTATAGTATGATAAAGTACTAATAAGGTGAATAGTAGCACGAAACCCCTCCATTACTGGAGGGGTTATTACTATTCTAACTATATACAATTATATCATATTAAAATTGGTATGTATATTTCTTACCATAAACCAATCATATGTTGTGCAGCTAGGCTGACTGCTGTAATAGCAACCCAACAACAAGCACCCAATGCAAGAGCGGAGCCACCGGATTTTATTAATTTTACAATATTCGTATTAAGACCGATTGCAACCATTGCCATTGTAATAAAGTACTTAGAAATAGTTTTGAATACGCTTAAGAATTGAATATCTACATTCGCATAGGATAAAGCTGTTGTAATAAGAGAACAAATTACAAAGTATAATACAAACTTAGGGAAGATTTTAGCGATGCTAACACTGCCGCCATCAGTTTGAGCCGCATTTTGTTTTGCTTTATATACTTGGTAACTTGCTAAACCTAAACAGATAGGAATAATAGCGAGGGTACGTGTTAATTTAACGATTGTCGCATATTCTAGTACTTGTGTACCAGTACCTTTCATGCTATCCCATACGGCTGCTGTAGCTGTTACAGAGGATGTATCATTTACGGCTGTACCAGCGAATAGGCCAAAGCCCATATTGGAAAGACCAATAGCATCACCAAATGGAGGGAATACAAACGCTGCTACTACATTGAAGAAGAATACAACGGAGATAGCTTGCGCAATATCTTGATCCTCTGCCTTGATGACTGGTGCAGCTGCAGCTATGGCAGAACCACCACAGATGGAGGAGCCTACACCGATCAGTACGGCTGTGTTAGAATCGATATGAGTTAGGCGATAGATAACATAGGACACGATTAAGGATGTAGCGATGGTTGAAATAATGACAGGTAATGAAATCCAACCTACATGTAAAATCTGTGTAATATTTAAGCCAAAGCCCAATAAGATAACGGCCCATTGTAAAATCTTTTTAGATGTGAATCCAATGCCGGCACCAGTTTTTTCGCGCTTCCAAGATGTGAATACGGAGCCAATAATTATACCTAAGATGATAGCAAAGATTGGACTACCGATAAGGTGAAACTCTAGGCCTAATAGCCAACAAGGAATAGCGAGGACCGCGCAGAGCAGAATGCCTGGCAACGTTTTTTGATTGATACCCATAATAAAAACCTCCTTACTGTACATACAGTTCACGTCATATGTGGTATCATGTGGCGTTTCTCTTCTATAGTTTTAATAGTACCACATTGGGGGAATTATAATCTACCATTAATGTAAGAAATATACAGTATATTCATTTTTATAAATATATAAGACCGGAAGGCATAATAAATGAATATTAATTATAAATATAGAATTAATATTAGTTTTATGGGTTTCTTGTGAAAGTTATAAGTTATAATAAATATTTATGAGTGATAAATTTCACTTGTTTTGTAGTGAATATATTGTATATAATGAATAGAATCTATTTTATAGATAGAAATGTAAATGAGGTACCTTATGATTGATATCAAAAAAATAATTGAAACCAATAAAGAATATGTGAAAAATCATCCTGAATTACCAAAGGCTGGACTAACAAGCCATCCTACAAAGAAAATAGGCATTGTAACATGTATGGATACGCGTTTAGTATGCATGCTTGAAGAGGCATTAGGTTTTAATCGTGGCGAAATTATCGTCATTAAAACAGCTGGTAATAGCGTAACACAACCTATCGATAATATCGTTCAAAGCTTGCTTGTTGCTACCTATGGTATGGGGATTGAAGATGTATTAGTCATCGGCCATGAAAACTGCGGCATGATTGATTTCTCCGCTACAACATTTATGGAATCCATGAAAGAAAAAGGTATCAGTGAAGATGCAATCCGCATGATCGAACCAGGCCTTATTGACTGGATGGATCGTTTCCATATCTCCGAAGACAATGTAATCTATACAGTTAATTTCTTGCGTAACCACCCACTATTCCCAAAAGGAATGGGGTTCTATGGTGGCATGATGGACCCTGATACAGGCGAATTCCGCTATCTCGAAATATAATCCGAGATTTGATGGGGCCCAAGTTGATTTGTACATTTAAGTGAAAAAGAGTGATGACTAAAGTCATCACTCTTTTTTCTTTCCCCTTATATAGCTAACCTATTATTCTCGCATTTAAGGTTGCGGTTAGGACTATATGGGACTATTACATAAGTACAGCCATAAAAATCACAGAACCTAGTAAAGAGCGACTTAGTTTACTATGGAGCGATGAGCTAGGTTCTGTGATTTTTAATTTAGCTCCCACTGATGTATTGGGGCCCCATATAGTCCTATCATGGTTAACCTTAAGCGTAATAATAGGTTGACTATATATTCCGTTTGGCTGTATATTGTAATTAGATTGTAAACTTACTCACATAAATTAGTTAACCTATGCGGCGTTAAGTATCGCTGAGAGGAGACATGTATGAAGCAGTTAGGTATTTCTATAATTGGTACAGATACAGATGTAGGCAAGACGTTTGTGACAGGGCTATTAGGGGCCATGGCTGTAGATGATGGCTTTGCAGTTGGTATGGTTAAACCGGTGTCCTCCAGTGCGGTACCTTTTCCTGAATGTGTAACGATGGATGAGGATAATTATAATGTTGATCTTGAAAGTAAGGATGCTACGCATTTGATGCGTGCTGCAGGCATTCCGGAATCTCGTCGTTATGAGGTTAATCCATATGCTATCGCAGGTGATTTTTCTCCCCGCCTTGCAGCAGAGCTATCTGGTATAGAAATCGATTATGATGGTGTAGTAGCTCATACATTAGATGTTGTTAATCGCTATGATCTAACCTTTGTAGAAGGTGCTGGTGGTATTACAACACCTCTTTACGGCGATAAAACATTCACGGATTTAATGAAAGATATTAAATTACCAGCCATCGTTGTAGCTGATGGACGATTGGGCTCCATTAACCGCGCGATTTTGACCTGTGAATATGCGAAGATGCATGGTATTGAGGTGAAAGCTATCATCGTAAATGATACAACGGCAGTGGATCCGTTCTTGTTGAAAACAAATGTGGAAGACATGGAACGATATACAGGTATTCCAGTAGTGGCTGTTGTACCGCCATACCAAGGTCCAGATATTCAAAAGGTTCAGCTAGGCTGGGCTCGATCCTTTGTGGATTCTAAGAAGGTATGGAATACAGTATTAGGTATATAGTAGTTAGATATTGTAATTTAATTTAGACTAATTATTTATGGTAATAGACTGTTATAGTAATTGAGTATTATAGGTATTGAGAGTTATAGTTTGTAGAATTTGTACGTATGAGGTGACGAAATGGCAGAGAAACAGCTTTCACAAGCAGCACAGTGGGACCATGAGTTTGTATGGCATCCATTTACACAAATGCAAGATTGGTTAGCACAAGAACCAGTAGTAATCGAACGTGGTGAGGGGGTATACCTCATCGATGAGAACGGTAAAAAGTATTATGACGGTGTATCTTCCTTATGGGTTAACATTCATGGTCATAACCATCCCGTATTAAACCAAGCATTGAAGGAACAAGTGGATAAGATTGCCCATAGTACATTGCTAGGTCTTGTAAGTCCACCATCTGCACAGTTGTGTAAAGAATTAGTAGAGCTTGCGCCAGAAGGCTTAAATAAAGTATTCTTATCCGATGATGGTAGTACAGCTATTGAAGTTGCCATTAAGATGGCTTACCAATATCGTCAACTTGTAGGGCAAACAAAGAAAACTAAGTTCATTGCTCTAAATGCAGGCTATCATGGGGATACATTAGGCACCGTATCTGTAGGTGGTATTCAATTATTCCACCAAGTATTCCATAATTTATTATTTAAACCTTTGACATTGCCAAGCCCTGGCGTATATCGCGACGTAGCAGATCGAGAAAAAGCCTTTGAAGAATCTTTGGCTGAATTAGAGCGCATCCTCAATGAAGAGGGTGACGAAATTACAGCTCTCGTTATGGAACCATTAGTACAAGCTGCTGCAGGTATGCTTGTAATGCCTCATGGCTATTTGAAACGGGTTCGTGAATTAACTGCGAAACATGACGTATTCCTCATTGTCGATGAAGTAGCTACAGGCTTTGGTCGTACTGGTAAATTCTTTGCCTGCGAACACGAAGGTGTGGCTCCAGACTTCATGACCTTATCTAAAGGGATTACTGGCGGTTATATGCCTCTCGCTGCCACATTGACTACACAACGTGTATTCGATGCCTTCCTCGGCACATTTGAAGAAAAGAAAACCTTCTACCATGGACACTCCTATACAGGTAATGCCTTGGCTTGTGCCGTTGCATTAGCTTCGTTGAAAGTATTCCGCGATGAAAAGGTTATCGAAGGATTACCTAAGAAAATTGAGGCTTTCACCAATGCATTGAAGCCAATTGAAAACTTGAAACATGTTAAAGAGGTTCGTCAACGTGGCCTCATCGTAGGGATCGAACTTGAAAAAGATGTGGCTACTCATGAAGCATATCGTCCAAATGATGCGGTAGGTGCTAAGGTGGCTATCCTTGCTCGTGAGCAAGGCCTCATCTGCCGTCCAATCGGTGATGTGGTGATCCTCATGCCGCCATTGGCGTCCACTGTGGAGCAATTAGAGGATATGGTTCGCATTGTTGGTGAAAGTATCCAACGCGCTACAGAAGAAGAGGGAATCCTCGAAGATTTACGCCCAATAATTCTATAACAATTTACGTCTAAGTATTTTATAAAGATTTAAGGTAAACGTAAAAGCTATATATGTCATGATTCTACGGTTCTAGAGTCGGCGGCATATATAGCTTTTTATATGTTTAGCGTATAATGTTTCGGTAAGTCTTTAAACTATAGACTATACATTGTGAAAATTCGATGATATTTTTGCATATCTATGATACTATATACGTATAAAGGAGGTCATCGTATGGACATTTATGTAATTATGCAAGTTATTATTTTATTTGGTGCCATCTTCCTCGGCGTTCGTCTAGGTGGTATGGGCATCGGTTACGCTGGCGGCCTTGGTGTAGTGTTGTTAAGCCTCGGCATGGGGATGTTCCCAGGGCAGATTCCTTGGGATGTAATCCTCATCATCATGTCTGCTATCGCTGCTATTTGTGCTTTACAACTCGCTGGCGGTCTCGATTATTTGGTGCGTATTGCTGAAGGTATTTTGCGTAAAAATCCTAAGCATATCAACTACTTAGCACCAACAGTTACGTATTTCTTAACGCTATTGGCTGGTACAGGTCATACAGCATTTTCTATGATTCCTGTAATTGTAGAGGTGGCAAAAAGTGAAAATATTAAGCCATCTGTACCATTATCCATTGCCGTTGTAGCAAGCCAAATTGGTATTACAGCGAGCCCAGTATCCGCAGCAGTTGTTGCTATGAGTGGTTTCCTTGAACCATATGGGGTTAACTATCCAACATTGCTTGCCATCTGCATTTCTACTACATTCGTAGCGGTTATGATTACGGCATTTATCATGTCTACCTTCGCGAATAATGATTTGTCTTCCGATCCAGTTTACCAAGAACGTCTGGCAGCAGGTCATGTGGCTCCACCTCGTGAAAAGAGTGCTGATTTCCACTTGAAACCAGGTGCGAAAACTTCTGTATTGATTTTCTTGATTGGTATTATTTGTATCGTATTCTATGCAACTGCCATCTCCAAGAACATTGGTCTTATTAAACCTGTTATTTTTGGTCGAAATGATGCCATCGTTGGTTTCATGATGGTAATTGCAGCGGCTATTACATTCTTCTGTAAGATTGATACAGCACAACTTGTTAATACAAGCACATTTAAATCCGGTTTATCCGCATGTGTCTGCGTACTAGGCGTAGCATGGTTGGGCGATACTTTTGTAAAAGGTCATATTCCTGAAATTAAAGCTCTTGCATCTAGCTTGGTAACAGCATATCCATTCCTATTAGCTGTAGCATTCTTCTTTGCTAGTACATTGTTGTATAGCCAAGCGGCGACTACACAAGCATTGGTACCAGCTGTAATTCTAGCTCTCGGCATTACGCCAGAGAACCCAGGATCCGTATACATTATTATCGCTTCCTTCGCAGCCGTATCTGCACTCTTCGTATTGCCTACATACCCAACACTTTTGGGGGCTGTACAAATGGACGATACCGGCTCAACACGAATCGGTAAGCTCGTATTTAACCATCCGTTCTTCATCCCTGGTGTACTTGCCATCGCGATTTCAGTAGCACTTGGCTTCGTAGTAGCGCCATTGATGTTGTAATAGGTGAAAGTTAAATAAAGCTAATACGAAACATCATAAAATTACAAAAGGACGTAACTCTTAAAGTTACGTCCTTTTTCTTGCATTTACTTATAAATTTTTACTAGCCTTTATTCTTGCAGTTTTTACAGATCCCCGCAATTTCTAGATGATGTTCTGTCACCGTAAAGCCTGCATCTGTTAGTTCCTGTGGCATTTCTACGACAGGACAGGTGTGAAGAGGAATCATGGCCCCACATTTAGTACATACTGCATAGTGACGATGCGTATGAGGAGTTATCTCATAATATGCCATATCGCTGCCCATGAGTGTTGTACGGGTAACAATATCTTTTGTTTCTAATAATTCAAGCGTACGGTAGATGGTAGACATCCATGTGGTGCTACCATCGCCTAATCGCTCTGCAATTTCCATAGCAGTAATCGGTTTATCTGTAGTTGTTAATACTGACCAAATGGCTTCGCGCTGTTTGGTCTTTTTTATGCCTTCAGGCCAATTTGTTGTATTCATAACGCTCTTTCGATTCTGTTTTAATACTAAATATGCTACACAAGTATAGGTAGATAATTTATTTTGCACAGGATAGCTGTCTTATTTTGCTAATAGAATAGCTATCTATATATTGATGATTATCTTTGTTTACTTGCTAAATTGCATACGGCGCAGGATGGTTCTGATGTTTTTGATAACTAATACTACGAGTAGTATTGCAACCGATGTAAGAGATACAAAACCACCTGGAGCTACGTTGAGATAATAGGATCCGAATAGGCCGATGACCATGGCTAGCAAACTAAATCCAATAGAACAGAGTAATGTGGTCCTAAATCCTTTTTCTAATTGTAATGCCGATGCTACAGGTAAGGCAATCATAGCACTTAATACGAGAACGCCGACGATTTTAATAGAAATGGATACGGCTGCAGCCATTAAGATAGCAAAGATATAATTGATAAAATCAACCTTAACACCTGCTACGCGCGCGGCCTCTTCATCATAGGCGATGTAGAGGAGTGAGTTATATAAGAAATATAAGGTTAAAACAGATAGAATAGTTAGGGCTGCAATGCTAATCATATCTGTAGTGTTTACGGTTAAGATGCTACCGAAGAAGAACACATTAGCATTAGCTTTCAACTTGCCTGAACTAATTAGCGTAATAGCGGTACCAATACTAAGTGACAAGATGATGGTTAGGATCAAATCGAGATGGTGGGAGAAGTATTTTCGCAAGAACTCGATGAGGGCACCGCAGATAGCAGTAAAGATGAATGCTCCTAAGATAGGATTGGTATTTGTTAATAAGCCTAATGTAATACCTGCTAGCGATGCATGGCTCATGGTATCGCCAATCATACTAGAACGGCGTAGAACCATGAAAATACCGATGCATGGACAGAGTAGAGAAATGCAGATGGCTACGAAGAAGGCATTTTGCATGAAATCATAATTAAACATGGTGCACCTCCTTAGTTGTAGTATCATCGGCCTGAGCCTGAGCCTGAGCCTGAGCCTGAGCCTGAGCCTGAGCCTGAGCCTGAG
>CABSJA010000036.1 GCA_902477915.1 uncultured Veillonella sp.
TTTTATCTCCAGAGCGCATTACGGCGATGAATATTACAGGTCGTTATTTTGTTGAACTTTATGGTGATAATCCAGAGTTGACATTGACTCGTGATCATTTTGCAATGAAGGACAATACATTGCCTGAGTTACAAGACCGTATTGATATGGCTCGTTTCTTCTTCTGGACTACGTGGATGGCATCTACCCAACGTCCTGGTACAGATGCGACATACACTAATAACTGGCCACATGAACCGTTATTGGATCATAATCCAACACCTGAAAGTGTTGCCTGGTCTGTTGTGAGTGTCATCATTTTATTATGTGGCATAGGTGTAGTTGTATGGTTGTGGTCCTTTGGTAAGAAAGACGACGAACATGCATTGGTTCCACCAGCAGAAGATCCAATTAGCAAGATTACCTTGACTCCATCTCAACGTGCATTAGGAAAATATTTATTTACAATCCTAGCATTGTTCTTATTCCAATTGGGGATGGGTGGTATCATTGCTCACTATACTGTAGAAGGTCAAGCGTTCTATGGTATTCCTTTAGCTCAATACTTCCCATATTCTATTGCCCGTACATGGCATATTCAAGCGTCCTTGTTCTGGATTGCTATGGCATTCTTAAGCGCTGGTTTATTCTTGGCACCAATTATTAATGGTGGTAAGGATCCTAAATATCAAAAGCTAGGTGTAGATATTTTATTCTGGGCGCTTGTAGTCCTCGTAGTTGGTTCCTTCGCTGGCACATATTTAGGTGTAGCACATCAAATTCCAGCAGCCTGGAATTTCCTTCTCGGACACCAAGGTTACGAATATATAGAACTAGGACGTATTTGGCAATGGATTGAATACATTGGTATTCTATTCTGGCTTGTACTCATGATACGCAGTATTATTGGTGCTTTCAAACAAAAAGGGGATAAAAACCTTATTGCTGCCTTTATCTTCTCTGTTATCATGGTAGGTATCTTCTATGGTCCAGGTTTGTTCTATGGTGAACATAGCCACTTAGCAATTATGGAGTACTGGCGTTGGTGGGTAATTCATCTTTGGGTAGAAGGCTTCTTCGAAGTATTCTCTACTACATTGATGGCATTTATCTTTGTTACACTTGGTCTTGTATCGTATCGTGCTGGTACTGTGGCAGCCATTTCCTCTGGCGCTATTTATCTCATCGGTGGCATTCCTGGTACATTCCATCATCTATACTTTACAGGTGTTACCTCTACTATTGTGGCGACAGGCGCATCCTTCTCCGCATTGGAAGTAGTACCACTTGTACTATTAGGTTATGAAGCCTTTGAAAACTATACACGTCTTCACAGCGCACCTTGGATGCATCGTTTGAAATGGCCTGTATACTGCTTCATTGCCGTATCCTTCTGGAATCTTGTTGGTGCAGGGGTCTTCGGCTTCTTGATCAATATGCCAGTATCCTTGTTCTACATTCAAGGTCTTAATACAACTGCAGTACATGCGCATACCGCATTGTTTGGCGTATATGGTTTCTTAAGCTTAGGCTTTGTATTCCTTATTGCTCGTTATATTCGACCTGAAGTTGAATTCAACGATAAATTGATGAAATTCGGGTTCTGGGCTCTCAATATAGGCCTTGCCTTAATGGTGCTCATCAGCTTATTGCCGATTGGTCTTATCCAAGCGTGGGCAAGCATTACACATGGCTTGTGGTTTGCGCGTAGCGAAGAATTCATGCAACAACCATTGTTACAAACCTTGCGTTGGCTTCGTATGATTGGTGATACAATACTAATCATTGGTGCCGTAGCGTTCTTCTGGCAAATTGTGAAAGTTCTATTTCCGAAGAAATCCTAATTGACAGACATAATATAGTTCTATGCATTAACGGCATAAATTGTATGAAAAATATGTGATAATTTATTACCATATTAATGGCGTTCCTTTCTAGACAAGGAACGCCATTTTTTGTTATACTATCCCTGTCAGGTACATGTGCCTGGCTTTTTTGAGTTGCTCAAAATTCTTGACATCGCTTGCTACGTATGATATATTTCTTTAGTATGTAGTCGAGCGTTTTCGAGTACAAGAGACAGATTAGTAAATAAAAAGCGAGGTGTATCCGGATGCGTAATGCCATTACTTTAGCTTGCACAGATTGCAAACAACGTAACTATCAAACGAACAAGAATAAAAAGAACAATCCTGATCGTATTGAAATGATGAAATATTGCAAATTCTGCGGTAAACATACATTACACCGTGAAACAAAATAATTCTTATCATTCATTACCTGTTGATTTGAGGATGTGAAACAATGGCAAAGTCTAACTCAGCAGTGCAGCAGCGTGGTGGATTTGGAAAATTCTTCCGCGGTGTGAAAGCTGAACTTAAAAAAGTAGTCTGGCCAACAAAAAAAGAACTCATCAATTACACAATAGTAGTATTTTTAGTGACGATTTTTATCGCCTTTATTATTTATGTACTTGATGCAGTCTTTGCCCAACTTTTTAATACGTTGTTGCACTTTGTTGGATAAGGGGGCCATTTCATGGAAGCAGATAAGAAGTGGTATGTAATTCATACCTATTCAGGCTACGAAAATAAAGTTAAAACCACTCTTGAACTTAAAGTTCAGTCTATGGGTCTACAAGATGTGATTAGCCGAATTTTGGTACCTCTTGAAGACGAAATAGATGAAAAAGATGGGGTTAAAAAAGTAGTAAAACGTAAGATATTTCCTGGGTACGTATTGGTTGAAATGGAAGTTAACGACCGCTCTTGGTATGTTGTGCGCAACACACCAGGTGTAACAGGCTTCGTTGGCTCTGCCACTAAACCAGTTCCACTTTCTGATTCCGAAGTAGAACATATACTTAAGTCTCAGGGCTTGGATAAGAAACCAAGCATCAACATCGATGTAGAAGTTGGTGAAACGGTACGCATTACGTCCGGGGCCTTTGAAGATAAACTAGGTGTTATTACCGAACTTAACCCTGAAAAAGGAACATTGAAACTTAATGTGGAAATGTTCAACCGAGATACCGAGGTAGAGGTAGAGTTCTCTCAAATTGAGAAAGCTCTTTAATATATATATTATAACTCTAAAAAAGAGCAATCGATTTTGGTTGCCAGTGGGAGGATGTATATCCGTTACCACCACAGTATAAGCATAGGAGGTTTAATTACCCATGGCTAAGAAATTAGTTAAACAAGTAAAACTACAAATTGAAGCCGCTAAAGCTACTCCAGCACCACCAGTTGGTCCTGCACTAGGTCAAGCAGGTGTTAACATCGTTGCTTTCACAAAAGAATTCAACGAACGTACTGCTAAACAAGCTGGCTTAATTATCCCAGTAGTTATTAACGTATATGAAGATCGTAGCTTCGACTTCATCACTAAGACTCCACCAGCTGCAGTATTATTGAAAAAAGCTGCAGGTATTCCAAAAGGTTCTGGTGTACCTAACCGTGATAAAGTAGCAAAAGTAGGTCGCGATAAAGTTCGTGAAATTGCTGAATTGAAAATGCCTGACTTGAATGCTAATACCGTAGAACAAGGTATGCGCATGGTAGAAGGTACTGCTCGCAGCATGGGCATTGAAATCGTTGACTAATAAGCGTACGACTTGCGCATAAGGCGCAAATCGGTGGGAGGGAATTCCCGTTTGACCACATAAGGAGGATATTATAATGGCAAAAGTAGGTAAGAAATACGCTGAAGCAGTAAAACTTATTGAAGCTGGTAAATTCTACGAACCAGTAGAAGCAATTGAGTTGGTTAAGAAAACTGCAACTGCAAATTTCGATGAAACAGTTGAAATCGCTTTCAACTTGAATGTCGACCCTAAATACGCTGATCAACAAGTTCGTGGTGCAGTAGTATTGCCTCATGGTACTGGCAAAACTAAACGCGTTCTTGTATTCGCAAAAGGCGACAACATTAAAGCAGCTGAAGAAGCTGGTGCAGATTTCGTAGGTTCTGAAGAGTTAGTAGCTAAAATCCAAGGTGGTTGGAGCGACTTCGACGTAGTAGTTGCTACACCAGACATGATGGGTCAAGTTGGCCGTCTTGGTAAAATCTTGGGTCCTAAAGGCTTGATGCCAAACCCTAAAGTTGGTACAGTAACTCCAGACGTTGCTCGTGCAGTAAACGAAATCAAAGCTGGTAAAATCGAATACCGTACTGATAAAGCAGGTATTGTCTCTTGCTCCATCGGTAAAGCGTCCTTCGATGAAGAAAAATTACTTGACAACTACCGTACAATCGTTGATACTATTATCAAGGCTAAACCTGTAGCAGCTAAAGGTCAATACATTAAATCTGTAACCTTGTCCGCTACAATGGGCCCTGGTGTGCCTTTGAACGTGTTCAAATTGAGCAACGTTACAAAAGAGCAATAATCACATATGTCTCTTAGCTGTAGACGGCTGGTATGTATAATGGATGAAAATCCGCCCGCTGAGGCTGACACTAGAACAATCTAGGACTAGTTCGACCTCATCGCGTGCGATGGGGTCGTTTTTTACGCTAAGATAGTACATAGAGCACCAAAAAATCTATAAGGAGGTAATCTAATGGCTGTCACTGAACAAAAGAAAGCAATCGTTGCTCAAATGAAAGAAACTCTTTCTGAAGCAAAAGGCGCTGTATTGATTGGTTACACTGGTTTGACTGTTGCGCAAGCAACTGATCTTCGCCGCAAAATGTTGGCTGAAGGCGTTGAATACAAAGTAATCAAAAATACTTTGACTCGCATTGCTGCAAATGAATTGAATCTTGAAGGTTTCGCTGAGCATTTAGAAGGTCCAACTGCATTGGCTACTTCTAAAGAAGATGCTGTTGCACCTGCTCGTGTAATCGAACAATTCATCAAATCTACTGAGAAAGAAGTTGTAACAGTTAAAGCTGGTATCGTTGAAGGCGAAGTTATGGACGCTGCAGGCGTTAAAGCAATTGCATCTCTTCCAAACCGCGAAGGTATGCTTTCCATGTTGCTTTCCGTATTGCAAGCACCTGTTCGCAACGTTGCATACGCTGTCAAAGCTGTTGCAGAAGCTCAACCAGCAGAAGCTGCAGAATAATAATTTCTGCGAAGTATTCATTGGTCGCTTAAGACTGATACAATAAACTATTTTATGGAGGAAAACTAAAATGGCATTGAACATTGAAAACATCGTTGCTGAATTGAAAGAAGCAACTATTCTTGAACTTAATGATCTTGTAAAAGCAATTGAAGAAGAATTTGGCGTAACTGCAGCAGCTCCTGTAGCTGTAGCAGCTGCTGGTGGTGCTGAAGGCGGCGCTGCTAAAGATTCCTTCGACGTAATCTTGAAAGATGCTGGCGCATCCAAAATCAACGTAATCAAAGTTGTTCGTGAAGCAACTGGTCTTGGCTTGAAAGAAGCTAAAGCTATCGTTGACGGCGCTCCTGCACCTGTAAAAGAAGGCGTAGCTACTGAAGCAGCTGAAGCTTTGAAAGCTCAATTGGAAGAAGCTGGCGCAACTGTAGAATTGAAATAATTCTAGCCATAATAAAAGGCGTACCCTCGGGTACGCCTTTTTTGTTATAGAAATAAAATTTTGTAGTTATCTATCAATACCAATTAGCAAGTTTTGGTTATGATTATTGAATTTTATAAATGCTAGCCGATTTAGTTTTTCCAACCTCTGTTGCTATGTTGTTAGTTGGTGAATTAGCAAATTCTTTACTATATTTATTTGGTACAATGATGGTAGCACCTTTTTCATTAGATACCCTTGTATCAAACTCATCTACTGTTATTGTGGGCATCAATGTTTTGCCTGCTGTCCATAGAGGATTATCTGTAGTATGTACAAATACTTGAGTTGGGGTATCTTTTGTATAATATACAATCGATGTATAGTAGGTACCATATATATATGTGTGTTGAGCACTTGACTCAATATATGGCTTGAATTGAAGCCCCGATTGATCAGATAAAATAGGTGTTACAGTTATTGTGATTGCCGTATATAAAATAGTTAAAGGTGTGGCTAAATAGATAGATAATGGTACGTTGCGATTTCTATACCGTTTAACTACTAGTGCAAATAGTACTAGTAATACGAATGCACTAATTAATGGTATAGGATTTAATTCTGGTGTTGCGATGCTGGCTACTAGGAATAAGATTGTATATATGCCTAATGGAATCGTCACAATATATTTAAAACTAGTACTCTTGTTATGGAAGCTAGCTGTGATAGCTTCAGCACCCCAGATAAGACATGGGATTATAGCTGGTAATGTATAGGTTATATACTTTGTGGCCACTAGTGAATAGAATAATACAATTACTACAAACCAGATAGCGCCGAGAAGATAAAAATTATTTTTCCAGGTAATGTTTTTGAGTCGGTAAATAACGGCTGGTGTCCATGGTAATAGAGCAAGAGGGACAATGATTAGGTAATAATACCAAACATTGAATTTTGGGTGCTCAGATACAAGTGCTCGCTCCATGTTGTGAAGCCCTAGGAAACCAGATATGAATTCTTGACCGTGAATCAAGTACATAGCGATGTACCATGGACTGGCAAGAACTATAAATAGTAGAATTCCCAAAGGATTAAATAATAATGTAATATCCTTAGCAAGTGAGTATTCATCCTTATCTTTTTGGGTGAACCATCGTGCAGCAATGAATAGTAATAGTATTAATCCAGGCAGAACAATACCAACAGGCCCTTTAGTTACGACCGCTAAGGCTGCTGCCGCATAGGCTTTTACCATGGAATGTTTATCGTTCTTGGTGAAAGCTAGATAAGAATAGCCGAAGATGGCTAGTGAAAAGAAGAAGAGGAAGCCATCTGTTATGACTGCGTGTGAAATGTACCAGAACTGTAAGGCACCAAATAAAAGTATGGCGCTTGTTACTGCTATATGCGTGGACTCTTTAATGCGATACACAAGATGGTACATAAGCGCTACACTGCCACTGGCAATGAGTGTATTCGGTATACGCGATGTAAAGTCAGATATGCCAAATAGTTTATAGCTTATCATAAGCGCCCAATAGGTGAGAGGCGGTTTATCATACCATACTTGGTCATATATCATGGGTGATATCCATGAGTTATGTTTTAGCATTGTAATAGCAGATAATACATAGTTGGATTCAACTGGATCGGTTATGGGTAGATAGGCATTATAGAAACCGTAACTTAGTACGGTTAATAAAAATAGCGCACCTATGCGCAGCATGTGATTGTTAATCATAATTACTCCTTACTTACATAGTTTATATTATTGTACTATAGGGCGTGTAATAATTAAACCAATGAAAGATAAAGCTTTTAGCAATATGGAAATAGTTACAAAAAAATTATTTATGAAATAATATATTGTATAGAATATTGTTTGTACAGAATACATGAAATGACTTTTATGTATACAAAATACATGCTATAATGAGCGCGTAAGATAAAACCGTTTCATTAAAATACTATTTTGTATAAAAATAGTAGAAAGAGGATTTATTATGAGAAAAGAACATGATTTCTTAGGTGAATTAGAAGTAGCTGATGAATTATATTACGGTGTACAAACAATTCGTGCATTAGAAAACTTCCATATTACAGGAAAACATTTGGACCAAGACTTTATCAAAGCATTGGCAATGGTTAAAAAAGCATCTGCTTTAGCGAATATGAAAACTGGTCGCTTAAATGTATCTATAGGTAAAGCTATTGTACAAGCTGCAGACGAAGTAATTGAAGGTCAATTTGCGGACCAATTCCCTGTTGATCCAATTCAAGGTGGTGCAGGTACTTCTGTAAACATGAATATGAACGAAGTGTTGGCTAACCGTGCTTGTGAAATTTTGGGTCATCCAAAAGGAAGCTATGATATTGTAAGCCCTAACAACCATTGTAATATGGCACAATCTACAAATGATGCTTTCCCAACAGCAATCAAGGTATGTGCGATCTTAAAATCTAAACCTTTACTTGAAGCATTACAACGCCTTGTTGACGAGCTTGAGAAAAAGGCTGTTGAATATAGCGAAATTTTGAAGATGGGTCGTACTCACTTACAAGATGCGGTGCCAATTACATTAGGTCAAGAAATGGGTGCCTATGCATCTGGTGTTCGCCGCGGTATTAAACGTATTAAATCTGCCGTTGAAGGTGCACATGTAATTAACATGGGTGCTACTGCAGTTGGTACAGGGCTTAATGCGGAACCTAATTATATTCATGATGTAGCATACGAACTTAGTGAAGTAGTAGGTGAACCATTCTACACAGCAGAAAACTTAATTGATGCTACTAACAATACAGATATCTTTGCAGATATCTCCAGCGGTTTGAAAGTTACTGCTCTCGTATTGATTAAAATGGCTAATGACTTCCGCTTGATGGCCTCCGGTCCTCGTTGTGGTATTGGGGAATTAAAATTGCCTGCTCGCCAACCTGGTTCTTCCATCATGCCAGGCAAGGTTAACCCTGTTATCGCCGAAGTATTGAACCAAGTATGTTACCAAGTTATCGGTAATGACTTAACCATTACATTGGCTGTAGAAAATGGTCAATTCGAATTGAACGTAATGGAACCTGTATTGGCTTACAATTTGTTCAATAATCTTTGCTACCTTAAAAATGGTGTTAACACATTCGTTGATAAATTGCTTATCGATCTTGAAGTAGACCGTGAACAATGCGAATACTGGTTGAATCGTTCCGTTGGTATCGTAACAGCATTGTTGCCACACCTTGGATATGAAACAGCATCTTCTCTTGCGAAAGAAGCTTATACTACTGGTCGTGCTATCCGTGATATCATCTTGGAAAAAGGTTTATTGACTGAAGATGAAATCAATCATATCCTTTCTCCTAAAGAAATGACTCGCCCTGGTATTGCTGGTGCTAATCTTTTAAAACAAAAAGGTAACTAACATAGTAAGTTGTTTGGATACATGAATAAAGCATGAAAATGAAAGACTGTCAACCCTTTTGGTTGACAGTCTTTTTTAATACTGATAGAATTATATATTGCAAAAGTAGCGTTTCCTGCTTTTGGATATAAAAACTATAACTTGAATAGTGATGAGGTTTTCTTCCAAGGTTGTGCTTGGTTAATGGAAAGCAAGGTTATTTTTAAAAATGAAATGGGCCTTGCTTTATTTGACGTTATCCGAGCAGGAAAACTGAGACCTGTAAGATGTCTTTTCCGTGCCGTTATAGAAAATGGTAGACCAGTGTGTTTTGATAGGGGTGAAAGCAAATATGTTCAAACCTGAACAGGTAGGCAAACGAACTCGTTATACGTACGCAAAAATTAACGAAGTTATCAAGATGCCGCATTTATTGGACATTCAGCGTAAATCGTATGAGTGGTTCTTGGAGAGTGGTTTACAAAATATTTTCAACGATATTTCTCCGATTAAAGACAATTCAGGTAATCTAGTACTTTCTTTCGAAGGTTTCAGCTTAGGTGAACCTAAGTATGATATTAATGAATGTAAAAACCGTGATGCTACTTACGCAGCACCACTTCGTGTAAATATTCGCTTAGTAAATAATGATCCAGAAAATATGGACATTAAAGAACAAGAAGTATTCATGGGCGATTTCCCATTGATGACTGACACAGGTACTTTCATCATCAATGGTGCAGAACGTGTAATCGTATCCCAATTGGTACGTTCTCCAGGCGTTTACTACAATAAAGAAATCGATACAATGGGTAACCGTTTGTACGATTCCACAGTTATTCCTAACCGTGGCGCATGGATCGAGCTTGAAACTGATGCAAGCGAAGTTGTTGCTGTTCGTATTGACCGTAACCGTAAATTACCAGCTACTGTATTGGTACGTGCATTAGGTTGGGATACTAATGAAAGTATCCTCGACCTCTTCTGGAACGGTAAAACTGATGAGGATGGTTTACCAGTATATGATGAACGCATCGTTCGTACATTAGAAAAAGATACAACTCAATCTGCTGATGAAGCATTGGTTGAAATCTATAAAAAATTACGTCCAGGCGAGCCTCCAACCGTAGAGTCTGCTCGTAACTTGTTTGATAACTTGTTCTTCGATGCACGCCGTTATGATTTAGCGCGCGTTGGTCGTTACAAATTAAACAAAAAACTCGGCTGGCGCCAACGTATGTTGGGTCAAACATTGGCTCAACCAATCGTAGATCCAGAAACTGGCGAAATCATTCTTGATGCAGGTGTACAAGTTGGGGAAGAACAACTTGATATCGTTGCTAATAGCCATGTATTCGATGGTGAAGGTTTCGCTGAGTTCTACATCGTAAATAACGATGGTGTAGAATCTAAAGTTATCTGTAACAACTGCAACTTGCCATACGATCACCGTACAGTAACACGTGAAGACATGATCGCTAACATCTCTTACTTGCTCAACCTTATGGATGGCGCAGGTCATACAGATGATATCGACCACTTGGGTAACCGTCGTCTTCGCTGTGTAGGTGAATTGTTGCAAAACCAATTCCGTATTGGTTTAACTCGTATGGAACGTGTTGTTCGTGAACGTATGACAATTCAAGAAATCGAATCTATCACGCCTCAAGCGTTGATTAACATTCGCCCTGTAGTGGCAGCAATCAAAGAATTCTTTGGTTCTTCTCAATTGTCTCAGTTCATGGACCAAACAAACCCATTGGCGGAATTGACTCACAAACGTCGTCTATCTGCCCTTGGCCCTGGTGGCTTGTCTCGTGAACGTGCAGGTTTCGAAGTTCGTGACGTGCATCACTCTCACTATGGCCGTATGTGTCCAATCGAAACTCCAGAAGGTCCAAACATCGGTTTGATCAACTCCTTGTCTAACTACGCGAAAGTAAATGAATTTGGTTTCATTGAGGCTCCATACCGTAAAGTAGAAAAAATCTATGGTACAGGTGCCGATGCAGACAAAGTTGTAAAAGTTCGTGTCACTGATTCCGTTGTATATATGACAGCTGATGAAGAAGAAGGCATGACAATTGCCCAAGCGAACTCCCCAATCGATGGTGAAGGTTACTTTACTAATGAACACGTTGCTTGTCGTCGTGGTCATGACGTATTGGAAGTTACACCTGATAAGGTAGACTACATGGACGTTAGTCCAAAAGAAGTTGTATCAATCGGTACAGCTATGATTCCATTCCTTGAAAATGATGATGCTAACCGTGCCTTGATGGGTGCGAACATGCAACGTCAAGCGGTACCACTCTTGCGCGCTCAAGCTCCACTTGTTGGTACAGGTATGGAATATACAGCAGCTACTGACTCCGGCGTTTGTGTACTTGCTCGTGAAGCTGGTAAAGTTGTACGTTGCTGGGGTAATGAAATCCACGTTCTTCGCGATAGCGATGGTCGTGTTGATACATACCATTTGAATAAATTCCTTCGTTCTAACCAATCCACATGCTTTAACCAAAAACCAATCGTTAATCGTGGCGACCATGTTGTAAAAGGCCAAGTATTGGCTGACGGTCCTGCTACTGATGGCGGTGAATTGGCGTTAGGTTATAACGTTCTTGTAGCGTTCATGCCTTGGGAAGGTTATAACTACGAAGATGCGATCTTGCTTAGTGAAGAACTTTGCAAAGAAGATATCTATACATCCATTCATATTGAAGAGTACGAATGCGATGCGCGTGACACTAAATTAGGTGCCGAAGAAATTACTCGTGAATTACCTAATACTGGTGATGACACACTTAAAAACCTTGATGAAGATGGTATCATCTGTATTGGTGCAGAAGTACATCCTGGCGATATTCTCGTAGGTAAAGCTACACCAAAAGGTGAAACTGAATTAACACCTGAAGAACGCTTATTGCGCGCTATCTTCGGTGACAAAGAACGCGAAGTTCGCGATACATCCTTGCGCGTACCTCATGGCGAATCTGGTAAAGTTGTAGACGTTAAAGTCTTCACTCGTGAAAACGGTGACGAATTACAACCAGGTGTAAATAAACTTGTTCGCGTATACATCGCTCAAAAACGTAAGATTCACGAAGGCGATAAAATGGCGGGCCGTCATGGTAACAAAGGTGTCGTTTCTCGCGTTATGAGAAAAGAAGATATGCCATTCCTTCCTGATGGTACTCCAGTACAAATCGTATTGAACCCATTGGGCGTACCTTCTCGTATGAACATCGGTCAGGTTCTTGAAACTCACTTGGGTTGGGCTGTTCAAGGCTTAGGTATGAAAATCAAAGCTACAGACCTTCACATTCAAAACGTGTTGAAAGAAGCTCGTACTGATGCATCTTATTGGGAACAAATCGACGCTATTCGCGGCTTATATGCTGAAATTGAAGAATTAGAAGCAAAAGCTAAAGAAGATGTAACTGTTCCTCATTTCGACATCGATGAAAAAATCATCGACTTGAAATCTCAAATTCTTGGTCATGTAGAATCTGCAGCGCAAAAGAAACTTGAAGCTCTTGGCGGCGAAGCTCGTTATCAAGAACTTAAAGCTATTGAAGCTAAATACAATGCACTTCATGTAGAATTCTTCGACTCTGAAGAAGATGCTCCAGAAATGGATCCAGCTCTTGTAGAAGAATTAGAAGCTATTAATAAAGTTAAAACTACATTGAACCATATTGAATCTGCTCGTGCTAAACGCGTTGAAATTCGTCATGAACTCGAAGGCCTTGGTTACGACTATGAAACATATGGCATGCCAAAACCAGATGTAGCTGGTATTCACATTGCTACACCTGTATTTGATGGTGCGCATGAAAAAGACGTATTTGAAACATTAGGCATTGCTGGTCGTTCCGATGATGGTAAAACAGTATTGTACGATGGTCGTACTGGTGAACCTATGGATAACCGTGTAACTGTTGGTTACGTATACATGCTTAAACTCCATCACTTGGTTGATGATAAAATCCATGCTCGTTCCACAGGTCCGTACTCCCTTGTTACACAACAACCATTGGGTGGTAAAGCTCAATTCGGTGGTCAACGTTTCGGGGAAATGGAAGTTTGGGCTCTCGAAGCATATGGCGCAGCTTATACACTTCAAGAGCTATTAACTGTTAAGTCTGACGACGTTGTTGGTCGTGTGAAAGCATACGAAAAAATCGTTAAAGGCGAAAACATCCCTGAACCAGGTGTACCTGAGTCCTTCAAGGTATTGCTCAAAGAACTTCAAAGTATTGGTCTTGATGTAAAAATCTTGAATGAAGATCAAGAAGAAGTTGTTATGAAAGAACTTGATGACGAAGATGAAGTGGTAGAAACTGGCATTGAAGAAGTTATGGAAGGCAGTGCAGTAGAAACTGATGAAGTAACTGTAGTAGAGCCAGAAGTAGAGGAAGAAGCACCTGCTGATAATGGCGGTGAAGACGATATCCTTAGCCAATTGGCGTTCCCAATGGGCGATTCCTCTAACGATGAAGACTAAAACTATCTATAAGGAAGGGAGCGATAGTAGTGCTAGACGTAAATGAATTCGATTCCATGCGAATCGGTTTAGCCTCTCCAGAGCAGATCTTAGCTTGGTCTCATGGGGAAGTTAAGAAACCTGAAACTATTAACTACCGTACGTTGAAGCCAGAACGTGATGGTCTATTCTGCGAACGCATTTTTGGACCAACAAAGGACTGGGAATGTCACTGCGGCAAATATAAACGCATTCGCCATAAAGGCGTAGTCTGCGATAAATGTGGTGTAGAGGTTACACGTGCAAAAGTACGTCGTGAACGTATGGGCCATATCCAATTGGCTACTCCTGTATCTCACATTTGGTACTTTAAAGGTATCCCATCCCGCATGGGCCTCATCCTTGATGTATCTCCACGTTCCTTGGAACGCGTATTATACTTTGCTTCCTACATCGTAGTAGATCCAGCTGGTACTCCATTGGCAAAACGCCAATTGTTGTCCGAGCAAGAGTACCGCGAATATGAAGCTCAATTTAACGAAGACGGTTATACTATCGGTGGTAAATCCGTCGTAATCGAAACAGTAGCTCAACGTAACGAACGTTTGGCTATTGTTCGCGAAGCACAACGCAAAGAGCGCTATAATGCGGCTCTTCGCGATGATGCAACAATCCCAGAAGCAGATAAAGAATACGAAGAATTAACTCGTGAAGAGCGTTATGAATTGGGCGCTGCTGAAGAGGTTCTCTTCGTATGTATCGATATGGGTGCTGAGGCTGTAAAAGCTCTTTTAGCAGAACTTGATCTTGAAGCATTGAATGCTGAATTGCGCGAAGAATTGAACACTGCAAGTGGTCAACGTAAAATCCGTGCGGTTCGTCGTTTAGAAGTGGTAGAAGCATTCCGTCAATCTGGCAACCGTCCAGAATGGATGATTATGGATGTTGTTCCTGTTATCCCACCTGAATTGCGCCCTATGGTTCAATTAGATGGTGGTCGTTTCGCTACATCTGACCTCAATGATTTGTACCGTCGTGTTATCAACCGTAACAACCGTTTGAAACGTTTGTTAGACTTAGGTGCTCCTGATATCATCGTGCGCAACGAAAAACGTATGCTTCAAGAAGCTGTTGACGCATTGATCGATAATGGTCGCCGTGGCCGTCCTGTAACAGGTCCTGGTAACCGTCCATTGAAATCCTTGTCCGATATGCTTAAAGGTAAACAAGGTCGTTTCCGTCAAAACTTGCTTGGTAAACGTGTTGACTACTCCGGTCGTTCCGTTATCGTAGTAGGTCCTGAACTTAAAATGCACCAATGTGGTTTGCCTAAAGAAATGGCATTGGAATTGTTCAAACCTTTCGTTATGAAACGTTTGGTAGAGCGTGGTCAAGCATCCAACATTAAGGCTGCTAAACGCCAAGTAGAAAGAATCGGTCTTGGTGTATGGGAAGCCTTGGAAGAGGTAATCAAAGAACATCCAGTTCTCTTGAACCGTGCCCCTACATTGCATAGACTTGGTATCCAAGCCTTCGAACCAATTCTTTGGGAAGGCCGTGCTATCAAATTGCATCCATTAGTATGTACAGCCTTCAACGCCGACTTTGACGGTGACCAAATGGCATGTCACTTACCATTGTCCGTAGAAGCACAAGCGGAAGCTCGTACATTGATGCTTTCTAGCCATAATATCTTGTCCACTAAGGACGGTAAGCCAGTAGCAGTACCTTCTCAAGATATGATCTTGGGTACATACTACTTAACAGTTGTACGTGAAGATACTCGTGATAAAGCAAAAACATTTGCTACTTATGATGAAGTAATGCTTGCATACGAATCTCATATTATTGGCTTACAAGATATTCTTTATATCCGTTTACCTGACCATGGCCGTGTAGAAACAACGGCAGGTCGCTTGATCTTCAACAATGCGCTATTCCCAGAATTGTGGCAATATGAAAAACGTGAAGATGGCACTTACTCTTTAGGTAAGGTTATGGATAAGAAAACAGTTGGTAAATTGGTTGACCAATGCTTCCAATTGTTTGGCAATGAAAAGACTGCAGAACTCTTGGACCGTATTAAATCCTTGGGTTACTCCTTCGCACGTCGCGCAGGTATGACTGTAGCTATTGCAGATATTAAAGTACCAGAAGTAAAAACTGGCTTGTTAGACACAGCGGAACAAGAAGTAGAAAAAGTATCTCGCTTGTATCGTCGTGGTCTTATTACAGAAGAAGAACGTTACCGTAAAACTATCCAATTGTGGACTCAAGCAACAGAAGATGTTACTGATGCCATGATGGATAATATGGCGCGCGATAAAGATGGCTTCAACCCTGTTTACATGATGGCTATCTCTGGTGCCCGTGGTAACAAACAACAGATCCGTCAGCTTGCTGGTATGCGTGGTTTGATGGCCGATCCATCTGGTCGTATCATCGACTTGCCAATCAAAGCAAACTTTAAAGAAGGCTTGACTGTATTGGATTACTTTACATCCTCTCATGGTGCTCGTAAAGGTTTGGCCGATACAGCGCTTCGTACAGCTGACTCCGGTTACTTGACTCGTCGTCTTGTTGACGTATCTCAAGACGTTATCGTTCGCGAGGACGATTGTGACGTTGTAGGTATCGATCTCGTTCGTGAACGCGCTCGTTTGGCTACATCTCCACGTCAAGCATTGGAATTGTTAAAAGATAAACTTATTGGTCGTGTATTAGATAAAGATGTTGTGAATGTAGAAACAGGGGAACTTGTTGTACCTTCCGAAACTATCTTAGACGAACAATGTTTAGCTGATATTGCTGAATCCGGCGTAACATCTATCGCATTGCGCGGTGTACATTTAGGTTCTGATAGCGATATCAACCATACTAACTTGGTTCAAAAAATTATTCTTGGTGAAAGCGATGACAGCATCCGTGCAACATTGAAAGAAACTATGGTTCAAAATATGTTGAACAAGGATACTGTACATGCTATCGTTGACAGCGAAGGTGTAGAAATCTTCCCTGCTGATACACGTCTCACTGAAGAAGGCATCGAAGCTATCCTTAATTCCGATGTAAAAGAAGTACAAGTACGCAACAACGAAATCCACGGTATCGAAGTGGAAGCGATCGTTGAGGGTACTGGCGTTATTGAACCATTAAAAGATCGTATCGTAGGTCGTATTGCAGCTGAAGAATTGGTTAATAAAGAAACTGGCGAAGTTATCGTTCCTCTTAACGGTGAAATCACAGAACCATTGGCTGATGAAGTTGTAAAACACTATGAAACAGTTAAAATCCGTTCCGTATTGACTTGCCGCAGCCCTTATGGCGTATGTCGCAAGTGCTATGGTCGCGACCTTGGTACAGGTGGTCAAGTTCAAGTTGGTGAAGCTGTAGGTATTATTGCAGCGCAATCCATCGGTGAACCTGGTACTCAGTTGACAATGCGTACATTCCATACAGGTGGTGTCGCAGGTGACGATATTACACAAGGTTTGCCACGTGTCGAAGAATTGTTCGAAGCGCGTAAACCAAAACGTAATGCTATCATCGCAGAAAATGAAGGTACAGTTCGCGTTGTACCTAACGAAGGTAAAAAAGGTACTAATACAATCTTCATCACTGGTGAAGACGGTATTGAACTCGATTACCTCATCCCTTATGGTTCTCGCATTATCGTTAAAGATGGTGATGTTGTATCCTTGGGCGCTCGTTTGACAGAAGGTTCTATCAACCCTCATGACATTATGCGTGTAATGGGTACAGAAGCAACTCAACGTTACCTCGTTTACGAAGTACAAAAAGTATATAAATCTCAAGGTGTAGAAATTAACGATAAACATATCGAAGTTATCGTTCGTCAAATGCTTCATAAAGTAAAAGTTGAAACAGCTGGCGATGCAGATATGCTTCCTGGAGATATGGTCGACGTTAATACCTTTGACGAAGAAAACCGTCGTCTTACTCTTAATGGCCGTGAAAATGCTACAGGCAAACGTACATTATTGGGTATTACTAAAGCTGCATTGGCTACGGATTCCTTCTTGTCTGCTGCGTCCTTCCAAGAAACAACACGTGTTCTTACCGACGCTGCTATCAAAGGTAAAATCGATCCATTATTGGGCTTAAAAGAAAATGTAATCATCGGTAAATTGATTCCTGCTGGTACTGGCATGAGCCGTTACCGTAAGATTGAGGTTGTTAAAAACACACCTGAAATCATCGATATTACAGAAGAAGCTGCTGTAGAAGAATAATCTATTGCAATAGAAGAGAGCGTGCCTTAGGGCACGCTTTTTTTATAGATACTAAATTTCTCTGTTAAGATGTAATTGTCAGAAAGAATAAATAAACCTATACGTTTAATAATATAGATATATTGAATATGGTTAATAAAATTGAACTAAAAAATGACTATTTATTTTTCAGTTATATCAATTATGCATACATGAAATGTGATTAATTAAAATAATATGAAAATTATGTATAAAAATGAGAATAAAATAGCTGTTTTTGCATAAAAATTACATATATTGTTATATGATTCGCCATTATGAAACGCACGGAAACGTGTACATATAAAATGCAGTTGTATAGCGGTGTGGAGCGTCGAAAAACGTTTGACATGTGATTGTGTAATTGGTATACTTACATAGTGCTCAGGGGCAAGTATGCCTAAGTAGCATAATTTCGTAAGGAGAATTTTACTATGGACATTGCCCATCTGAAGTCGATGAACAAAACAATCGGTGCCAAGCAAACGTTGAAAAACATTGCACGAGGGACTGTGAAGTATGTGTTCGTAGGACATGATAGTGATGAAAGTGTAGTTGGACCTATACGAAATGCTTGTGCTGAACAGGGAATACCTGTGAATGACAAGCACACTATGGATGACCTTGGTCGTGCGTGTCGCATTAAAGTGCGGGCCACAGCGGTAGGTATCCTACGTTAATCTTGGTAATATCCGATGTAACACTTTGTTATGACGGATCAATTATAAATCTCAAATTT
>CABSJA010000037.1 GCA_902477915.1 uncultured Veillonella sp.
TTTTATCGCTATGTTTCTAATTATAAGTGAAATATATTTATTCTTATTTCGAACTCACGTTATTTAAGTAGTACTTGTGGTGTAATCCGGAGATTATTTATGTTTTTGATTATGTAACAAAATCAAAAAAAAGTAAGACGATATTACATCATTATCATTTGGAACTTAATTTTTTTCTATGTTGTTTCCTGTTTAGGATACTTGGTCGTATGTTTACTATTTAAGGTGGACGTAGCAAGCGGTAGGATATTGAAAATAGATAAAGTACTAATATTTTAATGTGTGACTTTTCATTTTTATATATAAGAATTTATTGATTCTCAATAATATTCGTAACTTTGCAGCCTAATTTATATATAACTACGATGCAACAGAATAGAATGAACATACCTGCAAATATATTATATCGAAGCACAGAATGCTTTGAGCGTGTGTCGTATGTCCATACATCAAGCATTGAATCATTGAATAAATTCAAATACACTTTCCAACGATTTTTATGTATATTATTGAGGGTACAATGATGCTGATAACCCTCTGACAATGACAATAGAAAGTCGTCGGAAAGTCCTGATTAAAACTTTTCGACGACTTTTTCTTTATGCCTTTTGGTGACATTCGCTCGATGCGTCCTTCTCCGTCAATTCCGTCTATGGGCAGAATACAATGTATTATTAACTGCGCAGTGATGCGCATAAATGAACAAAATTATGAATTATAAATTTGATGGAAGCAGGGTGTTCCACATGAATGAAACGATAATAGCCAACTGGAACAGCGTGGTTGGTCCTGATGATATAATATTTCATTTGGGAGACTTTTGTTTGGGAGATTCTGCCGAATGGATAAATGTATTAAACAGATTGAATGGGAAAATATATCTTATAGCTGGCAATCATGATATAAAGGATCTCAGGCAGAATTATACGAAGTACTTTGAACAGATAACGATGCAGATGCATATTGAAGTAGATAAACAGAAAATTTATCTGAGCCATTGTCCCTTCCTTTGTTATGGAGGAGTATATCGCGATACATGGCAACTTTTCGGACATGTACATACCAGCAGGTATAACACCGGAAAGGATGTTCCGCGGTTGAAAATGCTTTTCCCGACTCAGTATGATGTAGGTGTAGATAACAATAATTTCACATCGGAATCATTTGCACAGGTAAAGATGATAATAGAGAAACAGATAGAACAATCAAAGGAAGGAGAATAATAAAATGAGAATACAATATATGAGTGATTTGCATCTCGAATTTCAGGAGAATAACAGATATCTGAGATATAATGAATTGCCTGTAACAGGCGATGTACTGGTGCTGGCAGGAGATATTTTCTATCTCAAGGATAAGACTGCTCCAGTTATGAATTTTTGGAAGTGGGCATTTAAAAATTATTGTCAGGTATTGATTGTCCCCGGTAATCATGAATACTATAACTTTTCAGATGTGATGGAACGCGGTTTTCAATGGAAGTGGATGTTGCGAGAGAATGTGGGTTATTATCAGAATCAGGTTGTCCGCATCGATGATACGGACTTTGTACTGAAGTACGCTTTGGGCGCACATCAATCCGAATGATGAGTATTTTGTATGGAAAGGTATGAACGACTTCCGTCAGATTAAGTTTGGCGGGAAGCTGTTGCAGGTGGAGGAGTTCAACTGGATGCACGAGATCTGTATTGGCTTTATTCGGAAAAACATTGAAGAGAGCACAGCAAACCATATTGTGGTGGTCACACATCATTTGCCTACACTCCAAGTGGTAGCTGCGCACCATAGAGGATCTGTTCTGAACAATGCATTTGCAAGTGATTACGATAATTTAATTGCCAATAGTAGGATTGATGCATGGATATATGGACATTCGCGTACCAATATTGACACGGAAATAGGAGGGACCAGGGTAATCTCTAATCAGATGGGATATATTTTTGCAAATGAGCATCTGATGAATGGATTTGAATCGGGCAAGTTTATTGAAATTAAATAAGTAGAGCGATGAATGAAAGAAAAATCATAGATAGAAAATGCTTTCGCGATTTGGCTAAGGAAGTTGGGCTGACTACATTAGATCTGGAAGCATTAGGCGAAAATCATCATAGGGAAATTGTTGTTGAAGGAAATTTATTGGAAAGGATGATTGAGACTCAGTGTCAGTTTGAGTGTCTTGCCGTGATTGGTGATGAAGAGTGTCGTGGGTTTTATATAGAGGTGCCTCGGCCAACACCAGAAGATTGGACTAACGCTGAGGAACTGATTGCTTCGGGAGAGTACAGCAGCATGGATGCATACCTGTCAGATTGGTTTGCATTCAATCCGATGGAAACGTTGTGGTTCTATGTAACCTCAAGAAAGCATGGGAATAACCGGTCGATTTATGTTACCGACCGGAAATTTACCCACTTTGTTATTTCTAACCGCTCCTCGTATAATGAAAAGGAGTTCGATAATGCGTGTTGTAAGGAGAACCTTACACGTTTTTTCGACTTTTTGGATCTTATGATTGGTGTTATTGTAGCAGATTCCGACGGGTTTAATGAGTATGTAGCAAACAATCTGCCATACCAGCAACGTACAGGTCGGATTTCCAGAAAGAACCTGGTTCGCATAGTTCCGAGCCTCAAGATTGATGTAGAGGATCGGGAAATGACAGTTAAGGCTTTAGAGGACTCAATACAAGGGCGTTCTTTATCTCCTATGGAGACTATGACCATACGAAAGTATTGTAAATTTTATCGTATTGCTAACGAAGCTTATAAGGCTTGCCATAGGAAACGGGGTATTGGTGGGCATATCAATAAGGATTCAAAAAGGGATTTCCCAAAAATGTCGGATGTGACTTACTATAAGTATATGAAGTATGTGGATGTGGAGAACCTTTATAACGTCGACAGCCAGGAGGATTTCATACGTTTTGCAACGGATCATTACGGTGAACTTGGGCTTTCACGTCTGAATATCTTAGCTTCAAATGTTCAATATCAGGGATGGAAGATTGTTATTTCCAACAGTTATTCATCCAATGTCGGATTGGCTATGGAGGTGGCTGTTTCCTTATATAAGGCTGATGCTCCATTACATATTTACGATGCAGAGAAACTTCTGAGTTTTCTGAGGGAAGAGGATTTTGTCAGATTGGTTTCTGATTCATACCATAACTATATGGGATATCAGGAAGAAGGTACCGTCTATGAGCTTCCTTGGGAATATGAATGTTCTGACGAGAAAAACTCTTTTTTTACTCTGGAGCAATATCATGATATTATTTCTCATACCGAATGGGAGTCTGAGAAACGTGTAGAGCCTATTTTTTAATGGAACGTCGTAATTAAAAGTTGGCTTATCTCCATGTTTATGCGTGGTTGATAAGCCATTTTTTTTTGCAATCAAAACTTTAAGATGGAAATAGCGAAATTGGATATAGAACAAATATAAAATATAGGATTTATAATCAGTTTTTATAATCTGACAATAAGTTTTCAAGTAAAAATTAGTTTTATTCTCAGAAATTACATAGCTTTGTGTTTATAATCTTCATAATATTGAAGATTAATGCTTAAAAATATATTTAACTGTCATTATAATGATATATAAATACGGTTTATATGGTAGATTTCTATGAATACTCCACGCCTGAGCTTGTAAGGCTATTAGGTAATAGATTTAAAGAATATAGAATTCGTTGCAATCTTACTCAGAAAGATGTTTCTGAGCAATCCGGTATTGGACTTACAACCATCCACAAATTTGAGAATGGTACAGCTGGCAACATTTCATTGTCAACATTTATTGTGTTGTTGAAAGTGGTCGGACAGATTAATACTATAGACAATATTTTTCCGGAATTGCCTGAATCTCCTTACCTGATGCGTAGGGATGATAAAAAAGTACAGCGTGTCAGACACTCTAAATAGTATAAATTATGGTACAGTCGTTAAAAGTAATACTTTGGGGTGAGGAAATAGGTAGATTGGCATGGGATGTCAAACGTAGGTTATCCTATTTTATGTATAATCCGGCCTTCTTGAAGAAAGGTCTTAACATTTCTCCATTAGCGGCACCGGTTGATGGAGTGGGGCTTATGCCTGTATGGGGAGAAGAGGCCAAGATTTATCAAAAATTACCGGCATTTTTAGCAGATTCGTTGCCTGACGCATGGGGTAATCAACTTTTTGAATTATGGCGCCAACAGAATCACTTGTCAAATGCAGATATTACTCCCCTTGACAAACTGTCATTTATAGGAAAACGCGGAATGGGAGCTTTGGAATTTTTGCCTGAGGTTTCAAGAGAGCGTAAGGCCGAAAAAATAGATATCAAATCATTGGCAAATTTAGCAAAGCGTATATTTTCAGAAAGAGAAAATGCCAGAATCCTACCCGAAGAGTCGGTAACAATGCAATCATTACTTACGGTTGGTACTTCAGCCGGTGGTCGTCAACCTAAGGTAATTGTTGCCATTAATCAAAAGAATGGTGAGGTTTGTAGCGGGCAGATTTCCGAATTAGAGGAATTTGATTACTATCTGATCAAATTTGGTAATTCGCAATACAGCTCGGCAGAATTGGAGATGTCTTACTATGAACTTGCTACAATGGCAGGGATAAATATGATGCCTTCAAAACTCTATCAGGTAGACGGGAATAATCATTTCATGACAAAACGTTTTGACCGTAATAATGGAAAAAAGATTCATACACAAACTTTGGCCGCAGTTAGCCCTGATGCGGACAGTTACGAACAATTAATTACAGTATGTCGGAAGCTCCATTTGCCAGAAACAGACTGCTATGAGGTATTCCGCAGAATGGTCTTTAATGTATTGGCAAACAATACGGATGATCACAATAAGAATTTTTCATTCGTTATGAGTGAGGACGGTACTTGGCGTCTGTCTCCTGCATACGATGTAACTTATATATTTGACAATGGAGGATTCTTACCCAATGAAGATCATTGTATGTATATTAGGGCAAAACTTAGGGATATAACACGGGATGATGTTATTCAATTTGCTAAAGATAATGGAATACGTAGGCCTGATGCAATAATACGTGATATAGTTAATGCCATAAAACAATTTCGTGTGGTTGCCACTAAATATGGTGTTGCGGAACAGTGGATAGGACGTGTTGAAAACACTATGGTTGACCATCTGAAATCATGGGGAGAGTTAGAGGAAATGGCTCCTGAAATATGCGAATTTGTCATAAACGGACATATTATAAAGAATATCCGTATGGAGCAGGCGTATAAGGAAAATTATCATTTGCTTATTGAAATAGATGGTCATGAACGTAAGTTTATTATTGGTAAGAATAGAGAAGAGTTTTCACTTATTGAATCAATGGGCATAGCAAATCTGTCATCGGAGCGGCTTAAAGATATGGTTGAAAAGTATTTTATTCTTTAAATTCGTAGCCATCATTTCAGTAATAATTCTTATAACACTTGAACAATGAATGACTTTAAATCTATTGATGAGCTTTTGCGTGTACTTGAAAGAGAGAAACTTCTGCTGAAACAGATGTTTCAGAAAAGACCTTCAACTTCCCTGAAATATGATTATACACTCGAACTCACGGAATATAAAGAGGAAAGAATTAAATATCTCATTGACTACGGAATAATAAGAGATAGCGGAAATTTCCTTGAAATGGAGGATGTATATCTTAAATTCTTCGAGGAGGTTTTACAAGTCAATGAGAACATAAATGTTTCGTTTGTGGATGATTATCTGGGGCGTCTGAATGAAAATATAGATTATTATCTTAAAGAAGATAATGAGCAGCGGAAATATAATTATCATAAAGAGGTAAGGCGGTGTCTGAAAAATATTGCAATGATGACAGTGCGTAATGTAATAGACTTGAAACGCAACATTGACAATACTTACAAGAACGAACCAAACTATCGTGTAAAGCTCTCAAAACTGAAGAATCTTGATGAAAAACGCAAGAACATAGCGCTTCTCATCAATAGGAGTGAAGATATAATAGACAACACTCAGCCTGTGTTTTTCAGAGTTGCCATGGACACTCAAATGCGTATAGTGGTGAATGACGTGAAGCTTCAGCTTAATGATTCTTATCATAATCTCATTGAGATAGAGAAGCAGATTATTCATTACCTGAATCTTATAGCTTATCAGAACAGGATATTCGAGAAAGTTCGACGTTTGAAATACCTTCGTGACCAGTTTCTTTTAGAAGAAAAAACTGATATACGTCATGTTGTCAGTATGAGAAATCCTGTATGGATGGAGCCTCAGACCAATTACAGGATAAAACTCTCGGTAGATAATCTGCGTACTTCTGCAGTGGCGTTGGAGATAATAAGAAAAATCATATCAAAAAGGAAGAACCGGGCTAAAGGTCCTAAGAATATGGCCGATGCTATACCGCAGGAATATATGAAAACAGAAGGTGAAGTTCTTGACCAGATAAATTTACAGGAAATTTATAATGCTTTCTCGGCATCAAGCAGTCATCTGTTTAAGTTTGTAATGAGCTACAATTATCATAAGCAACTGAGCACAGACGACAGAATCTTGTTTTTCTGCCAGATAGCATCGCAGTATGCCGAAGGACTGAATTTCACTGACAAGTATGAAACAAGTTATGACGTGGAATATCCTTTGATATATTCCAAATAACTCTAGATAATTTCCGATAATTACATAATCAGAATAAGCATGAAATATACAGAAGAAATATTCAATATATTGAGTAAGGGCGGATTTATTTCTGCAAATAGCGTTTCTCCTGCAATAAAACGATACTATGATGCCATAGAAGAGGATTTGACCGACTATTACGAATATTATAAAGGTATTGGTTTTTATCTCGAAGGTGGTGACGGATATTATATGTTCACCCGTCAGGAGGCGAAAGTCGACCTCGAACGCAAACTTGAAGCAGTTATGAAGTGGATAGACTACCTTAGTTTCCTTAAAACGTATGATGCTACATTCGGTCCCGGATTTAAGTTCCGTCCGGCAGACATTGAAGTTCAGATAAGTTGCCAGATGGAACTGAAGGATAAGGCTTCCAAACTGTTTCAGGATAAGAAGAAATATAATGAGGTTGTGGAGAAACTTGTTTTTGAACTTGAAAAGGCAGGAATGATAGAACTTGAGAATGAACATGATAACACTTATAAAGTATTAACGGCATTTCACTATATGGAGGATTTGGTGGACTGCATAACAATATCGGAGGAAATGAACGATGAGATATCTCAATAAGATAATATTTCTGAACAGCGCACATGTACCGTATGCTGAAGTGAAGCTGGATGGCAATGTACATTTTATTGGTACTCAGGGAGTAGGTAAAAGTACCCTTCTGCGGGCTGTCTTGTTTTTCTATAATGCAGACAAACTCAGATTGGGTATACCGAAAGAAAAGAAAAATTTTGATTCTTTCTATCTTCCGTTTGCCAACTCATATATAGTTTATGAAGTAATGCGCGAAAACGGTGCTTATACCATAGTTGTAACAAAGTCGATGGGCAGGGCTGCTTTCCGCTTTATTGATGCTCCATATAGTAAGGAGTGGTTTGTTGACGGCAAAAACGAGGTCTCGGCCGATTGGAGTGTGATTCGTACAAGAGTGTCGGAATCGGGTGCAAATGTGTCGTCGCTGGTTACAGGCTATGATATGTTTCGTGATATAATATTCGGCAACAACAGAAAGCCGGATTTGCTTCAGTTCCGTAAGTATGCAATTGTAGAGAGTTCGCGATATCAGAATATACCGCGTACAATTCAGAATGTATTCCTTAACTCAAAGCTTGATGCCGATTTTATCAAGGATACCATCATACAGTCAATGGATGATAATGAGTTTGTTGTCGACCTGAGTTATTATCGGAATCAGATAGAAACTTTCGAACAGGAATATTCCGATGTAATGTTGTGGATAAAGCAGGATAAGAATGGTGTGGTACCTGTCAGAAAACAGGCCGATATAGTAATAAAAGGTTATAGAATGCTTTTGTTTGCTGAAAAGCAGATTAAAAACGGAAGACAGCAGCTTAACTACTCTGAAAGGGTGGCACGTCTGAAATTTCCCGAATTGGAGGAATTGCTTCTGCAACTTAAAGAGGAAGCCGAACGATTTACACGTTTACTTGGGGAAGAAAAATACAAGTTTGACAGTGAGCGCGACAAACTTGTAAAGTTAAGCGGCATTGTAGAATCTGACCTTAAGAAGATAAGGGAAAAGCGTAAATATTATGAACAGGAACACATTGATGAGGTTATATCAAGAGTAAATAGGGAACCGGCACTGAAATACGAACTGGAGTCTCTGAATAAGGTATATAATGAACTCACGAGTACATACCGGGATGTAATAAGCAAATACTCTTTGATGGAACAGGGCATTGATGCCGATCTTGCAAGATTTGAGAATGAAATCAACAAAAGGGTATTATGCCTTAAAGATGAACTTGGTAAAAGGATTTCAGAATTGACAAAGAAAAGCAACAGTCAGACTGAAGAAATACGCTCTGTTTATGAAGAGAAACTTAAAACACTAGCCGACAGCAAGGAGCAGTTACTGGAAGAAATATCCAATCTGAAACAACAGAAAACAAGGGTTGAGTGTACTGTTCATTTCAAGGAGGAGATAGGTGACTGTGAGGAACGGTTGAGAAACATATCTTCCGAAGAAAAGGATACCGCTGTGAAAGTCGACCGTTTGAAGTTGGAGTGCGACCGCCTTAGACAGAAGTCGGATGCGGAAACTATGGTAGTTGAAAAAGAGTATGATGCGAAAATTGATGAGATTTTACGCTGCAGGAAACAGGTGGACACAGAAATAGAATCGTTGAATGTCCTGATAAACAACAGCAAAGGCTCTTTTTGCGAGTGGCTCGACAAGAACAGGTCAGGATGGCAGGAAAGTATAGGTAAGATTGCCGATGAAAAACTTATACTCTATAATCAGAATCTTTCTCCTGAACTCTCAACCGATGGGGAAAGCTCTTTCTATGGCGTAAAAATTAATTTAGCTGAAGTGCAGCGTGAGTTACGCTCACCGGAACAGCTTAAAGCTGAATTTAAGGCCAAATCTTCCGAAAGAGATGAATATACGAGAAAAATAAGCCTTCTGAATGAAGAAAAAACAAAGCGTACTGAAGAGATAAAGAATAAGTACAGAAAACAGATTTCAGCCATATCGGGCGAAAGGCATCTTCTTGAAATCCAGTTACAGCAATATCCTCTTCAGATAAAGAATATTAAGGCAGAACAGGCTTCATGGGAACGCAAAGAATCGGAGTGGAAAAGAAACAGGATTGAGGAGATAGAAACATTTATTGGAGGCAAGGAAAAGGAAAGACAAAAATGTTGTAACAATGAAGAACTTCTGAAACAGGAAAGGGAAAAGCGGATTCTTCAGATTTCTGACGAGCAGAGAAAGGCGGAAAAGAAAGAACGCAGTGCTGTTGATGTTGAGATACAGGCAGTACACAAGGAACTGTCCGACCGGCGTATGGATATGGATAACAGAAAAAAAGAACTTCACAAGTTGCAGAATGAGGAGTTAAACGGTAAGGGAGCTGATACATCGGTTATAAATTCCTATAAATCAAAAATTGATACAATAAAGTCTGAGTTGGATTATATATCACAAAAACAGTCGTTTGTGTGGAATTATGAAAAAGATAAGAGAGAACTGTTTGATCGTGAGCCGGAGTTGCGCGACAACAAGAAGAACAATGAGATGCATTTAGATGAGCTTGAAGAAAAATACGCATTGCGGAAAAACAAGCTCACCGGTCAGTATGAAACTGTAAAAAACAGTATAAAGGAAAAGACAGCCGAACGTGATGCCATAAAGAACGATTTTTCCGTTCTTGAGAATTTCCGCAAAGATGAAGGCTTCTGTCCGCCGGAGTCGTACACTCCCGAAGAACTTCCTACCAATAAACCTTGCGGTAAGATAGTGGAAGAGCTGAAAAGTCTGATTGTTTCTCTTGGCAAGGATACTGAGAATTTCAAGAAATCGATCAATCTGTTTAACAGTAATTTTACTGCAAGAAATACTTTCAGTTTCCCTCAGTCATTGTCGTGTGATTCCGATTACATGGATTTTGCATCCAATTTATGTGAGTTTGTGGAAAACAATAAAATTATCGAATACCAGAACCGCATAAGTGAAAGGTATGTAAACATAATAAGACGCATATCAAAGGAAACAGGAGAACTTACCCAAAGCGAAAGTCTTATTAATAAGACCATTAAAGATATTAATGACGATTTTGTCAAACGTAATTTCGCAGGAGTTATCCGCAGTATCGAACTCAGGCCTTTGCCGAGTAACGACAAGCTTATGCAGCTTCTTATAGAAATAAAGAATTTTAATGATGAGAACACCTTCAACATGGGTGGAATGGACTTATTCTCACAGGATTCGCGCGAGAACGTGAATCTCAGGGCTGTAAAATATCTTAATGCTTTCAGCAAACTGCTAAAGGATGAGCCTTCCAGAAAGAGTCTTGTCGTTTCTGATACCTTTAATCTGCAGTTCCGCATTATCGAAAATGATAACGACACAGGCTGGGTAGAGAAAATAGCGAATGTAGGTTCCGATGGTACAGACATACTGGTTAAGGCTATGGTGAACATCATGCTTATCAATGTTTTCAAGGAAAAAGTCTCAAGGAAATTCGGAGATTTCAAGGTACATTGTATGATGGATGAAATCGGTAAGTTGCATCCTAATAATGTGAAAGGCATACTTGAATTTGCCAATTGTCGCAACATATTACTTATCAACAGTTCGCCTACCACTTATAATGTTGAGGATTATAAATATACTTATCTGTTAAGCAAAGATGCGAAAAGCAATACAAGGGTAGTGTCATTGCTTACACGGAAATAAAAATGTCTTGTAATAATATGGATATAAACAAAAAACGATTTACAATATCTATTGCGAAAAAGTTGCTTTATATACTTGAAGGAAGAACTCTTCCTTCAAGCTCACTTCCGCGATGGATAGTTGATGAATTTAGGATAGAGGGTCTTATAACCGGAATAACCAGTGGCAGCAGAATTTCCTATCGCCTTACGGATTCTGTGGCATTCAGCAGATATATTTCAGATAATTATACATCCGGCACTTCTCTCGAAAGATGGATTGAAATCTTTTCTGGCGATAACAAAGACTTGCAGCGCAGTACGCTTGTGCAGGAAACCGGCGACTCCAAAACTGTAAAGCTTCGAACTTTCAGGGGTTTTCTTGTCAACTGTTACGAACCTATTCATGCAAGAATAAGGAATAGTGAGTTTGTTATATCCCCCCCGGAAGGAAGTGCTGTTTTCATACAAAACCCTGATGAATTTTATATACCGTCAGACGTGATAGTGGTGGGAGTGGAAAATGGTGAAAACTTCTGTCGTATACGGAGTCAGAAATATCTGTTTGGAGATAATAAAGTTTTGTTTGTCTCCAGATACCCTCAGTCGGCAGATTTAAGGGAATGGCTTATCAAAATTCCTAATAGATATATACATTTCGGAGATTTTGATCTGGCAGGTATATGTATATATCAGTCAGAGTTTTATAAGTTTTTGGGCGACAGAGCAGGTTTCCTTATTCCCGAAGATATAGAAGAGAGGTTGAAATCTGGAAATGCGGGACTGTATGATACTCAATATCTTAGATATAAAAATCTGAATATTATAGATTCACGTTTGAATGGGTTGGTTGAAATGATTCATCACTATGGTAGGGTGTATGAACAGGAAGGATACATTGAAAATTGTGCATACTAAATAAATTGTAAATCAATTTGATTTCTAATAATTCTCTATATATTCCGCATCAATGATGCTGATTTTGTTCTGACTATATTGGGATCATATTTCTTTTTCTTCTTAGGCTTGGGATTCAGATTTTCCGTAAGCTGTATGCCTTTGAGTTCTTTTTCCCTTATCGGTTGAAGTGTATCGAAGATACTTTGATAGACCTTGTCAAAGACCGGTGTAACGATAGTGGCCTGCATATCAAGTGCCGCCATAGTGCTGAACCGTTCCATATCCGCACGTTTGGGAATCTTCGCAGTGACATATCCATAGTTGGAGAAGGTATCCCTTGCATTGTCCCAGATAACCAGTTCGGAACGCTTGCCGATTCTTCCGTCATTCAGATTGGGAATGATGAAGAGTCTGGCTTTCATCCTTTCACCGACAGCCTTTTTCAGCCGGTCAACAAACATGAGGAAACTGGCCGTGGACGGAACGGTTACCAGGTCATAATGAAATGGAACAATAATGATATCCGAGTTGACGAACAAGGGTATCAGCCCTTCCGTTTTCAGACTACCTGGAGAGTCCATAAGCACAACGTCAATTTCAGGATCGTTGTGCAGTTTCTCCATAAGGGAAGTTATCATCGCCTTGTCATTGGCTTCGTATGCCCATACCTCGTATGGCATATCCTGTTCGCCGTATTTTCTGATGTCGGCTTTTCGGCACTTCATAATGGAGTGCTGAAAGTCGCGTCTATTACCACAACTCTAACGCCCTTTGTCACCAGATAGTTGGCAAAGGTGACGCAAAGGGTAGTCTTTCCTACACCTCCCTTCTGATTGGCAAATGTCACTATAACCGGAGTCTGTATCATTTCAAGTATTGATTGATTTTGTGACAAATGTATTAACCAAGATTCTCAAGTAAGAAATGCGCAACACAATTGTGATTTTGGTTATACAAACCGAAATAGTTTGATATTATTTATTGAGTATTATAATTATACTAACTAAAAATGTTACATTAAAGTATACTTTCTATAATCCCGTCAATTTATAATATCTACAAAGAAACTTGCAAATAGGTATGTTTTCTCTTTAGAAATTACCTCACCATGTAACGTTAAAGATTGAAAAAGGAAAGAACAAATTACAAAATCTTTTTATCACGGCAATATACAAATAATAATAGTTAAATTTGTGGACTCCGCAATAGATAGATAATTAACTAATATGGAGCTCACAGTAATTATGAGTTTATTAGTGCTAAAATAAAAAATCAAACCAATACTAAATATGGCATCGCTTACTATAGATCAAATAAAACTATTCGAAATACTTCACAACTCTCGTATGGAGGATTTTAAAACTTTCAACAAGAGATCTTACCGTGGTGTATGGAGTAGTATCATAGATAAATACCCAGAATCTGCACATTTTGTATATGAGTTATTGCAGAATGCAGATGATGCGGAAGCAACGGAAGTATATATAATTTTAAGACAAGACCAAATGCTGTTCAAGCATAATGGAAAGAAGCATTTCAATATTACATTAGAAGATGAAGAGCCTGTTGGCGACATTAACTCCATCACAGGTATCGGTGACTCTTCAAAAATAAACACGCAGAATAAAATTGGTAAATTTGGTGTTGGATTTAAAGCTATATTCCAATATACTGATACGCCTGAGATTTACGATGATATTTTCAAATTTAAGATTGAGAACTACATAGTACCAACACTTCTGCCATACGACCATCCAGAACGGCAGGAAGGTGAGACCTTGTTTGTGTTTCCTTTTAAGAATGGTGAACAATCCTACCAGGATATTTTGAGACGATTGGAGAATCTTAAGAATCCGATTCTTTTCTTACATAATATTCATCGTATAGTTTGGAGAATTGACAGAATAGAAAATGGTACTGGTAAAGAAACCAAGTATTCAAAAGAAATAATTGACTCTGAGGATTATGATGATAATATAACTATGGAACATTATGTCCTCCATGAGCCATCAAAGACCAGCAATGTGTTCTTGTTTTCAGAAAAAATTGTAATAACAAACGATGGTAAAAGTACAGAACACCTAATAAATGTTGGTTATTACTATGATTCTGAAAAGAAAAAGTTGATAACTAATATTACTCAGAATATTTATTGTTTTTTCCCAACAAAGGAGTCATTTAAAACATGCTTTGTTTCACATGCTCCATTTCTTCTAACAGATAATCGACAGAATCTAAAACCAAATGAAAACATAAATGAAGAACTTATCAACCTTTTGGCAGAATTAGCTGCAAAGGCTGTAGTGCATCTTCGTGATTATGGTGTAAAACACAAGAAATTGCTTATAGATGAAAATATTACGGAGATTATTCCTAACTATGTGCGGCATTATTGGCAATCTCTTGATGAAAGATTCGAGGAACCAATTGTTAATGCGTTCAAGAAACTACTTGAAACAGAAAGAATCCTGTTGTCAAGAAATGGAAAGTATCTATCTATGAGGGAAGCATATAAAGGTTCACCAAGAGAACTCGTAGAATTATTATCTCAAAAACAGTTGGTAATGCTCACAAATAAAGCCTATAAGCATGATTACTATAATAATAAAGAAGATAAAATGCTGAATCCTAAGGATGTTGATTTTTTGAAATGGGAGTTGGCACAGAATATCATTAAACAGGATAACAATATATACAACAAACTTGGAGAATATACTTCAGAGAGCTTTGCCAGGGATATTACTCTTGACTTTATGAAAGCACAGGATTTGAAATGGGTCACAAGGATGTACACATTTCTTAGAACTGCAGCACCAAAATTGTGGAAGTTGACGGATAAAGATAGTAATAAATTAGCATCGTCTCTTCCTTTCAGAGAGGCTCCCATCATCAAAACACAAAAAGGCGAATGGGTAAAGCCTTTTGTTGATGTGACTTCACCAAATATTTATCTGCCTTTAAAGGATGACAATAAATCCGATTATAATTTTGTTGCTAATGAGTATCTACAGAACGAAATGGCTAAAAAGTTCTTTATGGAACTTGATTTGAAGGAACCAGATGAGTATGACTATATACGTCAGGTAATTCTTGGAAAGTTTGAGAGTGATGAAATAGATATTGAGAATGACGAGTTGTCTTCTGACTTTATGGTTATTTTACGTTATTACCAAAAGGTTAAAGAAAAGTATCAAGGTCAGAAACTTATACAAGAGGTTAAAGAGAAAATTTTGTTAGTTGATAAGGATGGTATATTATGTAGGTCGCATGAATTGTATTTTCACAGTCATAATCTTGAACTTTATCTCTCTGGGGTTAACGACATCCACTATATTGATTTAGATATTTATAAGGATGCTACTAAAGAGTTTGGAATAGAAACTGTAAGAATGTTTTTATTAATGCTTGGAGTAAAATTGTATCCGAAAATAGAAAGTTTTATGCGCTGGGATAAATCTTATCTTAGTGAAAGATTGAAAAGTCAAATTTTAATAACAAACATATATGATTATCGTTTTGAAGACTATGCTTTGCAAGGATTTAACGAATTCAAAAAACATAAAATACATAAAGAAACATCTCATTATCTATGGAATGTAGTATTACCAGCTTTGAAATTTGGTAATTACGAACATATGGCCATGATATATCGTAGGAAGTATGCCCGTTCCTATGATACAGTTTATTATGATTCAACATTCAAGGATTCCCTTCAATACAGCAAGTGGATTCTTGATAAAAATGGCAATGTCCTGTCTTCTAATGAAATTGCTCTTGAAGACCTTGATTCTGAGTATGACCGTAATAATGGCTTAATTCAATTTCTTGGTATAGAGAAACGTGAAAAAAGCATTTTAGAATTAGGTGGCACTGAGGAACAACAGGAACAATTGGATTTGGGGAAACGCGTCAAGCAACTTGCTGGAGATGACTTGACTGAAGAAGAAATAATTCAAGCCTTATCTTATGCCAAAGCTCAGAAAAAAGCTAAAAAACATATTTATGAAGAAACTGAAAATCCTACCATCAGTGATAATGGTTCAGATGAAAAAGATTACTCTGACATTGATAGAAAACCACGAGAACGAAAAAACAGTCATAATTCAACTAATTTAGGCGATGAAAGTAATGATTCTTCTGACATAAAGAAATATAATGAAGATGATGATTTTGATTTGGATACACCGTTCAATCGTGAGGAACTCAGGAAGACCGAACTTTCAGATATGTTTATCAACAATAATCATAAACCTCCTGTAAAGAAAGAAAAGGAGGTTACTGATGAAGTACAGGCAGATGAATTAAAACAAAAACTGCTTGAGCAGGAGGAAAAGCATAACAAAATAATTGAACTTCGAGAGGCAGCTTCAAATGCAGAAAGGTATTCAAAAGAGTGGTTCGATGCATTGATAGAATTGGAGTATCGTGGCGGCACAGAAGAAACAAAGGGAGACTTCGGTAAATCCATCAATATCACGTTTAACTCAGTAAACAAAGAGCAAGGATCTGAGCGTATCTATGTACTCAGAAATCCTTCTCGTAGTATTCCTCTATGGCTTGAAGAAATTGGAGATATTGAGATTAAATTTACCTTCTCAGATCGTGATGAATTGAAACTAAAATTTGAAGTTGCAAATGTACGTGAAAATAGTTTACGTCTAAAAGCAAGCAAGGCCTTTGAAGATGTCTTGAACAAAATTGCTTGGAATAAGTGTACTAAGGCATCGATAACTTTGAAAAATCAGATAGACCTTATGGGTAAACTACGCAGTGCATTTAACGGTCTAGGTTTGGAGGATGGATTTAATCTTAAAGAAAACCTTGATGATAACCTGAAGTTTATATTTGGTCCTCCAGAAACTGGTAAAACAACAACTCTTGCCAAGAAGATTATTGGAATGATGAATGAATATTCGACATGTAGGATACTTGTTCTAGCACCAACTAATACAGCTTGTGACGAACTTGCAAAAAAGATAAAGGAGTGTAGTAAGGATGACTGTGCATGGTTGTACCGTTTTGTATCAACAGCAGATGAATCGTTGGAAGATATTGTTGTTGACCGTGAATCAATGGTATACGAAGATGAGCAATGCTGTGTCATTTCAACAATGGCACGTCTGCCTTTTGACGGTTTTAATGGCGAGGGTGGTTACAATAAGTTACTAGATATTGTATGGGACATGATTTTATGCGACGAAGCCTCAATGATTCCTTTAGCAGAAATGGCACTGGCTATTTATAATTTTGTCAATACTCCTATTCTTATAGCTGGTGATCCTTTGCAAATAAAGCCAATACTTCATGAAGAAGAATGGAAGGATGAAAATATTTACACAATGGTGAATCTTGACAGGGTTGAGAACCCTGTGACTGAACCAATTCAATTTGCGATTGAAAACCTTAGTATGCAGTACCGCAGTTTACCAGCTATTGGCGAATTGTTTAGTCAATATGCATACGATGGTAAATTGCGACACTATCGTTCGGCGATGGAAAATCATATGAAGTTTGGTAAGCTTAATCTTAAACCTATAAACTTTATACCATTCAAAGTGGAAAGATATGATAGTGTATTTGGTATAAAGAAACTAGATGGTTCCAATGTACACATTTATTCTGTACTGTTTACGTTAGAGATATTTAAATATATCGTTCGTGAGTATGCCAAAAATCATGAAGAAGAGTACTCGATTGGTATTGTTTGTCCTTATTCTCCACAGGCGCAGCTTATTGAGAGTCTTATTATGCAGACTCCCAATATACCAGTTAATGTTAAAATTACAGTTGGTACAGTGCATAGATTTCAAGGAGGTCAATGTAACTTCATGTTTGTGGTACTTAATCCTCCAGCAGGGATGAAAGTTGCAGCTGATAGAATATTCCTGAACAACAAAAATATTCTTAATGTGGCTATAAGTCGTGCTCAGGATTTCTTATGCATACTACTCCCTCACTGTGATACTGACGGGTATGAGAATCTTTATGAAATAAATAAAATCGGTAGAATTGCAATGAAGGATTCTGCAAATGTAGCACATTATACCTGTGACCAGATAGAGGAAATCATATTGGGGCGTAAGTTCTTCATTGAGAATAATACATTTGTTACCTCACATCAGCTTACTAATGTTTATACAAAGGCAGTAAAGCGTTATGAGGTTAGAATAGATGAAAATTCAGTTGATATTCAGTTGGGGGATAATAATAAAATAACGTGAGTTCGAAATAAGAATAAATATATTTCACTTATAATTAGAAACATAGC
>CABSJA010000038.1 GCA_902477915.1 uncultured Veillonella sp.
CGATGGAGCTATTGTAAATAAGCGATAAGGTGCTTTCATTTTATAATGGGGCCCGGATACAACTGCATATCATTAGTATAGAAAAAATACAGCCCTCTCTTGGCTCAGGTACGTCACTACGCTCCGTAAAATCGCTGCAGAGAGGGCTGTATTCTTTTCTATATACACTCGGCTATGAAGATGTCCCATTATAAAATGTAAGTAATCCAATCTACTATATCCCTAATAGCTCCATCGAGTTTGTTATCTCATTATTTACAAAAAATTAGCAATACACCTAATGGAGACGGTAGGGAGGAGATGTGCCTATGGCAGATCTCCTTTTCCTACAATCAGTTGGACAGGTGATTTCCTTTATTGTGCCTTATATTTTCAGAAGAGAAAGAATAGTGCCAAGTCGATATTACAATGTGTAATACATATAGTTTATTACTTTGGCTGATGCTCTTAAGTCGTAATGGGACACCTTTACAAATAGTGTTAATATAAATAAGCGCCCCCTTTCTGCAGCGATTTTACGAAGGACTGAGCAAGGAAAGGGGGCGCTTATTTATATACTAAAGTTATTCTGTTGTGACGGGGCCCCATTACGACTTAGAAATACAAGGGCTATAACTTTGTATTAACTATTGCAATAAGGCTGGCACTATTCTTTTTCTACTAATCCATATAGGCACAATAAGGAAAGCACTGCACATACTAGCATTGTAATCCCCATGGGTACCCCCGTATGATCCCCACCAATACCAACGAGTGGAGATACAATACCTGCCGCAAACATGCTAGCAAAGCCGAGTATGGCAGAGGCACTGCCTGCCATTTTCCCGTAGTTGGTCATCGCCATAGAGAATGAGGCGGAGCCGAATAGGGATACGGTACATACGGTAAAGAATAGGATGGTTGTTACAGGGATGAGTGACCATTCGAAAATCATAGCAATTAAGAATAGTAAGGAACCAATTGTAAGTTGCCATAGGCTGAATGTTAGTAATTGTTTAGCTGTTATAACATTACTAACACGACTACTAATGGCACTAGCTAAGACAATACCACAGCTGTTAATACCGAAAAGATAGCTAAATTCTTGAGCGGAAAGATTAAAAATATTTTGGTATACAAAGGATGAACCTGATATATAAGCAAAAAATCCGCCAAAGGCAAATAATTGTATTAATGTTTGACCTAAGAATGGCTTATCTTTGATGAGGGTAATATAATTTTTAACTGCTACACCTACACCGCCTGTAATACGTTTTTCTTTTGGTAAGCTTTCACGGAATAGAAGTGAGCCTACTAATAGAATAGCAGAGAATACTGCTAGAATTACAAAGATTACACGCCATGTAGTGAATAAGAGCAATTGGCCACCTATGAGAGGGGCAAGTACTGGAGCTAAGCCGTTAACCATCATAAGTAAGGCGAAGAGTTTCGTCAATTCTTGACCAGAAGCAAAGTCTCGAGCGATAGCCTTGGCAATTACAACACCTACAGATCCAGTTAAACCTTGTAGGAATCTACCTAGTAAAAGTATTTCGATGTTAGGTGCAAAGGCACAAATGATGCTAGAGATGACACATAGTAAATTGCCTACGATGAGTGGTAATTTACGACCCATTGTATCGCTAATAGGGCCACCAAATAATTGGCCTAATGCAACACCAAAGGTCATAACACCAATGGTCATTTGAATATTAGATGCGGTTGTATTTAATTCGCCAGGCATAATCGGCAATGCTGGTAAATAAAGATCTGTTGCGAGCGGTGTTATGGCTGTTAACATGCCAAGGAATACTACCAAGATAAAGGAAACCTTAGCAGAATTTTCTTGATTCATATAATCCTCCTATCTTAAAATGGGAAAAATAAAAGCCTGCGAATCGCACTTCGCAGACTGCATTTAATTTTTTCTATTTGATACGATGTATTGTAACATGATTAGTAGATAATTTCTATAGATTTTTCTTAATAAGAATTATGATTTGCTATCTTTTCTCTCATCGATTACAATAAGTTATATTATTTATATCTAAAAGTATCAATTTGGTTTATGTGTGTAGGAGAGAATTATATGAAAAAAATGGTAAAATCCTTGATTTTGACTGTAGTAGCTGTCCTGAGTACTACGGTAGTGTCCTCAGTGGAAGCTATTAGTTCTGATGAGGCCGTGCAAAGTGCATTGGCACGTGTACCGGGTGCAACGGTTACTAATATAACTGAGTTCAATCGCGATTATGATCATGGTCGTTTAGAGTATGAAGGTGAAATTCATTACAATGGTTATGAATACGACTTTGAAATTGATGCAGATACTGGCACATTTACAAAATGGGAAGTGGAGCAAGAGGTCTACTAATAGACTGAGAGCTTATAATGTGTAACAATGTGGATTAACTCCTTAAGGTTGTACTACTTGGAATATCCTAATATATAACAATAAAAAAGAACAGCTCATTAAGAGCTGTTCTTTTTATGTTACCAAATCTTAGAAGAAGAAGTGGTGAATTTCATGGATGAAATGTTGACCGAAGAAGGAGATACAACCATGCATAATGATGAAGATCAAGAAGTATTTGAACGCGCTGTTCATGATAACGCTTGCTTCGATTTCATGTTCTAAGTTGTGAGCTTCTTCCGCGTTAATTTCTTTGTGGTTTTCTAGGTATGCTTTCAAAGCAGGACCTACGGCACCAATGGAAATCGCGATGGATTGTGGAGACAACATTTTACCGATACCAGCTGCACCGGAGTTAACTGCTGCCAACCAGAAGCCAAGGTCTTCGAAGTTTGTAGGATCTAAACCTTGAGCTGCAGCGATTTGAAGTGGGCCAAACAATACGTTGGAGTTTGTACCGGAACCAGTCAAGAAGGCACCCAACGCACCTACGATAGGAGCGAATAGAGGATACAAGGAACCTGTACCAGCAACCATTGCTTTTGCAATATCTGCAGTCATACCAGAGTAAGTCATCAATTTAGCTGTCATAACAACTGTGATGATTGTAAGGTATGTGAATTTCAAGTTTTTAACTGTGGAACCCAATGTACCGAAGATTTCGCCAGCTTTTGCTTTTTGGATGAAACCACCAACAATACCAGCGATGAAGATCATGATACCAGGAGTTGCAATCCATACGAATGTGTAAGGTTTTGCACCAGCGCCTTGGTAAATAGGTACAGATGTTTTAATGGATGCAAGAGGACCATTAATTGCAGGGAATAATTTGGAAGTTAATAACAATAATACGAAGATTAAGATGAATGGCATTGCGGCAATAAGGCCTTCGCTACCAGAAACTTTAGGAACTTCGCCAGTTTGTTTAACTGCATATTCAGGGTCATTAGGAGGCATAATTTTTGCACAACCAATGATAACTGCCATAATTACGATGGATGCAGAAATTACGGATAATTCTGGACCCATTACAGCGTTGATTATAGTTTCAGGAACAGCTAATGCTAAACCGGAAAGTAATGTAACAAGGAATACGCCTTTTAACGCTTTGATACCGCCACCAATAATCATAACAACGAAGAATGGAGCGATAAGGTTAAGTAAGAATAATTGTACGGAAATGAATGTACCTAAATGGCTTGGATCAAGGCTTGTTAAGGATGCCAATGTAGTTGTTGGAATACCAATGGAACCAAATGTTGTTGGTACGGAGTTCGCAACGAGACATGCGATGATAGATTTTAGTGGGTCGAAACCTACGGCAACCATCATAGCAGCTGGAATTGCAACGGCAGTACCAAAGCCAGCCATACCTTCCATGAAGGCACCAAAGCCCCATGCAAGTAACAATGCAAGTACACGAGTATCAGATGTTACAGAAGAAAGCATTGTTTTAATAGTTTCCATTGCTTTCGTATGTACTACCAAGTTATAAACGAAGATAGCAGCTGTAATAACTAATAGGATTGGCCAGATTGCCAAAGCGGCACCTTCAAGGGCACCAGTGACCATAATGAATGGGTCAGATTGGAATGCTGTAATAGCGATGATGAAAGAACCGATTGCAGCAACACTTGTTGCTTGCCATGCAGGTAATTTCAAGATGGATAACGCTACGATCAACCAAATGATTGGAGATAGCGCTAATAGAACGGTGATAGCACTCATTTCTAAAATCATCCTTTCAAGAAAAATAAAAATATATGCTTAACAGGACGATGTAGCTTAATCAATTTAATTGATGAGTAAATCGCTATTGTATTAAGTTGTAAAAGTTCAGTTAAAATAAAAGCTTACAATAAAATAACAGATAAACTTATCATAAAAATTAATATATCTCTTAAAATTTTTTAACCTCATGGTTTTTGAGGTTAATGAGATTAAAAAAATATAAGAGAGGGGACATAAACAGTGTTTATGTCCCCTTCTTTACTGACTACATGTCCACGTTAGGGCCTTTGTAAGGTCTTAGGTATTAGTAGTTACCTTTGAACATTGTAGCAGGAGCTTCTGGTACATAATCGCCGAAGTAGGATTTGAAGTCTAAACCTAATTCATTGCAAAGGTCTTGAACTTCAAGCATTGTACCGTTAAGTACAGGGATGCCTTCAGCTTTAACTTTAGCAACAGATTCATGTTCTTTTTCGCCATGAGTGTAGATACGGTCTTGACCTTGAGCTTTAGGAGCTTCACGTAATTCTTGTAAGAATTGGGAGAAGTGTTTTTTGATTTCAGCTGGGTCACCGAAGAATTCAGGGTTGATAGCCATGAAGCCGTGGCAGATGTTGGATTTACCGCCAACCATACATTTGTTGGAAGTACCGCCTTGAGACAAGATGGAGGAGAATAATTCAGCAATCATGCCGTTACCATAACCTTTGTGGCCGCCAAGAACTTCTGTAGCACCACCTAAAGGAAGGATACCGCCGCCTTCATGACGGGAGATGTTGCCCAATACTTCAGCTGCGTCAGTGGAAGGAACGCCGTCTTTGTTAACAGCCCAGCCATCTGGAGTAGCTTTGCCCATTTTGTTGTACATTTCAAGTTTACCACGAGTTACTACTGTAGTGGAGCAATCGAAGAAGAAGTCAACAGGATCAGCAGGTACAGTCCAAGCGATAGGGTTGGAACCAAGCATAGCTTTACGAGCATATACAGGAACCATGATTGCTTCGGAGTTTGTACAAGAGAAACCGATTAAGCCTTGGTCGGAAGCCATTTTAGCATAGTAACCAGCGATACCATAGTGGTTGGAGTTACGTACGGATACGATACCAACACCGGATTTTTTAGCTTTTTCGATAGCCATTTCCATAGCCATGTGACCCAACAATTGGCCCATGCCGTCATGACCGTCGATAACTGCGGAAATTGGAGTTTCTTTTACGATTTCAGGTTTTGCGTCGATTTTGATCAAGCCATTAGTGATACCTTTGTGGTAACGAACCATACGTTGCATACCATGGCTTTGAATACCGAACAAGTCGGAAGTCAAAAGTACGTCTTGGATGATGTCAGCTTCTTTTTCGGAGAAACCGAATTTTTGGAAAGCGTCCATGCTTAATTTTTTCAATGTTTCATAAGGGAATAACACAGTGTTTTTTGCGTCTGCCATCGTTAAAACCTCTTTTCAGAAAATATGTACCTGATATAGTAACATCACTCTAAAATATCATGAAATTTAAATGATATCTTGTGAGCTCTATATCCTCTCAAATGACAATGTCAGTATAGCACAGAAAGATGTGAGATTGAATAGTCTTACAGTCTGAAACACATTACTAAATACGCATACGTACCGGTGATGTTTGTCACATATTCCTAGGGTAGTTACTGAAACAACTGATTATACCTAAAACTATATGGTTATGACTTTTAGTTATGGTTGCATAATTTTTTTATAGATTTGCAGTATTTTTATAGAACTTATTAGTATATCTGTTTAGGCATTGAGCAAGAATGAGAATGGATAAATATCGATAAAACTTGAAATGTTCGATATTATATATAAAAATTATTGATGAGTGTATTAACGTATTGTGATAACAGAATGTATTGATATGCAAAATATACAATATTTTTAATCTTCGTGGAGGTAGAAATTGTGTTAAAGGTTACACTTATACAGAGGATGCTGTAATATAATATAAATATACATCCTATAGTTTATATAATTTATAAGCGAGGTGCTTATTTTGAAAGAATACAAATCAGTATGTCCATATGACTGCCCAGATGCATGTGGTTTAATCGTATCGGTAGAGAACAATAGAGTGGTATCTGTTCGTGGTAATAGAGATCATGCTTTTACAAGAGGCACATTATGTCCTAAGATGGCGCATTATGAACGCGTGGTTCATTCTCCATTGCGTTTGCAATACCCAATGAAACGAATTGGTAAAAAGGGTATTGGTGAAGACCAATATGTGCGAATCAGCTGGGATGAGGCATTAGATACTATTGTTAATAATTTTAAAGACACCATTAGTACTTATGGTAGTGAAAGTATTTTACGCTACTCCTATGCCGGCACTATGGGAGTTATTCAAAGCCCCGCAGCAGATTACTTTTTCCGCCGTATTGGGGCGACAGATCAAGACCGTGGTATTTGTTCTCCTGCTAAGCAGGCCGGTTTCCGCGCTGTTTACGGTGATACATTAGCGATCAAGCCGCAAGAGGCACAACATAGTGATTTAATTGTTTTGTGGGGCATTAATGCAACTGCTACCGACGTTCATATCTTTCATGATGTAAACGTGGCAAAACGGAATGGCGCTCGAGTTTGGATTATTGATACTCATAAAACATATACCTTTAACCAAGCTCATGAACATATTTACGTAAAACCTGGTAGTGATGGCGCTTTAGCGTTGGGTATGCTTTATATTATTCATCGAGATGGATTAGCAGATATAGATTTTATTAAGAAACATGTTCAAGGTTATGATGAGCTTGTAAATGATGTGTTGCTTGATTTTACACCTGAAAAAGCATCTGAACTTTGTGGCGTTTCCGTAGAGCGTATGACTGAGTTTGCTCATGCATACGCTAAAGCTAAGGCTCCATTCATTCGTCTTGGCAGTGGATTGTCACGCTATGGGAATGGTGCCATGAGTTGTCGCGCCGTTAATGCATTACCTGCTGTAGTTGGCGCTTGGCAACACCTTGGCGGTGGTTTGCTATCAAGTGCTAGTGGCAGTAAGTTTGTTGGTAAAGACGTGATGCAACAAGCTCATGTTGCTGCACCAGCTAAGCGATTGATGCCTATGATTAAACTTGGTGAAATGCTTACAAATCCATCAGGTACAGCAGTTCATAGTCTTTATGTGTTCTCTAGTAATCCTGCCATAACAGCGCCTGATCAAAATGTAGTGCGAAAAGGGCTGATGAGAGATGATTTGTTTACAGTTGTTCATGAACGATTCTTTACCGACACATGTAAATATGCGGATATTATTTTACCGGCCACAACATCTGTAGAACATGATGATATATATAACTCTTATGGGCACTATACAATCGGAATTGGCTATAAATTAATCGATCCTATTGGTGAATCTAGATCCAATTGGCAAGTAATTTCTGAGCTAGCTAAACGAATGGGGCTTCAAGATGAATTCTTTAATCTTAGTGAACGGGAGCTAATAGAACAAATTGTTCGTACATCTAGTCGTATATCTGGGGTTGATCAAGATGTAATCTTACAAGGTGAACCTGTAGAGATGACATTGCCTGAAAATTACAAATTAGATTTTAAAACGCCATCTAGAAAAATAGAGCTGTATAATCCACATGATGTGGAGCCCCTAATCCGCTATTTACCGCCTTATGGTGATGATGCACCGTTCTGGCTCATCATAGGTAACGATATTCGTATTTTAGATTCTAGTTTCTGTGAACTTGAGTTTGACGATCCTGAGCTTATGAAACTACGTATCAACCCTGAAGATGCAAAAGTATATAACATTAACGATGGGGATGAAGTAGAAATCTATAATCATCGTGGTAGAGTGAGAATTAAAGCATACTACGATGAAGAGGTACAACGTGGTACATTGGTAACTCTTGGTGTTTGGTGGCAATCACAATCTAGTGATCCAAATGTAGCTATCAATGTGCTTACTGCAGACAGACCTACTGATCAAGGTTGGGGCAGTACATTCTACGATGTACAAGTTCATATCAAAAAGGCCGATGCATAAGATTAGAATATAAAAATAATATATAAGGTAAGTATATAAAAGAGAACAGCATAATAAATACTATGATAGTATTTATTATGCTGTTTAATTTCCTTTACTTACGGGAATAACACTATGCTGATATATCATAATAAGGATATTTTTATTGCATGCATACCTTTAATAGGATTATAATAGTAATATTATTTCTATATATAACCTAAAGGGGGTTACTTTTATGAATGGTAATGATAAATTATCTGCCCGTGCCTATTGGGCCATAGGCATGATGTTATTCGCCCTATTCTTTGGGGCAGGGAACTTGATCTTCCCAGCGGCCTTAGGTCAACATTCTGGTGATAACGTAGGTTGGGCTTTGCTCGGCTTCGTATTAACAGGTGTAGGCCTTCCACTATTAGGTGTTGCAGCGATGGGGTACTCCTCCTGTAAAGATGTTGAAGAACTTGCGAGCCGTGTTCATCCGATTTATGGCTTGTTGTACACAATTTCTCTTTACTTGAGTATCGGTCCAATGTTTGCGACGCCACGTACTGGTACTGTAGCTTATGAAATTGCAATTAAACCTTTCACAGAAGGTTTAAGCATGAATATGGAACCAATTTTCTTGGCATTATTCTTTGGTGTTTCTTTGTGGTTATCCATTAGTCCACAAAAGCTTGTTAATCGTATCGGTAATATTTTGACACCAGCATTACTACTTGTAATTCTGTTGTTAATTATTAAATCCTTTATGACTCCGCTAGGCGGCTATGCAGTGCCACAACCAGCTTATGGTGATGCACCTACAGCTGTGTTGCAAGGTTTCTTGGACGGCTATAATACGATGGATGCGTTGGCTTCCGTAGTATTTGCTATTCTTGTAATCGACTTTGTACGTCTTAGCGGCGCTACATCTCGTGCGGTTATTACAAAAACAGTAATGGAAGTAGGCGCTATTGCTGTAGGTCTTCTCGGTATTGTTTATGTATTTATCGCTAACATTGGTGCTACTAGTGTTGAACGCTTTGGTTTGTTTGATACAGGTGCTCCTGTGTTGTCCGTAAGTGCTAACTACTTGTTCGGTGAATTCGGTCAAATTATCTTGGCTATCATCGTTCTTCTAGCTTGCTTGTCTACAAGTATCGGTCTTATCACTTCTTGTGGTACGTACTTCCACAAGTTGACACCGAAGATTAGCTATAAATTATATGTAGTAATCTTCTCCGTAGCAGCATTTGGTCTTAGCATGTTCGGTTTGAAAACAATCATCAGTGCAGCGATTCCAGTGTTGATGCTCTTGTATCCGTTAACGATTGTAATCATCTTGTTGGCACTTCTTCACAATGTGTTCGGTGGTCGTCGTTGCGTATACGCATGGACAATGGCTTTCACAATGATCTCTGCTCTTATGACTGGTCTTGAAACGGCAGGTATTGCACCTGCTGCATTGGAACAGCTCTTTACTCAATACATTCCATTCCAGGCTGCTGGGATGGGCTGGGTGAGCTTTGCGGTATTAGGCTTCGTTGTAGGTCTTATCCATAAAGGTCTTGTGTCCGAAAATAAATAATATCATTAATGGTTCTATACTTTCGTTTTTGGTGAAAGTATAGAACCTTTTTGTGTCTTCAGGGTTGTCATATAAAATTGATTTTGTGAGTAGAAGTTTCTATAATAAGAATATAGATAATGAAAGAAGGAAGGAAGATTTTATGCGTAGTACTCATTGTTTACCTAGTTATAGTTTTGGCGGTCATGAGGTGTTTAACGCTATTCCCAAATTTACAAAATTATATGGTAAGTCTGTAGCTATCATCGGTGGTGAGACAGCTCTTTCTAAAGCTTTGCCACACATTCGTCCAGTGCTTGATAAAGCAGGGATTAAAGTGCTAGATATTATTCACTTTGGTGGAGAGTGTACTTTCGCTCGAGGTAAGGAAATTGCACAAATGGCTTCTGTAAAAGATGCGGACTTTATATTTGCTGTTGGTGGTGGTAAGGCCATGGATACGGTAAAAGTAGTAGCTCTAGAGTTAGATGATAAACCATTCTTTACAATTCCGACCATTGCCTCTACTTGTGCTGCAACGTCAGAAGTAGCAGCTGTATACACTGCAGAGCATACTTTTGATGACGTAGCCTTTGTAAATCATCCTCCTGTGCACTGCTTTATTGATGCTGATATTCTCGTAGAAGCGCCAAGCCGTTACTTGTGGGCGGGAATGGGAGATACTATTGCAAAACACTATGAAACTCATCTTTCTGCTCGCAATCGTGAGCAAGATTATAATACTCAGTTAGGCCTTACTCTAGCTTCTATGTGTAGTGAACCAATTTTAGCACATGGTATACAAGCCTATAAAGACAGTCAAGCTAATAAACGTAGTGATGCATTTGATACTATTGCTATGACTGTTATCTTTACTACCGGTATTGTATCGGGTTGTGTTCCTATGGCATATAATAGTAATATGGCTCATGCTGTATGTTATGGCTGTGTTACTAATAAAGAAACAGAAGAAAACCATTTGCATGGTGAAATGGTAGCATATGGCTTACTTATTTTGTTAACCGTTGACCAACAAATGGATGAATTACAACGGTGGTTGCCAGTATATCGAGAATTAGGTTGGCCTACTAAACTTTCACAATTAGATCTTACTGCATCGCATATTCCTCAAATTGTTGAAAAGGCTACATCTGTTCATGATATTGATGTATCTCCGTACAAAATTACTGCAGATATGTTGACTAAGGCTATTCAATATATGGAATCTCTTGATTAATATAATTTGTAACCGTTTGTGTATGTTATGTGATGAGGTTATAAATGCGAAAAATTGTAAAGGGTGGCTTATATCGTCATTTTAAAGGCATGTACTATTATGTGTTAGATGTTGCAACTCATTCGGAAACGAGTGAACAGTTCGTAGTGTATCAAAAATTATATGATCAACGTGACTTATATGTACGACCACTAGATATGTTTTTGAGTGATGTGGATCAAGAAAAATATCCTGATGTAGAACAAAAAGAACGGTTTAAGCTAATGAGCGGACGTGATTAGGAGGGCCTGTGGAACAGAAGTTTTTCTTTTTCGATATCGATAATACATTAGCTGTATGGCCAGAAGGTAAAATCCCTGACAGTGCTCAATATAGCTTAGATGAATTAAAACGCCGTGGCCATCGGGTAGCACTAGCGACAGGCCGTATCCAAGTAGATGCAAAGCGCTTTGCGGAACAAGCGGGGCTTACAGATTTTGTAGCAGATGGCGGTCATAGTGTGACCGTTAATAATGAATTAGTATCCATGATAGGTATGGATCGTGATGCGTGTATAAAGTATTTGGAGTACCTAGAATCCCACAATATTCCTTGGGCTGTAACAGATCGGAATAAATTAGGACGAATTACGCCGTATAAAGAAATTTTAGATTGGCATCCGAATTGGGATGTATTTAAAACGACAGTAGACCCTAATTTTGACTTTCATAGTGTAGAAGAATTTTACAAGATTTATGTGTTCTTCAAAGAAGGGGAAGAAGAGGAGAAAGAAATTGAGCATATGACACACAAGCTTATTCGTTATGGTGATGGCTGTGTTTTATATGAACCAATGGAAAAAGCCTTGGGTATTCGCAATATGCTGGATTATTTTGGCATGAAGCCTAATCAAGCTGTTGTCTTTGGCGATGGGTATAACGATTTATCCATGTTTAGACCGGAATGGCTTAACATTGCCATGGGGAATGCACGTGCTGAATTAAAAGAAAAAGCCGATTATATCACTACCGATTGTGATAAGGACGGTATCTATAATGCGTGCAAACATTTCAAGTGGATTGATTGAGTTCTAATGTCCTCATTGTAGACTAAAAAACTGAACAATTTGATGGTAAATAATGACTGATCTATAACTGAAAGTATAAGGTTATATAAATTGGTAAATTTAATAATTATTTAAACCAAATTTTCTCTAAAACATGATATACTAAAAAAAAGCCGCTCACGGGTTGAGCGGCTTTTCTATGTGAATTTTACATACATGTTAGTATAAACAATATATTGGGGGAACTATGAACTGGAAACGCTTAGCTTTATGCGCAATGTTGGGGATTACAATGCTTGGTACAGCAGCTTGTGGTACAAAAAGTGGGGAACAACCACAAGGTAATACTGTAAAAGCAGAAACTGTAACCATGCCTAATTTCTCTAATGCGCCAATCGCTGATGAGTATGCTATTTTTGATACAAATTATGGTCAATTCAAAGTTCGTTTGCTAGGTTCTAAAGCACCTATTACGGTAAAAAACTTTGATTATTTAGTAAAAAAAGGTTTCTATAATGGTGTTACATTCCACCGCGTTATTGAAGGCTTTATGATTCAAGGTGGGGATCCAGATGGTACAGGTGCTGGTGGCCCTGGTTATACCATTCCTGATGAGTTCTCCAACGATTTACACTTCAATAAAATGGGCGTCCTTGCTATGGCGAACCGTGGTCCTAATACAGGGGGGTCTCAATTCTTCATTACCTTGGGGCCTACAGACTGGTTAGATAATAAACACACTATCTTTGGTACTGTAGTACAAGGTATGGATGTAGTTGAAAAAATCGGTAAAGTTAAAACTGGTCGTAATGATAAACCAGTAGAACCAGTCATCATCAATACTATTAGATTAGAACCGATTACTGACGATGCAAAAAATGGCAAATAAAGATGCTAAGTCTGAAGAGCGACACTATGTGTATTTAGTGCGTTGTGCAGATGATTCTTTGTATTGTGGGTGGACTACCGATCTTGAGCGTCGTATGGAGGCTCATAATGGACATGTTCCAGGCGGTGCGAAATATACTCGCGGGCGACGTCCTGTTACGTTGGTATATTCTGAAAGCTTTTACAATAAACAGGACGCACAACGTAGAGAATATGCCATAAAACAGATGACAAAGACTAAGAAATTGCAACTCATTGAGGGTGCAAAATAGTCCTTGATTATGGTATAATATGATGATTAATTACTGCCATGGAGGTTACGAAATGAAGCGGGTTCTAGTGTCCGTAAAAAGTGTACAACGAGATATGGACGGCAAGGATACCGTAGTGGAGCTGATTTCCCCTGGTACGTCACATAAAAAGGGTAATACACAGTATGTGCGTTACGAAGAATCTAGTGTGACGGGCATGGATGGGGTTAAGACGACCATTAAAATCCATGATGATTCAATTGTGCTGCTTCGTACAGGGGCGGTCAATATGCGTCATCAATACGTCCGTGGTGAAGAGCGTGAGTCCGTGTATGAAACGCCGTATGGCGATTTACACATGGCCGTAAAAACTCATGAATTAACAGTAGACTTTCACGAAGGCGTAGGTCATGTTCATTTAGGATATGATATTTCCGTTGAAGGTGAATGGCAATTTTATAATCAGTTAGATATAGACGTGCGGGAGGATACAGAGCATGGACATGAAGGAAATCCTGAAATCGGGGATTGAACAGGCATTACAAGATACGATTAACAGTGGTGGCTTACCAGCTGGTGAATATCCAGAAATCGTTCTCGAAGTGCCACCTCAAAAAGAATTCGGTGATTTTTCTACAAACATTGCGATGCAATCCGCTCGTGTAGCTCGTCAAAATCCTCGTGCTATTGCTGAGGCTTTGATTAGCCATATGAATTTTGACTGGCTTGAACGCGCTGAGGTTGCTGGTGCAGGTTTCATCAATTTCTTCTTGAAATCCGATATGGTATACGATACGTTGAAAGCCATTTTGAATGCTGGCGATCAATATGGTGTACAACCATTGCGTGCGCGCGATACTATTCAAGTTGAATATGTAAGTGCGAACCCAACAGGTCCTTTGCATGTAGGTCATGGTCGTGGTGCTGCGTATGGTAGTGCTCTTGTAAACTTGTTGCGTGCAGCAGGTTACAATGTACAATCCGAGTACTACATCAATGATGCGGGTAACCAAATCGATAATATGGCTATTTCCATTGAGTACCGTTTCCAAGAGTTGCAAGGTGCAACATTAGTATTCCCACCTAAACGCAATGAAGACGGCTCCATGCCTGAATTCGATATTCCAGAAGGGGCTCTTGTATTCCCTGAAAATGGCTACCGTGGTCCAGATATCATCGAAACTGCAAAAGCCATTGCTGAACGGGAAGGCTTCGATAAATTGAATGCTATGAACGAAGCTGATCGTGTAGCATTATTTAAAGAAGAGGGCTTGAAAGAAAAATTAGCTCGCTTAGAAGAAACATTAAGCAACTTCCGTGTTACATTCGATAATTGGTTCTCTGAACGTACAGTTCATGAAACTGATGAAATTCATCACTCCGTAGAGGCGTTAAAGGCTCTTGGTAAAGTGTATGAAAAAGACGGAGCTTTGTGGTTGAAATCTACTGACTATGGCGACGATAAAGATCGCGTAGTTATCCGTGATAATGGAGTTCCTACATATTTGGCGGCTGATATTGCATACCACCGCAATAAATATGATCGTGGCTTCAAAGAAATGATCGATATTTGGGGCGCTGACCATCATGGTTATGTGTGTCGTGTAAAAGCGGCTATGGCAGCCTTTGGTTATGACCCAGATAAACTAACAGTATTATTGTTACAAATGGTAGCATTGTTCCGCGATGGACAACTCGTTAAATTATCTAAACGTAGCGGCGATAGCGTTACATTAGATGAATTGATTGAAGAGGTTGGCGTAGATGCATCTCGTTACTTCTTCTTGATGCGTTCTCTAGATAGCCAACTTGATTTCGATATTAACTTGGCTAAATCTCGCAGCAATGATAACCCAGTGTATTATATCCAATATGCTCATGCTCGTATTCACAGCATTTACAACCAAGTGCGTGAAGCTGGTATCGCATTTGGCGATTATAGTGAAATTGATTTCACAACGCTTACAAGCGAAATGGAATTAGAATTAATTAAGAAATTAGCTGAATATCCAGAAGAGGTAGTTCAATCTGCCGAACATCGTGCACCACATCGTATTGCTCGTTACTTGTACGATTTGGCTAGCATGTTCCACTCCTTCTACCGTCAAGGTCGTATCATTGGCGTAGATCCAGCGTTGCAACAAGCTCGTCTAGGATTAATCACAGCGATTGCCCTCGTACTTCGTCAAGGCTTGGGTATTTTAGGTATTTCCGCTCCGGAAAAAATGTAATAGGTGGGAGGCATCATGGCAACTAAGTATATTTTCGTAACTGGCGGCGTTGTTTCTTCTCTTGGTAAAGGGATCACAGCAGCATCCTTGGGTCGCTTGCTCAAAAACCGCGGTTTCAATGTAACGATTCAAAAATTTGACCCATACATTAATATCGACCCTGGTACGATGAGCCCTTACCAACACGGTGAAGTATTCGTAACAGATGACGGTGCTGAAACTGACCTTGATTTGGGTCACTATGAACGCTTTATCGATATTAACCTTAGTAAACGTTCCAACATTACAGCAGGTAAAGTGTATTGGTCTGTAATCAATAAAGAACGTAAAGGTGATTACTTGGGCAGCACTGTACAAGTAATTCCACACATTACAAACGAAATCAAACAAAACGTATACCGCGTAGGTAAAGAGGATAATGCTGATGTAGTTATCACTGAAATCGGCGGTACTGTAGGTGATATTGAAAGCTTGCCATTCATGGAAGCTATCCGCCAAGTGAAAAAAGAAGTAGGCCGCAATGACGTACTTTATATTCACGTTACATTGGTACCTTACATCAATGCTGCAGGGGAATTAAAAACTAAACCTACACAACATAGTGTAAAAGAATTACGCAGCATCGGTATTCAACCAGATATCTTGGTATGCCGCAGTGAAAAACACATTTCTGATGAAATGAAAGAAAAACTTGCTTTGTTCTGCGACGTAGAACCAGAAGCAGTTATTGAAAACCAAACTTGCAGCTCTATCTATGAAGTGCCATTGATGATGCAAGACCAAGGTCTTGATGACATTGTTATCAAAAAATTAGGTCTTGAAGAACGCCCTTGTGATATGACTGAATGGAAAGAAATGGTTCATAAAATCTTGAACCCAAGTAAAGACATTACAGTTGCCATCGTTGGTAAATATGTAGCATTGCATGATGCGTATTTATCCGTAGTGGAAGCATTAGATCATGCAGGTATCGCTACAGGTACTAAAGTTAACCTTCGCTGGATTGACTCTGAAGAACTTGATGATACATCTGTAGACCCTAAAGAAGTATATGAAGGTATTGATGGTATCGTTGTACCTGGTGGTTTCGGTTCTCGTGGTGTAGAAGGTAAAATCCGTACAATCCAATACGCTCGTGAAAACAATGTTCCATTCCTCGGTTTATGCCTTGGCATGCAATCTGCTGTAATGGAATTTGCTCGTAACGTATGCGGTATGGAAGGTGCTACATCTAGCGAATTCGACGAAAACGCTAAATATAAAGTAATCGACTTGATGAGTGATCAAGTTGATGTAGATAAAAAAGGCGGTACAATGCGTCTTGGTATCTATCCATGTAAAGTGGAAGCCGGTACAAAAACTCATGAAGCTTATGGTAAAGATTTGATTTATGAACGTCATCGTCATCGTTATGAGTTCAACAATGAATATCGTCAACAATTGACTGATGCTGGTCTTGTTATCTCCGGTACATCTCCAGATGGTCGTTTAGTGGAAAGTATCGAAGTGAAGAACCATCCATTCTTTATTGGTACACAAGCTCATCCAGAACTTAAATCTCGTCCGAATAATGCTCATCCTTTATTCCGTGGCTTCGTAGACGCAATTTTAGAACTTAAAAAATAGAGAATAGAAATGGGATCCATTTTATCTATTATAGGTATCTTTATATTAGCTGCTCTTAAGCTAGAGCAGTTTGTATATGGTAAATCTGGTAAAGAACAGTCTACAACAGGTCATATAGCGCGACGTGGGCTTGCTAATGTTGCAGGTTTAATTGCTTTTGATCATTCTACGATAAGTAGTAAATCTGTTGTAGTACGTAAAAAGAAGAAAGATGCTCAGAAATGAGCATCTTTCTTCTTTTTTATTTATAT
>CABSJA010000039.1 GCA_902477915.1 uncultured Veillonella sp.
TAGACATTTTATCTTCGTAGGAATGGGTTGTACAAATATCTGGGAAGTGACTAGGCGCTGTTTCGATATTGGAGTGGTATCGAGTTACACCCACTTCTTTCAATTTGAGAGCTTGTTCATAAGTTAACAAACCAAGAGAACAGCAAATTTCGAGGCCTACTTCATCTTTAATGCGGCCTAATACGCGAATGATTTGATCGAATTCGTTTGGGTTATTAGTATTACGACCACTTGTTACGATGGAGAAGCGAATAGCGCCTGCCTCTTTAGCTTTGCGAGCCGCATCGAGGATGCTTTCATCATCCATGAACGGATATACTTGAACGCCTGTTTCGTGATGTGCAGATTGAGCACAGAATTTACAGTTTTCAGGACATTTGCCAGATCGTGCATTTACAATGGCGCATACATCTACGGAGTTGTCATTGAAATGTTGACGAATTTTATCTGCCATAGCGAGCAGAATCATCGTATCATCATCAGATGTATGAATTAACTCAATTGCTTCTTCTTTTGTAATTTCACCACCATGCATAATACGATTTGCTATGGTAAGGATTTTTTCGTATGTTCCCACCTGGGATGGTTGTTGATCTGTAGGCAAAGCCATAATAGCCTCCTAATTGTTAACTTAATAAAAATATAAAATATTGACAATTTGATTGTAAACGTTAGTGCATAAATTGTCAACTTAATGTATTTTTGAGTTAACAAAAATATTTATGTAGTTTTTAGAGCGCTTTTAATACAGAGGAATTATATGACTTACAACTAATTTTAGAGGCTATATTTTACTATCTATATTAAGGTGTTAAATCTATGTTAAGGTTTTAATTGATAGTTATTTTTAAGTAATCTTTAGGGTTTTGTAGTATAATAGAGTATTGTAATTACTATATATAACTATAATAAAAGTACTAATACAAGGAGTGGATATAGATGCAGCCATTTCGATTTATACACTGTGGTGACCTGCATTTAGGGGCACCCTTCCAATATGCTACAGGTATTAGCCGCGCCGTTGATCGCGCCGTGAGTGAAGCTACCTATGTAGCCTTTGATACAATTATTGACACTGCTATTGATGAGCATGTTCATGCTGTTGTCATAGCTGGTGATATTTATAATAGCGAAGATCACAATTTAGAGGCTCAAGTACGCTTTGTACGTGCCATGTATCGCTTGGCAGAGCATCACATTGCAGTTTATATGGTGCAAGGTAATCATGACCCGGCTGAAAGCTGGAAGGCTCAATTACAGATGCCTGACAATGTGCATGTATTCTCTAGTGAACAAGTACAACGTTTTCCATTGATTGTTAACAATATTGAAATTGGTGGCGTTTACGGTATTAGTTGTGGCCATGGTAATGAAAGCGACAATTATGCGCGTCAATATCGCGCCTTTGAACGTGATGAGTTTTCTCTTGCTGTTATGCATGGTACAGTTGGCTCTAGTGCGGGCTCTGAAAATCATAATGTAACTGGTCCATGTAGTTTAACAGACCTAGCAGAAGCAGCCATGGACTATTGGGCGTTAGGACATATTCATAAATCTCAAGTTCTTAGCGAGGAACCTCTCGTTGTTTATGCTGGTAATCCGCAAGGTTTACACCGCAAGGAACTAGGCCCGAAGGGGTGCTATCTTGTTTCTGTATCCCATAATGGTCATTGTGAACCTCGATTTATTGAGACCAGTGCTATCCGTTTTGAAGAAATCAAAATTGATATTGCAGGTATGAAAACTGAAGCAGAATTCTTAGAAATTTTACGCCATAAAAAAGAGAATTTGCGTAAACAACATAAGAAGAATATCTTGCTTTCCATTGTTCTCGTAGGTACAGGTCCATTGCATCGTTTATGTACACAAGAAGGTGTGCGCAAATTATGGTTGCAAGAGTCCCAAAGTGAAGAGAAAAGTAAGTCTATATTTGTTATGCCGTATCGCATGATGTGCAATACGCGACCTAGCATTAATTTGGCTGAACGTAGATTGTTATCCGATGTGGTGGGGGATTATTTGCGCGCCTATGATGATATGGTTGATGGCAATGCGGTACAGAGGGCTCGTCAAATTTTAGCAGAACGTCCTGAGTTTAAACGCTTAGGTGTATATGCCGATTTGTTGAGTGATGAGTTATTGTTGCGCGCCTTGAAGCGCTGTGAAATTGAAGGTGTTACTGTATTGATGGGGGCTAACGATGAACATTAAACGCATACGATTTGATGAATTTGGCCCGTATCGCGACTGGTCTTTCACTACCGGTGATCATGGGGTTCAGCTCATGTATGGCCCTAATGAAAGTGGTAAAACATCTCTTCTTGAAGGGATGCGCACGCTCTTATTCGGCGGCACGCATAAGGCTTATGGTCCTATGACCGGTGCTCTCGATGTGGATCGTAATGGTGAAAGCTACTACATCGGTCGTAAGGGTAAACAACTAGACTTTTACAGTCCTGGAAATCCAGCCATTCATGAGGAGCCAGCTCAACACTGGTGGCATGGTATTGATAAAAAAACATATAATCGAATTTTTGCATTGACCCTTGATGATTTACAAGGCCTCGATGTGTTGCAAGAGGTAGAGGTTCGGTCTCGCTTCTTCGGCGCTGAAGGTGGGGAACATTTAGGGTCTGTTGTAAAAGACGTTGAAAAAGGAGCTACTGATTTATTGGTAGCATCCTCCAATGGTAAACGGCGCATCAATGTGTTGATGGATGAGCTTAAAGAAAATCGTCAAAAGTTAAGCCATTTAGCCGAACATGAAACGCAATATGTAGAATTGCAAAAAGCCTTTCACAGTACAGAACAGACTGAGGCAGAATTACAAGGTCAGTTGCAAGAGTGGAAGGAATACCGCGATGGTATAGACGTTGTATTGCGCGCATGGGATACGTATCGCCGTAGCGAAGAAGCGCGTATGCATATGCAACAGTACAATAGTGAGCTTGCCTTGAGTCGTGATGAGTTCCTTCGCATCGATGAGGAAATCAAACGAGCTCGAGACAATATGCAGTTGTGGCAGGAAAAGGAAGCGGCCTTGATGCCAGCTAACTTTAGCCCGGATAGTCCATTTGGTACGTATGGTCAAGATATTGAAGACCTTATTCAACAAGGCGCCAAGTGGGAACAATTGCGCCGGGAGTGTGAAGAAGGGGATGCGTATATCTTTAAGGTACGAGAACAATTAGAGTTTTCTCGTTCTATGCATTCTGCATGGCGTGATGATGAGCCGATGGCTGACGATGTGAATTGGTTTGAAGGAGAGCGCTTAGCAAGTCGCTTACGCACTGCTAAAGATCAATTATTACATTGGCAAGATCGCAAGCCTGCTGAGGCTTCTGATGATTTGCCAGTAGCCAATCTCGACGGAGCATCGTTACCAAATTACAGCGAAGAGGATTTGGCGAAAAAAGAGCATCTCGAACGTGAACTAGAGCTTATCTTGATGGATATTGATCGAGTTACAGAGAAACGGGATAGCTATGGTCCTGATGCACAACCGACCAATTTGCCAAAGTGGTTACAACGCATTAGTGGCGTAGCTGCAGTGATTGGCGTTTTGCTCGTATTAGCAGGCTTATTAGTATTAGAGTCTGTACTCTATACGATTGGCGGCTTTATACTATTAATCCTATCTATGGCATTGTTCTGGTATGCTACATGGAGACGTCATAACGGCAATTCTGATGTGTCTAAACTGAATTATGAGTTACAAATCTTGTCATCTCGTAAATCTGATGTAGAACATCAGTTAGAGGCGCTTGTGAAAGCCGCAACACCTGTGGTGAGCCCAATTCCATCCATAGAGGGTGCAGCACATCTTGATCGTTGGGTCCAAGAAGGTCATACGTTGCAAGCTATTTATGATGAAGCCCTTGCAGCTTGGCAGAATTGGTTGCCTCAAGGTGCGGCGAAGAGCCTTAACGAAGATGATTTCTTCGGGCTCAAACAAGAGTACGATCAGTATCATGAACAGTTACGTACTATTGAAGGTTATGAAAAGCGCTTAGCAGAGCACAAAGAAGGCTTACGTGTTATTGAAGACCAAGCGATGACCTTGTGGTATAACCTTGGTGTTGAAGCACCAGTATCTCCAACAGAGTTAAAACGTATTTATAACCAATACAAAAACTTCCAACAAAATAAAATTGTATGGGAGCAAAAGGAAGCACAACGTAAAAGCTTCCGCAATGAGTACGATAATTGGCACCGCAAAGAAAAAGAATTGCTACTTCGTCAACAAGAGCTCTTGCACAAGGCTGGTATGGAAAGCTCCAACGAGTATCGTCAACATCTTATTGATGAAGATCAATACAAGCAATGGCAAACCATTTACAAACAAAGTCAGGTTCAATTAGATCTATTAGCGCCTGATGCGGAGAATAGAGATTTATTCTATCGCCGCTTGCGTGAAGGCAATAAGGATAATTGGCTTGATGAATTAGCTCATTCTGAACGAGAAATAGCATCCATTGAAGACAAGTTGGCAATCTTATATGAGCGCCGTGGTCAAATTGTAGAGTCTATGCGTGCCCTAGGTTCTGACCAAGAGCAACACCAAATGCTTCAAGAACGTGAAGCATTACAAAATGAACTGGAATCTGCTCTCGAAGATTGGGCTACACAAGTATTGATGAGCCACTGCATGGATAAGGCTCAACAATCATATGAGCAAGAAAAGCAGCCTCATATGTTAGAACTTGCATCTTCTTATATAGAACGGTTAACTAGTGGTATGTATACCTTTGATGTTCTTGGTATCAATGAAGGGGTAGCCTTGGTTAATGGCAATGGAGAGCGATTAGAGCTGAAGTACTGGTCTAGCGGCTTGGCTGACCAAGTATACTTGGCATTGCGCCTAGCATTAGCTAAGGTATTCTCTTACCAAGTCGAATCCTTGCCAATCATATTAGATGATATTCTCGTACGCTTTGATGAAAACCGTCAGCGCAGTGCATTAGAATTATTAGCTGAAGTTGGAAAGAACCAACAAATCTGGTTATTTACATGTCAACGTTCTGTATTTGATATGGCTCAATCTATTACAGGCATTGATTGCCACAGATTGAGTCGCAATTAAACATTGATTGCTACAGATTAAGTCGCAACTAAATTGAACCCCTGTGAAGGTGTTTAGCTTTCACAGGGAATATTCATAGTGATGATATATGTGATGTAACTAAAGTAACTGTTTTAGTTATCATAGTGTGTTAGTATAGATTAGAAAGAAAGGGGTTGAGTACTTGAATACAGCATATTTAGATATGATCCAAGGGAAGAACCCTGGTGTAACACCTGTATGGTATATGCGCCAAGCTGGTCGTAGCCAAGCGGAATATCGCAAAATTAAGGAAAAATATACGCTCTTTGAGATTACAAAAGAGCCTGAGTTATGCGCTCGCGTTACGGAATTGCCTGTAAAAGAATACGGCGTGGATGCGGCGATTCTTTACAAGGATATTATGAGTCCTATGGTCGGCATGAATGTAAAGGTAGAACTCAAGGCTGGTGTAGGCCCTGTGTTTAATACACCGATTCGCTCCATGGCTGATGTAGATAAATTAGATACCTTTGATCCTACAAAGGTAGACTATATTGGAAAAACAATTACACTGTTAACATCTGGTATGCTCGACGTTCCGCTTATCGGGTTCTGTGGCGCACCATTTACGATTGCGTCATACCTCATCGAAGGGGGCCCGACAAAGAATTACAATAAAACTCGTGGCATGCTCATCGGTGCTCCTGATGTGTGGAATGCATTGATGACAAAGTTAGCGGATATGTCTATTGAGTACTTGTCTATGCAAGCTGAAGCGGGTGCGAATGCACTACAAATCTTCGACTCTTGGGTAGGTGCTGTGAATGCGGATCAATACAAACAAGGTATTTATCCTCATATGGAACGTATTATTAAGACTGTAAAAGAACGATACCCTCATTTGCCTATGGCCATGAATGGTGTTGGTACCGATCATCTTGTATCTATTTGGTCTCATTTACCATTGGATGTAATCGCTCTTGATTGGCGTAGCTCCATCGTTATGGCTAATGAACGAGGTGTAACACAAACGGTACAAGGTAATCTAGATCCAGCGTATCTATTCGCCGATGAAAAAACATTAGCTCATGAAGTAGATCGTATTTTACTTGACGGTGTTCGTTACGGTCGCCATATCTTTAACTTAGGTCATGGCGTATTCCCAGAAGCGGATCCTAAAAAGCTTCATTGGCTCACAGACTATGTACATGAACGTAGTCGTGAACTATGGGCTCAAGAGGGGTAATCTAGTGAACATTGAGAAAAAAGGATTATTATTTTTATCCTATGGTAGCCCTTCAAGTAAGGATGATTTAGTGCCATATATGACGAGCATTCGTCATGGTCGTGTGCCTACAGAGGCGGAAGTGGTTAATCTTACACGTCGCTATGATGCAATTGGACAATGGTCTAATATAGAATTACAAACAATGGCAGAGCGTCAATATGAAACATTGATTACATTGTTACCATCAATGCCATCAGCTATTGGTTATCTTCATATGAAACCTTCGATTGCTGATGCGGTAGATGCTTTGGTCCAACAAGGTGTAGAACACATCGTTGCTATCGTAACGGCTCCATTCTTTACGTCTCTTGGTACAGGGGCCTATGAGAAGCAAGTACAAGCTGCCATTGGTGACCATCAAGGGGTAACCTTTGATGTTATTCGCTCCTGGTGGGATCAACCATCATTTATGGAATATTGGGTAAACGCCGTTTCGGATTGTATCGATGATACTAAGGATGTATTTGTTATTTTTAGTGCTCATAGTATACCGCTTATTAATAGCCACAACGGTGACTCTTATGCGTTAGCCTTAGAGGAAAGTGCCCGAGAAATCGCAGAACGTTGTGGTTTATCTAATTGGTCTGTGGCTTGGCAGAGTGCGGCACCACATGGTCAATGGTTAGGTCCTACCGTAGAAGAGGCCATCAATCAAGCTCTACGTAATGGTGCGATACATATCGCCTTTGTACCATTTGGCTTTGTCAGCAATCATGTAGAGGTGTTGTACGATAATGATGTGGAGTGTAAAGAACTCGTTGATGCGGGCGGCGCTGTATATATGCGTGCACAGATGCCGAATTGTAATGAAACATTCTTACAAGCTATGGCGAGTGCAATATTAGAAAGGATTCATTCGTGAATGTAACAATTGTGGGCGGTGGCCTAACAGGATTGACAGCGGCTTATTATTTAGGTCATGCGAAGCCGGACTGGAATATCACTCTTTACGAACAAGCACCACGATTTGGTGGGAAAATACAAACACAACGAGTTGATGATTTCGTAGTAGAACTAGGCCCCGACTCGTATTTAGGTCGTAAAACGGAAATGACGGACCTAATCTATGATCTTGGATTAGGCGATACCCTTGTATCAAATGAAACAGGGCAGGCCTTTGTGTATGATAAGGGTTCAATTCATCCTATTCCAGGTGGCTCTATCATGGGGATTCCAACGGAAATGATGCCTTTTGTGAAAGCGACGCTCATTTCATGGCCTGGGAAACTGCGTGCTGGCCTAGATTACTTTAAAAAGCCTTATCAGCTCGATAAAAATGGTGACGTATCCATTGGTCATTTCTTTAAATACCATTTGGGACAAGAAATGATGGATAAGCTCATCGAACCACTATTAGCTGGTATCTATGGTGGCGATATCTATAAAATCAGTCTATTGTCTACGTTCCCTCATTTTATTCAAGTAGAACAAAAATATGGGAATATGGTAAAAGGTATGATGGCTGCTAAGATGGGCCACTCCAAAGCGGGGGTTACAAAAGCGGCTAAAGGTGCTGTTGCTGAAGGTGACGTACCGCGTGCTGGTAAAGGAACTATGACAGACCGTCAATTTGAAAGTCATGAAGCGAAGTCCACTAAGGCCCATGCGGATATAGCGAGTCGCAAGGGCACTGCTGCTCAATCTGGCATGTTCCGTCAATTGACAGGTGGCCTTGAAAGCGTTATAACAGCCATCGTTGAGGCTATGCCTAGCAATGTACAGTTACATACGGGGACACTAGTATCTAATATTCGATATGTTGAAGGTATGTATGCTATCGATGTGGTGAATTCTGTAAACAATGCTTGTGGCTGTCAATCTACTACAGATTCAGCTACAGAGGTTCTTCTCGATAAAGCTCCTGCTATAGCGGATCATGTGATTATCTCTACTCCACCTGCGACGTATTCGCAATGGTTTAAGGATGACGCCGGCTTTGACTTCTTGCGCTCCATGGAGCAATCTAGTTGCGCTATTGCTATTATGGCCTTTGATAAAAGAACCTTTGATGGTGAATTAAAAGGCTCTGGTCTGTTGATTACACGCAATACAGATACGCCTCTTACGGCATGTACTATCCTTAATCAAAAGTGGCCACAAACAACGCCTGACGATAAGATTGTATTGCGCGTCTTTATCGGTAAACCTGGCAATGATGTAGTAGAACATCTCAATGATGAGGAACTTTCAGAATTAGCGGTAAAAGAAATACAACGCATTATGAATTTTTCCGCACAACCTGAATGGGTTCGCATTAACCGTCTCATTCACTGTATGCCGCAATATAATGTGGGCCATCGCGCAGGTATTACAGCCGTACGTAAACATGTAGCTGAGAATTATCCAAACTTACACCTTATTGGTACGCCATTTGATGGCATCGGTATCCCTGATGGTGTGAAACAGGCAAAAGAATTAGTACAGTCTATTGTAAGCAGTAATGAAAACTAATATTAGTAAATAATTATAAGAAAAGACTCCATGTGCTATAATAGTATATGGAGTCTTTTCGATTCTTATAGTAATAGAAATATATCATTTTAATATAATCACCATAGATAGGAGTGATCATAATGGGGAAAGCAATCCCTACAGTAGAAGGTTGGCATAGCCAACACATGGTATTTGCCATGGATTTCAGCGCATGGAACTGCTTTACAGCTGAAGAGAAAGCAGAAGCGCGCAATGAATTAAAAGCATTTTTAGCGGATCTTGAAGCTAAACATCAAGCTAAAGAAGGTAGCTATGCATTCTATGATTGCAATGGCGCAAAAGGGGATTTGATTCTATGGATTCTTGGTCCATCCCTTGAATACTTAGCGCAAGTAGAACGCAAGTTCCGCCGCCTTGCTATTGCAAGCGTACTAGTTCAAACATATTCCTATACATCTGTAACAGAAGTAAGTGCTTATGTTAAGGCTAAACTCGATACAGAAGAAGTTAACCAAAAACTGTACCCTCATGTACCTCGCGATAAATATATTTGCTTCTATAACATGAGCAAAAAACGTGAAGGCGATGATAACTGGTTCATGCTACCACCTCAAGAACGCGGTGCGTTGATGAAATCTCATGGCGAACTTGGTAAAACATACTTAGACGTTCTATCTGAATTCACTACAGGTGGCTGCGGCTTAGACGACTGGGAATGGGGCATTACCATCTTCAGTAACGACGACATTCAATTCAAAAAAATCGTATACGATATGCGCTTTGAAATCGCCAGTGCAAAATACGGCATCTTCAGCGACTTCTACGTTGGTACCATCATCGACGATGCACTATTAGAAGAAATCTTTGGATAATAAAAAAAGGGACTGCCTAGCAGTCCTTTTTTTTCCATTAATATGAAGGTTATAATTTTGAACAGAAAATTTGTTAACGTCTTGTACTACGTAAAATATAATTCACTATGTTTGAGTATCATATCCATAACTATATTTTCATAAAAGAAAACCCCGCATCGATCCGACTTACGAGGTCTTCCCTTCGTGCTTAGATAACAGAAACTATAATTTACATTTCCCTAAAATGCTAATACACATCTAATTTTTAATAAAAGAACTCCCTCATAAAATCCGACTTGCGGGTTCAAGGCCTATGGCCGCAGAACTAATTCGCATGGAGGATTGTTGAGGGAGTCTTTTATTACTTTATTGGGTTGTAAATTATAGTTTCTGTTACACCCTATACGTTCATGTTCGCGCTTTTACGTACATAGAACCAGTAGCATACTGCTACAGTTACGATGTTGAAGGCTAACAATACAGCGAAGGCTGGATAGATATTACCGAATGTGGAATATGTAAAGCCGAAGATTTTAGGTGTAATGAAAGCACCGTATGCAGCTACAGCGGCTACGAAGCCTGTGATTAAAGAGGAAAGCAATGGATTGCCGAATACGTGTGGGATCATACGGAATGTTGCACCAGTTGCGAAGCCACAGCATACGAATGTTAATACAGACATAGCGAAGAAGAATGGGAAGTTGTGCATATCTACGCCAAATGCAATCAATGCAGTTGTTGCACATAAACCGAGAAGACTCACAAAGGTAACTTTTGTACCGCTGTTGATTTTATCGGCTAACCAACCACCTACAGGACGAAGCGCACCTGCTACAAGTGGGCCTACGAATGCGATTGAAGCAAATGGAATTTCAGGGAATTCTTTACCTACTAATAGACCAAGTGCTGCTGCATAACCAGAGAACGCACCGAAGGAACAAGTATATAACAATGTAAGTGCCCAAGTGTGTTTATTACCAAAGATTTGTACAAGGTTTTTAGGATTTGGTTTTTCTAATGGCAAGTTATCCATGAAACGTGTCATCAATGCAAGGATAACAACGAGAGGTACGATCCACATGAAAGCAGCGTTGGCAAGGTAAACTGCATTACCTTTGATGATAGCTGGTGTTACACCAAATACACTACCTAATGCAGCAGAACCCATAGCGAATGGAGCTAAGAAGTAGATTACGGAAATACCAAGGTTACCGACGCCACCGTTGATACCAAGAGCTGTACCTTTTTCGGATTTAGGGAAGAAGTTGCCAATGTACGCCATGGAGGACGAGAAGTTGGCGCCTGCTAAACCGATTAAGGCAGTTAAGATCATGAATGTCATATAAGAAGTTGTTGTATCTTGAACGGCAAAGCCGAGCCATACAACAGGAACTAATAAAATAAGTGTGGAAATAAATGTCCAGTTTTTACCACCGATTAAGGCTGGCATGTAGGTATATACAAAACGTAATGTAGCACCTACAAGGCCTGGCAATGCAGCTAAGGTAAATAATTGATCGGTTGTGAAATTAAAGCCTGCGCCGTTGAGTTGCGCTGCAATGGTTGCCCATAAATACCATACACAGAATGAAAGGGTTAATGCAATTGTGGATATAACCAAGTTTTGTTTAGCAATTTTTTTACCAAACTTTTCCCAAAATTCTGGATTATCTGGTTGCCAATTAGCCACAATTTCGCTACGGCTTGCCCCTACTTGAGGCATTTTTAGTTCGCTCATTTTGAACTTCTCCTTACTGAAAAACTATACATGCAATGAAGACATGGAAGATACAATTATCAGTCAATGTATATGAATATTGCAATCTATAGAGTTTCTATAGAAAGTATTCGAATTACTTAGAGAACTGAGTTATAATTATTGTATCAACAAAATTTGCAATGTCTTATATCACAAATATATTATATATTGTAAAAATTTTTGTGAATGTGACATAAAACACACATATTCTGAAATTAATAAGTTATAATAATCTTGTATATACATGAAAGTATATAATACATGTACTTTTACTATAAATAGATTAGTATAACTAATGGATTTTATATTAAAAGTACAATGGAGTGGTGATGGTATGGATAAAAATTTAATTAACCAATTGCTTGCTTTGCCGGGCGAGGAACTCCATCTTAAAAAAGGTGATTTTCTCTTCCATGAGGGGGACAAGGCAGAACACTTTTACGTAGTAGTAAAAGGTAGAATGAGCATTAAAAAGTTCGAAGCTAGTGGGCACATTTTTGCATTGCGTCTAGTAGGGCCGAATAATGTAATTGGTGAGGTTCCGTTGTATGAGGAGAACACAAAAACATATGTGTTCAACGCCATTGCTCGGGAGGATTGCTCTGTTTATTCTATTCGCTATGATTTGTTAGAGGCTGCTATTGCAAAAGACCATTCGTTGGCCATTGCAATCATGAAGATCTATACATTACATATGCGACGTCAACAGGCAAAATACCGAGACTTGCTACTATATGGCAAGAAGGGAGCATTTTATTCTACCTTGTTGCGCTTAGCCAATAGTTATGGTGTAGAGCGCGAGGATGGTATCTTTATCGATATCGCCCTAACAAATCAAGAGTTGGCTGAATTTGCTGCCACATCAAGAGAAAGTTTAAATCGCATGCTAAGTGAGTTGCGTAAGTTGGGCTATGTAGCCTATGACAAACACCATCTAGTAATCTGTGATTTTGACGCTTTAATCGGATTGCTTGATTTAGAGGTTGATAATATAGACCCTAATATTAGTAATATCGAATAACAGGATTTTCTCCCTTGTGTTAGCTCAGCTAACGCAAGGGATTTTTTGTAGTTTTGAAGGAGGACACGAGATGAGCTTGTTGTCTCAAAAGTTTAAGTTTCTTCGCAAGAAGAACGTATCTCCAAGCGGCCATCAAATAACTGAAGATGGCGGTCGCGAGTGGGAAAATTTTTATCGTGACCGTTGGTCTTACGATAAAGTTGTCCGCACAACGCATGGCGTAAACTGTACTGGTTCTTGTAGCTGGAATATTTACGTTAAAAATGGTGTTGTTGCATGGGAAAATCAGGCTATTGACTACCCTGAAACACCAGATGATATGCCGGATTACGAACCACGTGGGTGCCCTCGTGGTGCGACATTCTCTTGGTATCTCTATAGCCCATTGCGCGTAAAATATCCTTATGTACGCGGCGAATTGGCTGAGCTTTGGAGAGAAGCGAAAAAGCATGCTAAGAACCCAATCGAAGCTTGGAAATCTATCGTAGAAGATCCTGAAAAAGCGAAAAAATACAAATCTGCCCGTGGTATGGGTGGCTTTGTGCGCTCCACATGGGATGAAGCGACAGAAATTACTGCTGCATCCTTATTATATACTGCAAAAACATACGGCCCTGACCGCAACGCAGGCTTCTCTGTAATTCCAGCGATGTCCATGTTGTCTTATGCAGCAGGTGCTCGTTTCCTTAACTTAATGGGTGGTACACCATTGTCCTTCTATGACTGGTATGCCGATTTACCACCTTCTAGCCCTCAAGTTTGGGGTGAACAAACTGATACTCCTGAATCTGGTGACTGGTACAATGCTGGTTACATCATGACTTGGGGTTCCAATGTACCATTGACTCGTACCCCAGATGCTCACTTCTTGACAGAGGTTCGTTACAAAGGTACTAAAGTTGTATCCGTATCCCCTGACTATGCGGAATCCACAACTTCTTCCGATGCTTGGCTCAATGTAAAAGCCGGCACTGATGCGGCTCTTGCTATGGCAATGGGTCACGTTATCTTAAAAGAATATTACATCGATAAAGAAACTCCATACTTCAAAGAGTATGCAAAAGAGTTTACTGATATGCCATTCCTTGTACGCGTTGAAGATATCAATGGCACTGTACAACCAGGCCGTTTCTTGAATGCTAAGGACTTAGGTCGCCAAGAGGAAGGCGCAGACTTCCAAATGGTATTGATCGATGAACTTACAAATGAAATCGTTGTTCCTAATGGTACGATGGGTGAACGTCACACGAACCCTCAAAAATGGAATTTGCGTCTTGAAAACCGCGATACAGGGGCTAAAATTGACCCACGTTTATCCGTATTTGATCAACGCGAAGATGTGACTGTTGTTAAGTTGCCATACTTTGGTGATGAAGAGCACGAAGGCGTTATTGAACGTGCTATTCCAACGATTACAGTACAAACTGTTGATGGTCCTGTAAAAGTAACTACAGTATATGACCTCATCCTTGCTAACTACGGTATCGACCGTGGTATCGGTGGTGAAGTGGCTAAAGCGTACACTGATGACACTCCATACACACCAACATGGCAAGAAAAAATCACTGGCGTAAAAGCAGATATCGCTATTGCTACAGCTCGCGAATTTGCAGATAATGCAGAAAAAACTAAAGGTCGCTCCATGATTATCATGGGTGGTGGTATTAACCACTGGTACCATGCAGATATCATTTACCGCACAATCTTGAACCTCATTATGTTCTGTGGTACAGAAGGTGTTAACGGTGGTGGCTGGGCTCACTACGTAGGTCAAGAAAAACTTCGTCCTGTTGAAGGCTGGGGCGGTATCATGACAGCTAACGACTGGAGTAAAGCTCCTCGTTTGCAAAATGGTACATCTTGGTTCTACTTTGCTACAGAACAATATCGTTCTGATTGCATCGATTTGGCAGACCGCGTGTCTAAATTAGCTAAACCTCGTTACCGTCACCCTGGTGACTACAACGTATTGGCTGCACGTTTAGGTTGGTTGCCATCTTACCCTACTTTCAATAAAGGCAGCCAAGAATTGATTAACGATGCTCGTGCAGCAGGTGCTGGTACAGAAGCAGAAATTAATCAATATGTAGCGCAAGCATTGAAAAACAAAGAATTACAATTCTGCGTAGAAGATCCAGCGGCTAAAGAAAATCACCCACGCAACTTGTTTGTATGGCGTGCAAACCTTATCGGTTCTTCCTCTAAGGGCCATGAATATTTCTTGAAACATTTACTTGGTACAAAACATGGTGTTCTTGAAGATGATGATGCACCAGTAAAACCAGAAGAAATCAAATGGCGCGAAGCAGATGAAGCTGGTAAGCTTGACCTCTTAATCGATATCGACTTCCGTATGGCTTCTACAGGCTTATACTCTGATATCGTATTCCCAGCGGCTACATGGTATGAAAAAGAAGACTTGTCTTCTACAGACATGCATCCATATGTACACGTATTCCAAGCAGCTGTTGATTGCGCATGGGAAACTAAATCTGACTGGGATACATTCCGTACCCTTGCAGAAACAGTATCTCGCGTAGCGAAAGAGTCTGGCTTCACAGAATATGAAGATATCGTAGCATTACCTCTTGGTCATGACAGCCCAGGTGAAGTGGCACAACCAGAAGGTAAGGTTCTCGATTGGAGCAAAGGCGAATGTGAACCAATTCCTGGTAAAACAATGCCGAACCTCGTTCATGTAAAACGCGATTATAGTAAAATCTTTGAAAAATACATTGCGTTGGGACCTAATATTGAAAACAAAATGGGTGCTCATGGCATGACATGGGATGTATCTGATGAATACAAGACATTATATGATCAAAATGGTATCATCGATAATCCGGAATTCATTTCTCATGGCCGTCCTAGCATTTACGAATGTAAGGAAGCTTGTAATGTTGTATTAACATTATCTTCTTGTACAAATGGTAAATTGGCTGTTCGTTCTTGGAAAGCTATGGAAGAAAAAACAGGTCTTTCTGGTCTTGAAAAGAACGCAAAAGGTCGCGAACAAGAAAAAATTACCTTCGATGATATGGTTCGCCAACCACGCTTCATCATTAGCTCTGTAACAAGTACTGGTAAGAACGATAAAAATCGTCGTTACTCTCCATTTACAACATCTACAGAAGATAAGGTACCATTCCGTACCGTAACAGGTCGTCAATCCTTCTATTGTGACCATGAAATGATGCGTGATTACGGTGAAGCTATGGCGTTGTACAAACCTGTATTGTCCTATAAACCAGTACAAGGTGACTACAAACAAGAGGGCATTCCAGAAATTACATTGAAATACTTAACACCACATAATAAGTGGTCTACACATAGTATGTATTTCGATAGCCAACAAATGTTGACATTGTTCCGTGGTGGTCAAACTATTTGGCTCAACGAAGACGATGCAGCAGAAATTGACGTTAAAGATAATGATTGGGTAGAAGCTTTCAACAAAAACGGTATCGTTGCAGCTCGTGCTGTAGTTTCCCCACGTATTCCTCGCGGTATTTCCTATATGCACCATTCCCAAGACCGTCACATCAACGTTCCTGGCGCGAAGGTTAAGAAACAACGCGGTGGTACGCATAATGCACCAACTCATATTCACATGAAACCGACACACATGATCGGCGGTTATGGCCAATTGAGCTATGGCTTTAACTACTATGGCCCAACTGGTAACCAACGTGATATGACAATTGTGGCTCGTAAATTGAAGGAGGTGGATTGGCTTGAAGATTAAAGCTCAAGTATCCATGGTCCTAAATTTGGATAAGTGTTTAGGCTGTCATACATGCTCTATCACTTGTAAAAATACATGGACGAACCGCGAAGGCGCGGAATATATGTACTTCAATAACGTGGAAACTCGCCCAGGCGTAGGTTACCCACGTCATTGGGAAGACCAAGAAAAATGGAAAGGCGGCTGGACATTAGATAATTCTGGTAAATTGGCTCTTTCTACAGGTTCTAAAACAAACCGTTTGATGAAATTATTCTTCCATCCTGAACAACCAGAATTGAAGGATTACTTCGAACCTTGGACATATGACTATGAAACATTGATTCATGGTGGTCGTAAAAACAACCAACCAGTTGCTCGTCCTCGTTCCCTTGTGACTAAACAAAAAATGGAAGTTACTTGGGGTCCTAACTGGGATGACGATTTAGCAGGTGGTCAACATGCTCGTTCCGATGTGAACTTGGCTAAGATGGGCGAAGATATCGTATTTGACTACGAAGAAGTATTCATGCGTTACTTGCCACGTCTTTGTAACCACTGCTTGAACCCTGCATGTGTAGCTGCATGTCCATCTGGCGCAATCTACAAACGCGATGAAGATGGTGTAGTTCTTGTATCTCAAGACGTATGTCGCGGTTGGAGACATTGTGTTCCATCTTGCCCATACAAAAAAATCTTCTACAACTGGGAAACAAATAAAGCTGAAAAATGCGTATTCTGTTACCCACGTTTGGAAA
>CABSJA010000040.1 GCA_902477915.1 uncultured Veillonella sp.
CTGAAAATGCAATCAAAATTCAAAAAAAGGTTGGCCGTCTAGCTAATCTTGAGGCGATTGTAAAAGCAGATCCTAATGAAGGGACTGTAGGTATTGGTCATACTCGTTGGGCTACTCATGGTCGTCCATCTGATATGAACGCCCATCCTCATGCATCTGAAGATGGTAAATTTGCTGTTGTACACAACGGTATTATTGAAAATTACATGCCTTTAAAAGAAGAGCTCATTGAAAAAGGTTACCATTTCAAATCTGAAACTGATACAGAAGTAGTAGCTCATTTATTAGAAGATATGTATGATGGCGATTTCGTAGGCACAGTACGTCGCATGCTAGCTCGTGTTGATGGTGCGTATGCTCTTGAAATCATCTGTGCTGATGAGCCAGATAAAATCATTTGTACTAAAAAAGAAAATCCATTGGTTATCGGTCTTGGCAAAGGCGAAAACTTTGTAGCATCTGATATTCCAGCTATTATTAACTACACACGCGATACATACATTTTGAGCGATGGTGAATTAGCTATCGTAACTCGTGATAATGTATCTGTATTTGACCGTGAAGGCAACCCTGTTGATAAAGAAGTATTCCATGTTAACTGGAATGCGGAAGCAGCAGAAAAAGGCGGTTATGAACACTTCATGTTGAAAGAAATTCATGATCAACCTAAAGCTGTACGCGATACTTTCGGTACACATATCTCTGAAGATGGTAAAACAGCTATCTTTGATGAATTGAATTGGACTGCTGAAGATGTAGCAGCTTTCAATAAAATCCTTATCGTTGCATGTGGTACAGCATACCATGCAGGTCTTGTAACAAAACAATATATTGAAAACTTGGCGCGCATTCCTGTAAGTGTGGAAATCGCATCCGAGTACCGTTACAGCAATCCATTGACTGATGACAAAACATTATGTATTGTTATCAGCCAATCTGGTGAAACATCTGATACATTAGCTGCGTTGAAAGAGGCAAAACGCCATGGTGCTAAATCCTTGGCGATTACTAACGTAGTAGGTTCCAGTATCTCCCGTGAAGCAGACAATACTGTTTACACATGGGCAGGCCCTGAAATCTCTGTAGCGTCCACAAAAGCTTACACTACTCAATTAGTAGCTGGCTTATTGTTCGCTGTATACCTTGGCCAATTAAATGGCAAAATGGATCCAGCGTTAGGTGAAGAAATCCTTAGCGGTGTTAAAAACTTGCCTACATTGATTCATGAAATCTTTGAAGTAGACGAAGATATGAAAGCCTTTGCTAAACATTATGGCTTCAAATCTGATGCGTTCTTCTTGGGCCGTGCTATCGACTATGCAGTAGCGATGGAAGGTGCTTTGAAATTGAAAGAAATTTCTTACATCCATGCTGAAGCATATGCTGGTGGCGAATTGAAACATGGTACATTAGCTCTTATTGAAGAAGGCGTACCTGTTATCGCATTGGCTACACAAGAGGATGTGTACGATAAGATGATCAGTAACATCCGCGAAGTAAAAGCTCGTGAAGCGGTTGTAATCGGTATCGGCATGAAAGGGGACGAAGAATTATCTAAACACGTAGACCATACAATCTATGTTCCTCGTGCAAATAAATTCATCGCTCCAATCCTTGCAGTTGTACCATTGCAATTGTTAGCATACTATGCAGCGATTACACGCGGCGCAGATGTAGATAAACCACGTAACTTGGCTAAATCTGTAACCGTAGAATAATATATATAACCAACAGTGCTTCGGCACTGTTGGTTTATTTCAATATAGGGAGACTATTATGGCAGTTATATTTTCCGGCATCCAACCAAGTGGTGAGTTAACACTTGGTAACTATTTGGGGGCTTTACGTAATTTCTTAGACTATCAAGATACTGATGAATGTTATTATTGTATTGTTAACCAACATGCGATTACTGTACCGCAAGATCCAAAAGAGTTATTCCAAAATACTCGTAATTTGGCTGCGTTGTATCTAGCGGTTGGTCTCGATCCTAAAAAGGTAACATTGTTCGTACAATCCGAAGTACCTGAGCATGTTAAACTCGGTTGGGTTATGCAATCTATCAGCTATGTTGGCGAATTAGAGCGTATGACTCAGTACAAAGATAAGTCTCAAAAGCAAGGTGACTCTATTCCTACAGCATTGCTTACGTACCCACCATTGATGGCGGCAGATATCTTGTTATATGGTACAAACTATGTTCCTGTAGGTGAGGACCAAAAGCAACATCTTGAATTGACTCGTAATTTGGCAGAGCGTTTTAACCGTAGATTTGGTGAAACTTTCGTAGTACCTGATATCAAGGTAGGCGAAGGTGGTGCTCGCGTTATGAGCTTACAAGAGCCAACTAAGAAAATGAGTAAATCTGATGATAACCAAAATGCTACCATTCGCCTTTTGGATGCACCAGATTTGATCGTGAAAAAATTGAAACGTGCTCAAACTGACTCTGATAATGCAGTGCGTTACGATAAAGAAAACAAACCGGGCATTTCTAACTTGATGGGCATTTACCGTGCTATCACAAAAGACAGCTATGAAGCTATCGAAGACATGTATGCAGGTAAAGGTTATGGCGTATTCAAATCCGATATTGCCGATCTTTTGGTGGCAACTCTTGAGCCAATCCAACAACGTTACAATGAATTGATTACAAGCCCTGAACTCGATGTCATTCTCGATGAAGGTGCTGCTAAGGCTCATGCTAAAGCGAGTCAAATGTATCGTAAAGTAGAGCAAGCTATGGGCTTGTGCCGTAAATAAAATCATATAGTAGACTTTCAATTTGTGAGGTAAGCCATGACGAAACAAGAGGCGATGGAACGCTTTTCATCAGGTGCCGTACAACAGAGCTTAGAAATACATCGTGGAATCCAGTGGACTGGACGTATCATCGGTCTATTGGTGTGCGTGTTAATTGTGAAATATTTACCGTCCGATTGGGCTGAGCGTATATTGTATTATCTGTTGCTACTTCTTATATTGTGGACCCTTCATAGATTAGGTGAAAGTCAAGCTTTTATCTGTGAAAAGGGCCTCGTGTTGAAACGTAGGCCTTTTTCTTTTATAGAATACTTTCACAGTCTCTTTCATGGGGATGAATATTTTGTCTTTGTAGATTACGAGCATATTATCGGGTTTACCGAAGGTTGGCGTGAATTGCAGGCTATGAATGGTCATGGTGGTATTTATGTCATACCCTTAGACCTTGCGCAGGTAGGGTATAAAGATAAAATGGCCATGATTGAAGCTATTAATAAGCATTCAAATCTTTAAAATATAGGTTATACAAATGCTTTATCCTTACAACAGATGATATGTAATATTAAGAAATTAAGAAAATCCAAAAATTCATCAAATTAGCTATTTACAACTTTAACAAACTAAAGTATAATACAATCATCGGGTGCAGAGGTGAGTTCTGTACAGCATATAATAGCAAGTAGTTAAAGGTGTAACACACCGTGGAGGATAGTTATGAATTGGAAAAAAATGATGGCCGTTGGCCTTGCAGCAGTATCTATGATGGTATTTGTAACGGGTTGTGGTAGCGATACTAAAACCGCTAATACAGAATTACCTAAAAAAATCGTTATCGGCTTAGATGATAGCTTCCCTCCAATGGGCTTTAAAGATGATAAAGGCGAAATCGTAGGTTTAGATATCGATATGGCTAAAGAAGCGGCTAAACGCGCTGGTATGGAGGTAGAGTTCAAAGCTATTGACTGGTCCAGTAAAGAAGCGGAATTGAAATCTAAAAAAATTGACGCTTTATGGAATGGCTTAACAGTATCTCCTGAACGTGAGAAAAATATTTTGTTCTCCAATCCATACATGAAGGATAAACAATACATCGTTGTTCGTAATGATGATGACTCCATCAAATCCAAAGCTGATTTAGCAGGTAAAGTAGTAGGTGTTCAACAAGCTAGTACTGGTGAATCTGCATTACAAAATGATCCAAGCGGTAAAACTGTGAAAGAAACAAAATCTTATGCTGACTTCGTAAGTGCTTTCATGGATCTTGGTATTGGTCGTGTTGATGCAGTTATCGCCGATGGTGTTATCGCTCGTTACCTCATGACAAAAGAACCTGGTAAATACAAAATCGTAGACGGTACTGATTACGGTGTTGACAACTTCGCTGTTGGTTTCCGTAAAGATGACACTGCATTACGTGATAAAATCAATGGTATCTTAGCGGACATGAAAAAAGATGGTACTGCTGATAAAATCGTTGAAAAATGGTTGGGCTCTAGCGCAGACCTAGATAAGAGCGATGCTAAATAGTACAATTCGTGATATACTAATAGTACTATGGTCAGTATGTACAACAGATAATTAAAGAACGAAATGTACACTAGAGAAGAGGCCAGATGCCTCTTCTCTAGTCGTGTTTTGAAGGAGTATTCCATGTTAGATTATTTATTGCAGATTATCCCAACCATCGCTGATGGTTTAAAGGTAACCGTATCGCTATTCTGTATTGTATGGATTTTATCCATCCCTGGCGGTATCTTACTTGCTTTGGTACGTCTATCAAAATTTACAGTGCTCGACAAAATTGTTGAAGCCTTCGTATATTTGATGCGCGGCACACCATTAATGTTACAAATTTTATTCGTATATTATGCATTGCCTATCATTACAGATGGAGCAGTCCAAATGGATGATGCTACAGCTGCAGTACTTACATTCGTGTTGAACTACGCAGCGTATTTATGTGAAATTTTCCGTGGTGGTATTCAATCCATTTCTCGTGGTCAGTACGAAGGGGCAAAGGTTCTTGGTTTTACTTATGCTCAAACAATGCGTAAAATCATCTTGCCACAAATGTTTAAACGCGTATTGCCTCCGCTTGCGAACGAAACAATTAACTTGTTGAAAGATACGTCTCTTGTATACGTATTGGCTATGAATGATATCTTGCGTATTACAAAATCTATCGTACAACGTGACTTTGATATCTCTGCCTTCTTAGTGGCAGCTTTGTTCTACTTGATCTTTACCTTTATTTTGACAAATATCTTCAACTACTTAGAAAGACGATTTGCTGTATATGAAGATTAATCTATTCTGTAGTAGTGTGTCGTAGATATGGACTTAGTTGTTTTTAAGGGCTATAGCCGATTTGAAATTACAGCTATTTATTTATACGACGATGTAAGAGGTACTTATGACATTTGTAAATATGGAGCGTATTGAAAAACGCTTTAACAATCAAACTGTATTGCGCGATGTATCGCTCAAAATGGATAGAGGGGAAATCGTTTCTATCATCGGCCCATCTGGGTCTGGTAAATCTACATTTTTACGCTGCTTAGGTCAATTGGAAACCATTGATGGTGGTTCTATTACTGTAGATGGTACTGTCCTTGCTAGTACAGATGCTAATGGCACTGTAAACTATGCTAGCCAAGAAACACAACATGACTTATTATTACGCATGGGCATGGTATTCCAATCTTTCAATTTATTCCCTCATATGACGGTGCTTGATAACATTATGATCGCGCCGCGCATGGTAAAAGGTATGAAAGATGATGAAATTTTACCGATTGCAGAGCGATTACTTAATAAAGTTGGCTTATGGGAAAAGCGCGATATGTATCCATCCCGTTTGTCTGGCGGTCAACAACAACGCGTGGCCATCGCTCGCGCATTGGCGATGAATCCTGAAATCATGCTCTTTGATGAGCCTACATCTGCCCTTGACCCAGAATTAACTGGTGAGGTTCTTAAGACTATTAAACAGTTGGCTGATGATCATATGACGATGATTATCGTAACTCATGAAATGAACTTTGCTCGTGAAGTATCTGATCGTGTCATCTTTATGGCGGATGGTGTTATCCAAGAGGAAGGTACACCAGAACAAATTTTCAACAATCCACAGAACGATAGAACGAAAGCGTTCTTGGAGAACATGTTATAGGAGGTCTTATGAAGTTACGTTTTATTGCTGCTACGTTAGCTGTCATGGCTATGAGCACGACCTCTATTATGGCAGAAGGCTTGCAAGGCACACCTGGAACTCCGATGGCAATCGTAGATTCCCAAAAAGACTCTGCCTCTATTTTGCCAGATCAGTATAAATCGTATGCGACTACGATGAACACAGTAGTTAAGGACTATAAAAATGGCTATACCTTTACGATTCCATGGCGTGTAGCCGATGGTGTTAAGCTAGATATGGATGTGCGTAGTGAAAGTGAGCATATTCAAGGCTATTCTTTCAACCTAGCAGGTCCAACACAAGATGATTCCTATACTGTGTCTTTCACAAAACGCAATAATACACCGCAAGACGGGGTATCTCAAAAGGAATGGAATACGACTTGGTATGGTGTGCCAATCAAGGGCATGTCTGATGAAGAGTACTTGAGCATCTGGCGTCAGCATAGTAATGTCTTTGAAAATAACGATATCGTTGGGGGCTTCTTTAACAAGAAAGGGGCTATATCAGCACGTTGGGATAAGACAACACCAAAATCGTATGCTGAAATGACATCTACAGAGCCTGTTCAATCTGTATTTGAAGCGGAATTCATCATGGATAAGGATCCAACGCATCGCTACAATTTGGCGAGCACCTATGCTCCTATTCAAGGGGAATTTATGGAACAAGGCTTGATGGAACATACAATTCCATCCTTTGAATTACTAAATAAGTCTGGTTCTAGTACAATCAAAGGTGTTAAGCAGTTTATCTCTGGCACAAGTGATATCAGCGTAGCTGAAGGTATTAAATTTGCCTATCCAAAAGGTTTTACCCGTCTAAATGAAAAGGGTAAAATTGCTTTCGCTAAGCATAATGTGCGCCTTGATATTGAATCCTTTACAATCCCCGTACAAGCGGTTAGCACAGGCATGCCTACAATGATGGGCAAACAAATGCTAGGTGATTATTACCTTAAACAATTGGTTGAGGTGAATAAGGCAACCATTACTCGTTATGAAACACATATTATCGATGGTAATGTAATGTTCTACTTGGCAGGTCATATGAAGAATCCTAATACGGCTGATACATCTGCAGCTGCACCAGTATCCTTTGCCGCTACTATTATCTTAGGTAATGAAGGCAATGTAGCCGTGGCTCGTATGATTGGCCCAGCAGGAACTAGCCTTAGCACACCGGAGCTCATCGATGTGCTGGATGGATTCAAATTGACTACTACATTGAATACTAACCAATCATCACAAGTTTTATAATATACACATAATATTCTTTTATTTGTATAAATCTGTATAATTTGTGCTATAATAAAAGAAATCCTCTAGAAAAAGAGGAGTTTTCCTTGATGGTCTAGAATATAATACTATAGGCTAAACGATCTTTGATCATATCCCCTTTGAGGGATTAGAAATAGGAGGGGTTATTATGGTTACCTACAAAACTATTGTCGTACCTACTGATGGTTCTGAAAATGCTAAACGTGCGTTGGAACATGCTCTCGCTGTAGCGGACCGCAACCATGCTGAATTGATTATTGTTCACGTTGCAAATATCGTGTCTGCTATTTCCAATTTCGATCAAACACCAATTTCCGGTGGTTACGTATCTGAACAAATTGCAGAAGATATGGAAGAAACTGGTAAAGAAATTCTTAACGATGTAGTAAAAGAAATTCCTACAGGCGTAAAAGTTAAAAGCGTATTCGAAGTTGGTTCCCCTGGTCCTGCATTATTAGCAGTAGCTAAAAAATATAATGCTGACCTTATCGTAATGGGTAGCCGTGGCCTTGGCCCATTGAAAGGCTTATTCATGGGTAGCGTAAGTAGCTATGTAACTAGTCACTCCACTTGCCCTGTATTGATCATTAAATAATTCATATCCTGTACAGATATGATACAAAAAGAGACTTTGTTGTAACAAAGTCTCTTTTTTATAGCGTAAAAATGATATAATATTTGTATGTATGCCATTTAGGTTTACAAATAAGAACGAAATTAAGTTACATGAGAACAATAAATAAACATAGATAATGGTTTATAAAATGGGGGACTATATGAGCGACAAACAAGAATCATTGCTAAAGCTAGCAGAACTGTTTAAAATCCTGGGTGACCCTACACGCCTTAAAATAGTAGAATTATTATTAGAAAACGAAATGTGTGTAAATCACATTGCGGAAACAATGGGGATGGGACAATCTGCTATCTCTCATCAATTACGTGTATTGCGTCAAGCCCGTCTTGTGACCTATCGCAAGGATGGGAAAACTGCATACTACTCTCTAAACGATGATCACGTAGAAGGTCTCGTAAGAATGGGTATGGAACACGTATCTCATCAATAGTCATATAGCCGTATTGCATACTATTTGTCTAACTTGATTGGGGATATACAAAAGTACTCATGATATATATATATCCTCTAAAGATATATAAAGTTAAAATATAAGAAAAGGAGCCGTTTATACGGCTCCTTTTTGTATAGGTATACTAGTATTAATATAAAGGGAAGAGGTAATAGGCTATCGTAATAAATAGTGGCATAGTTACTGCTGATAGTATGGTTGTACCCATTACAATTTGCGTAGCGTATTCTGGATTGTTTTTCATCTCGATAGCAATAAGGGCCATATTGATGGCTGTTGGTACGCTATAGGTGATGACAATCGTTTGCGCTGCAATCGGGTGCATAGGACCATAGAACATTATAAATAATATAGTAATAACTGCAGCAATGAGAGGACTTACGACGAGACGTAAGGATGTAGCGAGCATAACATCCGCCTTAAAGAAGTTTAATGGCGTTCTGTTAATCTGCACCCCTAAAGCGATCATAGCAACGCCTACAAAGGCATTAGCAAAGATTTTAAGAGGGGCAAAGAAGAATAGACCGTGTAAATCAAATGGTAAGAGCTGGCAAAGTAATGCAAGCGGTATAGCATATACCATAGGCATATGGAAGACTATGCTTAACGCATCTTTTGTGCTTAATCGCCCAGCGCCAGCTTGGTAGAAGCCATAGGTATTACTCGTAATGGTCTGTATAATCATAATAGATACGACGCTGACAAGACCTAAATCAGCATAGGGGGTTGCGCCATCGATGACGTAAGGCACATTAGTAAATACAAAGATGGCAAGGGCGATGCCCATATTGCCAACGTTGTTGAACATAACGCAGTTCTTTAATGTGGCGATTTTTGCTACATCATAACCTTGTATTTTGCCGACTACACCTGAAAGGATAGAGTTCAGTATGAGTACAACTAGTGCACAAAATACGATTTCTAACGTACCTGATGTAAATTTAGCTTCATACATAGCCCTAAATACAAAGGTAGGCAATAATATGTAGAAGTTTAGTTTACTCAGCGTATATAAATCTAGTTTAAATTTTCTATCCAATATAAACCCTACGCCTATCAGTATAAAAATAGGAATCATAGAGTTCATAAATATATGTCCTATTAGCTCGAATATATTCATTATCTCACCTAGAGTTTCTTATTAATTTAGTATGGATTTAATGTATAGTATTATCATACCATAGTATGTATTGTTCGGGGCTTAAAAGTTTTATCCATTATGATTTCTTATGGTATTCATCAGAAATATATATGCAAAATGTGAGTTTTTACATACATATTAATTAACAAATATATAGTATAATGTGAATATATTGTATATTTAGTTTGTTCTTTGAACGTGTCTCTACGGTGAGTAACCATAGCTTTCACAGTGTGGAGTCCAAAGGGATGCACAGGAGGAATTATGAAACGAATTCTATTAGTATTAATGAGCGTTTTCATGCTGGCCTTGTTAGTGGGGTGTGGTAGTGACACAAACAAAGCAGCAGATTCTGCTAAACCAAGCACATCTGAAAAGATTACTGTACAAGCGGCAGCGAGCTTGAAAGGTGCTCTTACTGAATTGGCAGAGTCCTACAAAAAGAGTCATAACTTATCAGACGACCAAATTGCTATTAACTTTGCTGGTTCTGGCACATTGCGCCAACAAATTGAACAAGGCGCACCAGCTAGCTTATTCATCTCTGCTGACGAAAAGAATATGAAAATGTTGCAAGACAAAGACCTTGTAACAGATGTTAAACCATTTGTAACTAATGAATTAGTTCTTGTAGTTCCAAAAGGCCAACCTAAAATTGAATTAAATCAAATTGCTTCTGTTAAACGTATCGTTTTAGGTAATCCTGAAACAGTGCCAGTTGGTAATTATGGTAAACAAGTATTAACAAAATTAGGTGTTTGGGAACAAGTTGAACCAAATGTAGTATATGCTAAAGACGTAAAAGCTGTAACGGCTTCCGTTAGCCAAGGTGCTGGTGATGCAGGCTTCATCTACAAAACTGATGCTATTGCGGCAGGCGATGCAGTTCAAATTTCTGCAGTAACACCTGCTGATTCTCATGATCCAGTTATCTATCCAATCGGTATCATTAAAAAATACGACAACGCATTGGCAAAAGATTTCTACCAATATGTAATGAGCCCAGAGGGACAAAAAGTATTAGAGAAATACGGTTTCTCCACTTCTAAATAAGAGTAAAACGCTAGCTCTCATGGCTAGCGTTTTCTTATGGTACAATATATATATTATTGTTGTTAGTCCTAGCTGGAAATATATGATTTCAGCATTATTAAATAGAAAGGGGGTATAGCATGAGTCCATTTTGGTTATCATTATGGGTGGCGAGTGTCGCTCTTATTATAGTTATTTTAAGTGGCTTAGCAACTTGTTATTGGATGAAACGCTGTAAATGGGGCGGCATTGCCATTCTCGATGCTTTAATTACGTTGCCCCTTGTTTTACCGCCAGTCGTTGTTGGTTTTGCGCTGCTTATGGTATTTACACCGGGTTATGCCTTTGGGGCTTGGCTTGAAGCTCATGGCATGAGTGTCGTTTTTGCAGCTTCCGGTGCCGTCATAGCCTCTTCTGTTATTGCATTTCCACTGTTTTATCAAACAGTACGTTCTGCATTGCAGTCCGTAGATCATAATATGGAGGATGTAGCTCGAACATTAGGCGCCTCTGAGCTACGTATCTTCTTTACTATATCGATTCCCCTTGCATGGAAAGGTATTGTGACAGGCAGCATCTTGGCATTCTGTCGTGCTATGGGCGAATTTGGTGCTACCATCTTGATTGCTGGTAATATTCCAAAGGTAACACGTACTATGCCATTAGCTATCTACTCCTATGTAGAGGCGGGACAGTACATGGATGCCTTTGAGCTCGTTATTTATATTTGTGTTCTTACATTGGCGTTACTGAGCGGGATTCACCTTATTACAAAAGGTTCCTTGTTCCGCCATACAGATAATAATTAGGAGGTTCTATGATTACATTTTCCTTTACTGTAGCTAGACCTTCTGTAACTGTAAAAGCTGAGGGCACATTGACTTCTGGAATTACTGTATTGACTGGTCAATCTGGTAGTGGTAAAAGTACCTTTATCAAATGCATCGCGGGCCTCGTAAAACCCACAACTGGCCGCATTCAATGTGATGAAACGACATGGGTTGATCGAGATAAAAAACTTTGGGTGCCTGCTCAAGAACGCCAAGTAGGCTATATGCCACAAGGTAATATTGTATTTCCTCACCTATCTGTAGAGCATAATGTTACCTATAGTAAACGTGGCACACCGGATATGTGCGATAGTTTATTAAATCGGTTAGGTCTTGAAAAATATAGACATATAAAGGCAGGTAGTTTATCCGGTGGTGAGCAACAACGGGTTGCATTAGGCCGTGCGCTCTACTCTAAACCGACTGTGTTGCTTCTTGATGAGCCTTTATCTGCATTAGATTGGAATTTGCGTAAACAGGTTCGAGAGGATCTTGTTTCTATCATCCGTGAATGGGATGTACCTTGCGTATGGGTTACCCATGATGAAAGCGAAGCAGAAAGCGTAGGAGATAGACACTGGACCTGTGAAAACGGGCTTATTACGATTGCTGAATGATGATAAACATTCAAATCATATGTTTTGATACAGTGATAAAATACTTTAAAATTAAATAGAGATACATAAAACACCTTCATAATCCTATGAACTACATGCCAAAAATTGGATACAATTTTGAGTTGTATAGTTCAGTAACTAGTGGATTGTGAAGGTGTTTTCTTTTTAGATAGTTGATAGCAATGGTAGCAGTGTACTTACTATTATCTTTAATCTTTAGTATTGAATTAGTACGTTTATAATAAATGTTACTTGCTAATGCTATTTAATTTCTGTTGATATGTGTGCTGTTTTACTTATAAATCCAACGATAGCTGTAACGACAAATGCCATTGTAAAGGCTGGTAGTGTAGCACCTATTGTGCTTTCACTATGTAACATATAGTGGTATAAACCAACGGATACGGCCCAAATAAGACCTCGTAGGAGATAAGCGGATAATGTTTGTACTTGTTGGCGATTGATAAAGTAGTCCGCCAATAAGATGGCAATCATCGGTGCAAATACAGAGCCGATGAGGTATAGGAAGTCTGTAATATCATCCATTGGATATAGAATAGCTGCAATAGTGCCCACGACAGTAACGATGACGGCGATACCTTTACTAGATGCACCGTTATAGATAGTCGTACTAGATACGCCTGCAGAGTAAGCGTCCATAAAGGTTGTAGTAACGGTAGAGAAGATGATAACGATGAGGCCCGCAAGGCCAAGTCCTGCATTCATCATGATGGTAATGATAGAATCGCCACCGCCAAAGATAGCGGCACTAAGACCTAAGGTGTACATAACGATACTTGTTACAGTGTAGACTGTAGCACTTGTAAGTGATGCGGAGAAAGGTTTTTTGCTTTCACGGGTATAATCACTGATGAGAGGAAGCCAAGATAATGGCATGGCGATAGATAATTCAAGGGCAGCGATGAAACTCATGTTTCCGCTAGTTAGAAGGATACCTTCACTAGGCCACTGCGATATCATGTGAGCGCCCATGTAGAGGGTGAGCCCTAGTAATAGAATAGATACGATGGCTTGAATATAGCCCGTATTGTGGAGGCCGATGAAAAGCCACAGGATGACAAGCGCGCCAATAGCTATCGTCCAAATTATAGGGGATAGAGGTGCTAGTTCTTGTAAGGCTAGCATAGCATCGTAGATCATGATGCTAGTCCAGCCGATAAGTTGAAGCATATTTAAAAAGGCAAAGCCTTTAGCCCCTAGTGGGCCAAAGCTGAAGGCGGTAGTATTCATACTGCCTTGCCGTAAACGTCCACCGATAAGGCCCGCCCCAAAGAGCAGTATGCCGCCGATGATATGTCCTAAGATGATGGCATATAGACCTTGGGTGAGTCCTAAGGGGGCTAGATAGGTTCCTGTCATAATTTCCGCTATAGATAGAGCGGCACCAAACCATATCATGGCGAACTGTGGTTGTGTAATGTGTGTGTCTTTCATACGTCCTCCTTGCCAGGAAGTCATAGAAAAAGCCGAGTTCACAGGAACTCGGCTATTAATCCTCTATGTTCCCTACGTTGGCATTATCCAAATCAGGTTATGGGTTAAAGCATTAGCTTACTCTCAGCCCACTCGTGTGAGCACCCCGTTATGGCTTCATTATAGGCGGTTCAAAGGGAACCGTCAATTCTTTTGTTGCATAGATTGTATAATGATGTTATAACTAGAGTATAAAAATATATTGCCACTAGGGGTGCTTTTGCTGAGATTGACCATTCAAAACCCTAGACCTGATCCAGATAATACTGGCGTAGGAAAGTGGAGTGCAACATAATATTAAACTATTACGAGACCATTCCATTTGGAGTGGTCTTGTTTTTATATGTTTGGAGGTATTATGAAAAAACTAATTATTGCTAGCATATGTGTGGCCTTAGGTGTCGTGTTATCCACAACGTCTATTCCTGTTGGGCCGGCTCGTATTTTTCCATTTCAACATATGATTAATGTCATCTTAGCCGTTGTGGTGGGGGCTAGATTTTCCGTAGGTGCTGCTTTTAGTACATCTTGTTTACGTAATATATTAGCACTAGGCTCTCCATTGGCATTTCCTGGCAGCATGATTGGCGCTTGGATATCTGCTTATTTATATAAGAAATATAGCGCTCTATGGGCGGCGACTCTAGGCGAAATCATTGGTACCGGCCTTATCGGTGCTCTTGTGAGTTATCCTATAGCCAATTTCTTGTTAGGTAAACCTTTGGCATTGTTGACTTTGATTACATCCTTCTCCATGAGCTCTATAGCAGGTGCTTGCATTGGTTTCATAGTATTACAAATCTTATCTCGTCGTCATCTATTACATAAGGAGGCATAATGAAACTACATACTGCATTGACAATTGCTGGTACTGATCCTAGCGGTGGTGCTGGCATTATGGCCGATTTGAAATCCTTCCAAAGTCGTCACGTATACGGCATGGCTGTTGTTACCTCTGTGGTAGCCCAAAATACGACGGGCGTTCACCACGTAGAACACCTATCCTTAGAAAGTATAGAGAAACAGTTACATGATGTGTATTCTGACATTCCCCCTCAAGCCGTTAAGACAGGTATGATTGCCTTGCCGGAAATGATGGACCTTATCTATCCTTATGTGAGTAAACCAATTCCTTATGTAATGGATCCCGTTATGATTGCCACTAGCGGTGATCGACTCGTATCAGATGAAGCGGTAAATTTCTTAAAATCTAAACTCATTCCGACGGCTACAGTGATTACACCTAACCGCAGCGAGGCTGAGGTCTTAGCGGATATGTCTATTGATTGTGAAAGTGACATAACAACGGCGGCGAATCGAATTTTACAGGACTTAGGACCGCAAGTGGTCATCATTAAAGGCGGTCACATCGGCGAAGATGCAACGGATTATGCTTTCACCAAAGATGGTAGCGTCCGTATGTGGACAAGCCCTAAATATGATACGATGCATACTCATGGTACAGGCTGTACCTTCTCCGCCGTGGTTACGGCGGAGCTCGCTAAAGGGCGTGACGTAATGGATGCCATTGGTATTGCCAAGGATTATATTGCACTTGCCATTAAGTATAATCCTGGGCTGGGAAATGGCTGTGGTCCCGTTAATCATATGGCTTATGGACTCTTATCTAATGGACCTGAAACGATGGATGAGCTTTTGAAAAATGACGAGAGGAGATAGTGATATGACCCATGATAATCCATATATGAATGGTAAAATTTGGCCTGAACTCAATATATTAGAAATCTTGCGCCAGAGAAACCCTCTCGTTATTTGTATTACCAATGATGTGGTGAGGACCTTTACGGCCAATGGTTTACTCGCTATTGGCGCATCACCGGTGATGAGTGAGTGTAGTGAAGATTTGAAAAATCTCATCGTCCATGCATCGGCGCTACTCATCAATATTGGAACCCTTACGCCAGATAAGGTTAGTTACTACAAAGATGCCATAGCACTGGCGAAGAAACATGAGGTTCCTATCGTTTTAGATCCAGTAGGTTGTCATGCGGGGGCGTATCGTCTATCTGTGGTGTTAGACTTGATTAAGACTGGTGAGATCTCATTAGTGCGAGGCAATCAAAGTGAAATTAAAGCTATCTACGATGCTTTAAGTCCCGATGATGAGAATAATAATTCTACAGCAGGCAAAGGTGTAGATGGTGCACAAGTTGAGGATAGTGCTGTTATTGCCTATCGACTCGCACGTCTTATTAACTGTCCTGTTGTAGCTACTGGCGAAGAGGATTATGTTTCTGATGGAACTCGGGTATTTGCCGTTCCACACGGACACCCTATTATGACAGCTGTAACGGGAACAGGCTGTCTATTAGGGGCTGTATTGGCGGCTTTCTTTAGTGCTTATTATCCATGTAAAAACAGACTATCTATCGGTGAATTTCTCGCCTATGCATTGGCTTACTATGGTTTGGCCGGTGAAAGTGCAGTGCAGGTAAGTGGCGTAAAACCTGGTAGCTTTAGTGTAGCCTTTATGGATGCCTTATATTCTCTTGGTGATGCGGTGCTTAAGTCCGAGAATCGTATACGTCCTCTAGTTGTGCCGGATCAATTAGAAGTATATTTCATCAGTGGTACGCAAGATGTGGAATTGAATGAAAATCGATTACTCTCTATCGTAGAGGATGCTTGTCGAGGCGGTGTGACTTGTTTCCAATTTAGAGAAAAGGGCGCAGGTACTTTAGTGGGGCAACAGAAACTAGAGTTAGCCCAACAGTTAAAACAAATCTGTGCTAAGTACAATGTACTCTATATTATTAACGATGATGTAGACTTAGCAGTAGCTGTTAATGCTGATGGCGTTCACGTAGGGCAAGAGGATATGAGCCTAGAATCCGTTCGTAATCTTGTAGGCCATAAGGTGGTTGGCATCTCCATTCACTCCGTGGAGGAACTTCATAAGACTGATATAATCTATGCTGACTGTGTAGGTGTAGGTCCTATGTATGCTACAAGTAGTAAACCTGATGCACAAGAGCCATGTGGACCGGAGCGTGTCGCTGAACTACAAGCAGAAGGCTTGACCTTACCATGTGTTGGTATTGGGGGAATAACTTTAGACAATGCGAAGCCTATACTAGAAGCGGGAGCCTGTGGTGTTGCCATCATATCTGCTATTGCGCATGCAGATAACCCTTATGAGGCGGTACAACAGTTTAAGCATTTAGTGGATAGTACTAAATAGCGAATAGAACACAAAAAAAGACGATGACCTAAGTCATCGTCTTTTTGTTAAGGAAGTTGTTAGTACTTACTGTAAGATTATATTGTACTTACAGGTGTGTTTAATTTAAATCTGTACTTACAGGTTGTTAGTTTAGTTAGTGTCGTACTTACAGATTAGATGGATTCCACGAAACGGTGGAAGAAAGCTTGTGGGTGAGCACATACTGGGCAAACTTTAGGAGCTTCTTCAC
>CABSJA010000041.1 GCA_902477915.1 uncultured Veillonella sp.
CATGAACGCGCTTTTTGGACATCTACATACCCCCTTATTATCGATCAATCTCTTTTAGTAACGCCTTTGCAAATCCATCATCTAGTACTGCGACTACTACCCGAACCTCTTTACCAATAGCAGTTCCTAAAATTTCTTTAGTACCAATGCTACGAAGTGGGATATGATGTGTTTCTGCTAATTGATTATATTTCTTTTCATTATTGGATGCACAATCGCCAGCGAGAAGAACTAGTTTAGGTTCCTTTCTCTTCATGGCTTTTTCTACGATAAAGTCACCAGAAATAACCTTGCCAGCTCGTTGTGCTAATCCTAAGAGATTTAAAATTTTATCTTCATTCATGTATATCAGTGACTACTCATTCTCTTGTAAATCACGTTGTAATGCTTCGTATATTTCTTTCGATACACTATGCTTTAACGACCGTTCTAATCGCTTAGCCTTATAGGCTTGCTCAAAGCATGACATGGATTCACATAAATACGCTCCACGTCCCGGTGCTTTTCCAGTACGGTCAATACTGATATTGCCATCTGGACTTAAGGCTACGCGAATTAATTCACGTTTCGCCTTAGGCTCACCACATCCTACGCACGTGCGCATAGGTTGGGATTTCGGTTTCATGACTATTCACCGTCCTCAGCATTGCCGAAGCCTGCAAAAGGTTCTTCAGCTGCTTGAGTTTCACTCTTAATATCGATTTTCCAGTTAGTTAATTTGGCTGCCAATCGAGCATTTTGACCAGCTTTACCAATTGCCAAGGATAATTGGTAATCAGGGACTACAACGTAAGAGGATTTTTCTTCTTCACTTACATCAACAGATACAACCTTTGCTGGACTCAAAGAGTTAGCGATATAAATTGCTGGATCTTCATCCCATTTTACGATATCAATTTTTTCATCGTGTAATTCATCAACGATATGTTGTACGCGTTGACCTTTAGGACCTACGCAAGCACCTACTGGATCAACATTTTCATCGCGGCTATAAACAGCGATTTTAGAACGCATACCAGGCTCACGAGCTACAGATTTAAGCTCTACTACACCTTCATAAATTTCTGGTACCTCTAATTCAAAGAGGCGTTTCAATAAACCAGGATGTGTACGGGAAATCATGATTTGAGGGCCCTTCGTAGTTTTCTTAACCTCTACGATGTAGCATTTAATACGATCCCCTTCGCGATATGTTTCGCTAGCAATTTGTTCTGTAGGAGGTAAAATAGCTTCTGTTTTACCTAAGTCGATAAACACATTTTTACCTTCTACACGTGTAATAACGCCAGTGATGATATCGCCTTCACGACTATAGTATTCTTCATATACTACGCTGCGTTCAGCCTCTTTCAAACGTTGAATAAGCATTTGTTTTGCAGTATGGGCAGCACTACGGCCAAAGTTAGCTGGAGTAACATCAACTTCTACTACGTCACCAATTTCAAAACGTTTGTCAATTTTGCGAGCTTCTAACAAGCTAATTTCTGTTTCTGGCAATTCTACAGTATCTACCACTTGTTTTTTAGCCATTACTTTATAAACGCCTGTTTCGCGGTCAATCACAACGTAAGCATCTGGATTAGATGTTGGTTCTTTGCGATATGCTTGCAACAATGCAGCCTCTAAGGATTCAAAAATAACCTCAGGAGCAAAACCTTTTTGCTTTGTAAGCACCATTACCGCTTGAATTAATTCTTGACTCACTCGTATGCCTCCATATATTAAAAATCAAGATGTAATCGAATTTGTGCAATGGCAGACCGTTCGAATGTCATACTTTCACCATTGATAGTAAAATCGATAGTTGTGTCTGTAAAACCTTCTAATGCACCAGTAAATTGTTTACTGCCATTAATCGGTTTAAATAGCTGAATATCAACATCACGACCATTATAGCGAATCAAGTCCTTATCCTTCTTAAGAACTCGATCTAGGCCTGGAGAAGATACTTCCAATAAATAGTTTTCCGTAATTGGATCCTTTTCGTCGAGGACAGCACTTAGTTTTTCGCTAACCATCTGACAATCATCCAAATCTACACCACCTGGTTTATCAAGGTAGACACGCAAATACCAATCGCGTTCACGAACGTAATCTACATCGACTAGTTCCATTTCGGTGCCGGCTATAATACCTTCAACTACAGAGGATACAAATTCCTCTACTGCTTCTCTCTTCATAGCCATCGCCTCCTTCATTACTACATCTTGTATATATCTCTTTTTTTCAAATACCTTAATTAGGCTAATCATAAATGAAAGAGTGGACATAAGCCCACTCTTTTAAAAGATTTATATAAAAGTCATATATAGTATATCACATTTACTGTGTATATACAAATTCTACGCTTTCTTATGGGCTTTAACCAAACATTCCCACTTAGATTATTTCATATGAATATAAAATAACTCAAAAAATAGCATAGTCATATATAATGATTATCCTTAGTCAACGCGTTCATTTAATCCTTTTAATATAGGACCCAAATGTTCACGTAGAACTGTAGTTAAATCATCTAAATTTTTAGCATCTAGGTGATGGTCTATTTCAGGATAGTTTTTATAACGAAGCTCTGCAAAGTACTCATCACGTAATTCGTTATAATATAGCAATAATCCAGTACATTCATCCATCTTACGATATTCACCGATAATAAAAGAACCATTAATCATCCGAATTCCGTGAGCTGGATCAACATCACATATAAAACCTTCCAATTCTTTAGGCATGACCTCGGAAAAATCCCATTCAGGTATTCCTCGGCGACGATACGTAAAGGTAAAGTTATTCGCTGGCTCGATTAACATATTAGTTAAACCTTTGACACATCGATCTTGTAACCCCTTCCAGAACGACTCTAAATCAGCCCGTACAAAGGAAATATCCACAAAGGAAAAGAGTGGCATTTCAATATGAACCGTATAGTCCTCTACCTCTTTATCATATAAGGCAGACCATCGCCACCCTAGATCATTTTGATAATGGAAAATAGGTACCTTTAATACCTCTTCACCTGCTGTAAGGCGTTCAAGTAGCGCAGTGTAATCAGATTCATTGGATGCTACTAAGGTAAATCCCCCAATCTGCTGAGGCAACCATGAATAATCTAATGCTTTACAAGCTTCAATAATCGTTTCCATATAATGCCTCATATTTCTGTTGATACTGTAAAACAGCTTTTACATAGCTACGTGTTTCTGGAAATGGTATAGTATCAACCATGCCATTCCATTTATTCTCATTAAGCCAGGATTCAACATGGCCACGTCCCGCATTATACGCAGCTAACGCCTGCACCTCATCGCCATTAAATTCTTTTAACAAATGGCCTAGATACCATGTTCCTAACTCGATATTTGTTTCAGGTTCTTTTAGCTGACGATCTGTATAATTACCATGACCAACTTGTTGAGCAACCCAACGTGCTGTATCTGGCATGAGCTGCATCAATCCAAGAGCACCTGTTTCAGACTCAGCAGTATTCTTATATTTGCTTTCAGCTAAGATAACACTAGCCACCAAGGATGGTGGAACCTGTTCCTTCTCAGCTGCAGCCATCACTACATCTCTATAGTTAAAGGGGTACGCCACTTGACGCGCTAAAGGATCATCTAAATGAGTAAAATAAAACCACCCAAGTACGACGCACGATAACGCCGTTGCCGTTGCACGTTTCATAAATCCCCCTTTCTACATATAACTACTATAACATTTACCATAATCTAGCTGTAACCAAATGCTAGGATACTATAATACTAAATTTCATGGGCTTATTATACCATTTAATACTATTTTTTATATACCAATTTTGACACATCTATTGTTATTATTGAGGTTTTTGTAAAATCGGCTCTAGACGCTCACTCCAAATTGTATCTAATTTTGCGGTCAAAGCCTGAGGCGTACCATTATTATCAATAATTAGATCTGCATAAGAACGTTTATCGTCTAGTCGCATTTGACTATTGATGCGAGCCAAAGCATCCTCTCTAGTATATCCATTGCGACTCATTAAGCGATCTATCTGAGTAGGCTCGTTTACATAAACAAGCCAAACCTCATCCATCATGGTATACCATTCCCCCTCTATGAGTAATGGAATATCGTAGATTAAAATCGGTGTATTAACCGATTCATATTGAGATGTTAGTTCCAAAATACGATTGCGAATATGCGTTTTTAGACAGCCATTTAACAATTGTCGTTTTTCTTCATTGTGAAAGACAATAGCGCCCAATGCTTCACGATTCAATGTACCATCATCATGCAATACATTAGAACCAAAGGCATCCACAATTGCTTTTAAACCTTCAGTACCGGGCTCTACTACCTCACGAGCGACGATATCTGCATCGATATAAGGTATTCCTTTGTCCTTAAAATAGGTAAGGACTGTACTCTTGCCCGATGCAATACCACCAGTTAATCCTATTTTAAACATATATACCTTCTATTTTTAATAAACTAATATTAAGAAACTATTATTTGACTAACGCCCAATTTTCCGCATGATGTACATCTACAATAAGAGGTACTTGTAACTCCACCACAGATTGCATAGTCGTACGTAATAATTCTTCTACTGCTTCTAATTCAGAATTCGCCACTTCTAATACAAGTTCGTCATGTACCTGTAATAAAAGTCTAGATTTAAAGTTTCCTTCCTCTAACTTTTGCTCAACTTGGTTCATTGCTAACTTGATAATATCTGCAGCAGTACCTTGAATTGGTGTATTCATCGCCGTACGTTCAGCAAAGGAACGACGGTTAAAGTTGCGGCTATTAATATCAGGAAGTTCGCGTTGACGGCCGAACATAGTGCGAACCTTACCAGTTTCATGAGCTTCTTGAACCATGCGATCCATATACTCTTTAACCTTCGGATAACGGCTAAAGTATAAATCAATATAGTTTTTAGCTTCACCCCGTGTAATACCGAGGTCACGAGACAAGCCAAAATCAGAAATACCATAAATAATACCGAAGTTAATGGCCTTAGCATGAGAACGCTCTTCGCTTGTTACATCCTCTTGGGCTTTACCTAGTACCTCTGCCGCAGTAAATCGGTGAATATCCTTACCATCAACAAAGGCTTTGATTAAAGCTTCATCACCAGAAAGATGCGCTAAAATACGTAATTCAATTTGAGAATAATCGGCACTCACTAATGTGTCATACCCTGCACCTGGATAGAATAAAGCACGAATTTCACGGCCTTTTTCGGTACGGACAGGAATATTTTGTAAGTTTGGATCAGAGGAGCTCAAACGACCTGTAGCCGTAACCATTTGATTGAAGGTGGTGTGAATGCGTTTAGTCTTATCATTAATAAGAACCGCCAATCCTTCACAATAGGTAGATACTAATTTTGCTACTGAACGGTATGCTAATATTTTCTCTACAATCGGACTTTCATGACGAAGCATATCAAGTACTTCTGCATCAGTAGAATAGCCAGTCTTAGTTTTCTTAATGATTGGTAAGTTCATCTTTTCAAACAAGATAACACCCAATTGTTTAGGCGAGTTAATGTTAAAAGTTTCCCCTGCGATATCGTAAATCTCTTGCTGTACTTGCGCTAGTTCCTCTTTAAAACGAGCCGTAGTTTCAGTTAATTTTTCTGTATCAATGTAAATACCATTTTTCTCCATTACTACTAAAGTATGAATTAATGGCAACTCAATTGTTTCATATAGAGACCAAAGCTCTTCACGGCGTGCAGATTCACAAGCGACTTCGTTCATCGCGAGTAATGCTTTTACCATTGATACGCATTCTACATCTACACTACCACTAGCAATGCTTGGCACGGAGAAACGTTCCGTTAAATATAGATAACCATAGTTAGTACGTGTTGGATCTAACAAGTATGCTAGAAGAGACATATCATGGATACGTGCAGTGTTATCATCATTAAACAAAGAGATTTCAGCTGGTGACTCTTCACCTAATGCTTCTATTAGTTCTTTTGTTTGAGTAGTAACAATGGCCTTAGCCCCTTGTAATACTGCTAGAACAGCCTTTGTATCATTTGTTTTAACGACAGTATCACCATTAGAAAGATAGGCAATCTCGATAGTTCTAAATGGAGTTTTGCCATCAAGCACAACATGTACTGCTACTGTTTTATCTGTATAGAAATCAGGGGTTAGCGCCTTAGCATCAGCTAAATCGTCTAAAGAAATTTCCTCTTGTGGTGCAAAAAGAGAGCCTGGTTCACCAAAAGCTGCTTCCTCTCCGCCCATTACTTGAACGATACGAGGTGTTAATTTAGTAAAGCCTAAAGTTTCAAATAAAGGCTGTACCTCAGAGGCATGGAAATTTTGCACAAAGTCTTCTACCTTGTAAGATAAGTCCATATCCGTTTTGATGGTAGCTAACTCACGAGATAAGAAAGCTAAATCTTTGTTTTCAACGAGTCGCTCTTTCAATTTCTTACCAGAAATCTCTTCAATATGGTCATATACAGACTCAAGATTACCGTATTCTGTAATCAATTTAAGGGCCGTTTTTTCACCTACACCTGGTACACCTGGAATATTATCAGAGGAGTCCCCCATAAGGGCTTTCATTTCGATAACCTTATCTGGGCCATAACCATAGAGTTCCTCCATGTTATCAAGAGTAACCTCTAACATGTCAGAAATGCCTTTTTTAGTTAAGAAAACATGACTATGTTCTGTTACGAGTTGAAGGTTATCGCGGTCACCAGTAATAATTTGAACAGCCATTTCAGAGGTGCCAAATTTCTTACTCAAAGATCCGAGGATATCATCCCCTTCAAAACCTTCTTCTTCAATAACACAAATCCCCAATGCTTTTAATACATCTTGAATAAGGCTAAATTGAGGTCGTAAATCCTCTGGTGCATCTGGACGATTACCTTTATATTCGCTATACATTTCTGTACGGAACGTCTGACGACCTTTATCAAAAGCTACGGCAATATAATCAGGATTAATTTCTTCATACAATTTGATGAGCATTGTTAAAAAACCATACACCGCATTCGTTGGAGTCCCCAAAGCAGACTTCAACGGTGGTAATGCAAAAAATGCACGGAATAACAAACTACTGCCATCTATAATCATTAATTTTTTCATAATACACCTCGCTTAATTCTATCCTTTATTATAACATAATGGAGCTAACTAACTTTTAAAATCAAAATAAATAACTAATTACAACGCTAGCAAATATATTAATAATCTTGATTTCATAAAACAGACTTATATGCTATAGTTAAAGAACAGTAGAAAATGTTTTATACTTCATACTAATAAGGAAAATATTGGGCTGAAAAGTCCTTGCGTATCAATATGTGGTATGATATAATCATTCAGGTATAAGAAACGATTTTTAAGGAGGTGACTCAATTGCCAAACATTAAATCCAGTATTAGAAGCGTAAAAACGGATGCTGAACGTCGTGCGAAAAACGCCGCTGTAAAATCTCAAATCCGTACAGCAAGTCGTAAAACCGTAGAAGCTGTTCAAGCAGGCGCAGTAGAAGAAGCAAAACAAGCACTTGTTCATGCTACTAGCGTAATTGATAAAGCAGCCTCCAAAGGTGTACTTCATAAAAACACTGCAGCTCGCAAAAAATCCAACCTTGCAGCTAAAGTAAACGCTTTATAATTTTAAAAGCAAGTAAGACAGTCTCTCGGATTTCCGTTGAGGCTGTTTTTTTATGCCCTTTTTCATTTTATATATTATGATTGTTTCGTTTTTTATACAGTTATATTTTATTACGCCCTATGGGCAGATTAGAGGACTATTACTATGAGAACACTATTATTAATGCGTGGTGCTCCTGCTAGTGGTAAGTCTCAGTGGATTCGTGACAACAATCTTGAGGCTTACACCTTAGAAGCCGATCATTTCCGTATGCTATTACGCAGTCCTTCCCTTGGTGAAAGCGGCTGGTATATTTCACAAGAGGATAATGGTCCGGCCTGGGAACTCCTATTAGATTGCTTAGAGAAACGAATGAGCAATGGCGACTTTATCGTTTTAGATGCTACCCACACTACATCTAAAGCTGTTAATGCATATAAAGAATTGCTTAACAAATATAAATATACTGTATATTACTACGAACCAGATACATCATTAGAAGAATGTTTAGCTCGTAATGCTACACGAACAGATTACAAACGAGTACCTGAGCAAGTTATACACCGCATGCACAAGATGATTAAAACAACTACATTACCAAAGTTTTGTAGGAAAATAAATTCTATCGATGAAATCAACAATTACTTTACTGTAAATTTAACGAATCGATATGAACGAGTACGTATCATCGGTGATATTCACGGCTGTTACACGGCATTACAACAAGCTATCACTCCATGGGATGAAAAAACACTGTATATCTTTTGTGGCGACTATTTGGAGCGCGGTATTGAAAATAAAGAAATGATGTACGAAATGATGCGTCTTAGTACATTGCCTAATACGATTATGTTGGAAGGTAATCACGAACGACATATTGCAAACTTTGCATTCAATTCAAACTTAGATCATTCCAAACGATTTATGAAAGAAGTAGTGGCACCTATCGTAAAAGATATGACGAAAAAAGATGTAGAATCACTTCAACGAGAATTACGCCTCTTTTATAAATCACTTCGTCAATGCTATCCTTTCAGCTTTCATGGCAAAAAATATTTAGTATCCCATGCTGGTCTTTCCTATGTACCTAACATGACCTTTATAGCTACCTCTACCTTTATAAATGGTTTTGGAGCTTACGAAACAGATATTGCTAAAATATATGATAATAATTACGAGAAAGGTATGTGTCAGAACTTTATTCAAATTCATGGTCATCGTGGTGTTCCAGATGGTAAATATTCCTTCTGTTTAGAAGGAGAAGTAGAGTTTGGTGGAGAACTTAGATACATTGATATTACTGCAGATGCTTTTACTAAAAATGGTATTAAAAATGATGTGTACGATAAAGAGTACATGCGCCATGAATACCAAAACATGACACAACATGTCATCTTCACGCAAAATGAAGATATTAATATTTTAGGTAATTCTAAATTAGTAAAAGTAAAAAAATGCTCCCCTAACCTATACTCCTTGAACTTTACCTCACGTGTATTCCACAAACGATTATGGAATGAAAATACAGTACAAGCTCGGGGATTATTTGTTGATCGCATGACAGGAGATGTAAAATTACGTAGTTATAATAAATTCTTTAATCTCAACGAACGACCAGAAACTGAATTAAATAATTTAGCTAACACTCTCTCCTTCCCTGTAGAAATTCGAACTAAAGAAAATGGATACCTCGCTATTCTTGGTGTCATTAATGATGAGTTAGTCTTTGCTTCTAAATCTACTACAGAAGGTATGCACGTAGATTTGTTTAAAAATTTATTCCAAAAATTACCAACAAGCCTACAAGAAGAAATCAAAGAATTATTAAAACGTAATTGCTGTTCTATGATGTTTGAAGTCATCAGCCAAGAAGATACACATATTATAAAATATGACCAAGATCATCTTTATGTACTTGATATGATTCAAAATATGTTAGATGTAAATGGTAAACATATTGATGTATCTTTCTCTAGGGAAAGGCTAGCAGAACTAGACTCCATCCTTAAGAAATATGATACACAATTGATATCTATTGTAAAAACAGTTCAACAAGTAAATACTATGGACGAACTGACAAACATCATAAATAAAGAACTCAATTCACATCATGAGTCTGAAGGCTTTGTTTTAGTTGATAGCAATGGATTTATGACAAAATTTAAAGGTCCTTATTATAATACTTGGAAGTACCGGCGAAATCGAATTCTAGAACCATATCAACAAAACGGTAAAATTCCTTATGAGAACTGTAAAAACGAAGATGATAGAAAATTTGCAGATTTCTTGAGTACACTAGAATATGATGTAGTTTGTAAGTCTACCTTACTAAATATTAAAGCAATGATGGAAAGTAAAGGCTTGCTATAATTAAATAAGAAATATATTTCTATAAAGTAAAAAACGACCAACTTATGATGTACATAAGTTGGTCGTTCTTTATGATGTAACTAACTATTTTAAAGATACTACCAGTTAAAAATAAATATTTTTAACTGGTAGTATCTTCATATATAGCATATTATCTTCGTTACGTTGAAATTATATTATTGTCGTATATAGATAGTAATCTAGTATTCTAAACCTAAATATACCAAAAACATATGAAGAAATTATTTACTAAGTTTCTCCAAAAACGATGTGCCAATCCCCCATTGTTTTAAGCCAAAGTTTTCTAGAATAGTTTCTCCAATATCAGCAAAGCTTTTTCTATCGCCTAGGTCTATAGGCCCATTCATACTTGGACTATATCCAAGTATAGGTACTAATTCACGGGTATGATCTGTCCCCTTCCATGTTGGATCATTGCCATGGTCTGCGGTGACGAGTAATAAATCATCATCATTTAGTAATTGCAATAAGCCGCCTAGCTGGTAATCAAAGTCCTCAATAGCTCGTTTGTATCCTTCTACATTTCTGCGATGACCATATAAGCTATCAAATTCAACGAGGTTAACCATCATTAAACCACGCTCAAAGGAGGAACCAAGTAAGTATGGAACCATATTCATACCATGGGAATTAGTCTTTGTTGGATAGCTTTCATCCCATCCTACATGGGCATAAATATCTCCAATTTTACCGACTGCTACAGTTGGAACATCCGCATCTTGTAACTCTTGTTGTACCATCTTTTTCTCTGGCATACGACTATAATCATGGCGATTTGATGTACGCACAAAACTGCCTAGTTCACCTACGAAAGGGCGTGCAATAATACGGCCTACATAGTAATCACCGATGCATACCTTATCACGGGTAATTTGGCAAATACGGTATAATTCATCGTTAGGAATCACATCTTCATGAGCGGCAATTTGGAATACAGAATCTGCCGAGGTATATACAATAGGCTTACCTGTTTTAATATGTTCGGCCCCTAGTCGTTCAATAATTTCTGTACCAGATGCAACTTCATTACCTAAATAACCATAGCCCGTTTCCTTTGTGAAAGTATCCATTAATTCTTTTGGAAAACCTTCGTAAAAGGTTGGGAATGGAACGGTAACAGGATGCCCCATCATTTCCCAATGGCCACTCGTTGTATCTTTACCAGTGCTGAGCTCTGCCATGCAGCCAAAAGCACCGTTAATGCTTTCACCGGTATCTGCAATATCGGCAATAAGTCCGAGTCCTAAGGATTTCAAATTTGGGCAATGAATTCTACCTGCTGTTGATTCAATATGACCTAATGTATTAGAGCCTTCATCACCAAATTTTGCAGCATCTGCGGCATGACCAATACCTACAGAGTCCATAACTAATAGGATAATTCGTTTAAACATATATCCTCCTATTACGTACTATTATTTGAGGTACGGCATTGCAAGCATAAGCGCTGCCAAAGATTTGCTATCCTTAATTTGCTCCGCCTTGATAGCCTCTAATAATTCAGGTAAAGTAAAATACTCAAGCTCAACGTATTCATCTGGATCCCAATTAGTTTCGCCCATAGTAAGATCTTTTGCTAAATATAAATGTAGTACTTCATTACAGAATCCAGGACTTGTTGCAATAGTGCCTAATGGAATCCATTGGTTCGCACGATACCCTGTTTCCTCTGCTAACTCACGTTTAGCACAGTTTATAGGCTCTTCATTAGGATCAAGTTTTCCTGCAGGAATTTCAAGTAAAGGCTGTTGCAAAGCATAACGGAATTGGCGTTCCATTACAATCTTATTATCTTCAGTAACAACCACAATAGCTGTAGCACCAGGATGATGAACAACCTCACGCCATGCTTCATTACCATTTACATCAGCTATATCATAAGTAACTTTAATTAGTTTACCGTCAAATTTCATTTCGCTAGACTTTTGTATCTCTTTGCTAATTGCCATAATAGCCTCCTTAATGTTTATAACTATTATGATACCACACAGAGAAATAAATATATATAATTCATAACTTAATATAATTATAACTAAATATAATTATAAAAAGCCGCCCAACATAGGTTGAGCGGCTTTCATCATTCTATTCAGAATTGTATGTAGTTTACATTGTGCCAGTGCTACCGATACCACCTGTACGGACACCTGTTGCATCGTCATCGTTTGTGAGTAGGTATTTAGAGAATATACCTTGGGCAACGCGTTCGCCTTTTTCAAGGGTAACGGTTTCTTTGCCAAAGTTTAGGAGGGCGATCATGATATGACCTTCGTTCTCCTCATTATTGTAGTAATCGCTATCAATGATACCTGTGCTATTCACAAGTGCAAGATGGCGTTTAATAGCCATACTAGAACGGATATGAATAGCAAGATATTCGTCGTACGCCATGAAAGCTTTAAGCCCTGTTGGAACGAGTACTACTTGACCTGGTTCTAATGTAACAGCTTCAGCACATTCAATATCGTACCCTGCGCTTTCTGTTGTTTTACGGGTTGGTAAATTGATATCTTGTTCTTCAAAAGCAGAAACTACTTCAAAGCCACGAATATCCATGTAACACCTCTTATTTTAAACAATCTTTACGGGACAAGTTGATACGGCCTTGTTTATCGATTTCGATAACTTTTACCATAATCTCATCGCCTACATTTACTACATCTTCTACATTTTCAACGCGTTCTTTTGCAAGTTTGGAAATGTGTACAAGACCTTCTTTACCAGGTAATACCTCTACGAAAGCACCAAATGCCATCAAACGAGTTACTTTACCAAGGTATACTTCCCCTACTTCAACTTCTTTAGTAAGGTTTTCAATGATTTGTTGAGCTTTAGCAGCACCTTCTTGGTCTACAGAAGCAATGAATACTGTACCATCATCTTCGATGTCAATTTTTGCACCTGTTTCATCGATGATACCACGAATTACTTTACCGCCAGAACCGATTACATCGCGAATCTTATCTGGATCAATTTTCATAGTAATGATACGTGGAGCGTATTGAGACATTTGTTGACGTGGTTCAGCAATTGTATCAAGCATGATGCCCATAATATGCATGCGACCTTTATGAGCTTGTTCTAATGCTTCATGAAGAATTTCACGGGACAAGCCAGAAATCTTGATATCCATTTGAATAGCAGTTACGCCCTTAGCTGTACCAGCAACCTTGAAGTCCATATCGCCAAGAGCATCTTCCATACCTTGGATATCTGTTAAGATTGTGTAGTGTTCGCCTTGAGTTACAAGACCCATTGCGATACCTGCTACAGGAGCTTTAATAGGTACACCAGCATCCATCAAGGATAATGTGGAACCACATACAGATGCCATGGAGCTAGAACCATTAGATTCCAATACTTCGGATACTAAACGCAATGCATATGGGAATTCTTCTTCGCTTGGAATAACAGGTACCAATGCACGTTCAGCCAAAGCACCATGACCAATTTCACGACGACCAGGACCGCGGGAAGAACGAGTTTCCCCTACGGAGAAGGATGGGAAATTATAGTGGTGAATATAACGTTTTTCTGTTTCTAATCCAATGCCATCAATTGTTTGAGTTTCAGACAATGGTGCTACAGTGGCAACGTTCAATACTTGAGTTTGACCACGAGTAAATAAGCCAGAACCATGTGTACGAGGTAATACACCTGTACGACAAGAGATAGGACGTACTTCATCAAGTTTACGGCCATCTGGACGAATTTTTTCAACAGTAATCATATGACGAACGATTTCTTTTATCATTGCGTCAAATGCTTTATTTACATCAGCTAAGTTATCTGGATAGATTTCTTCAAAGTGAGCTAATACATCTGCACGTACTTCGCTTTCTTGAGCATCACGTTGTTGTTTATCTGCACAACGTACTGCTGCATCAAGTTTATCATGACCATAGGCACGAACTGCATCAGCGATTTCAGCAGGCACGTCTTTGCTTTCAAATACGCGTTTTTCCTTGCCTACTTGAGCTTTCATGTCTTCTTGGAAAGCTACGATTTTTTTGATTTCTTCATGAGCCGTCATGATAACTTCAAGAATAGTTTCTTCTGGAACCTCTTGAGCACCACCTTCAACCATGAGGATAGCATCTTTTGTACCAGCTACAACGATATTAAGGTCTGTTGCTTCCAATTGTTCTTTTGTTGGATTAACAACAAATTCACCATTGATACGGCCCATGCGAACGCCTGCGATAGGACCATTCCAAGGAATATCAGAAATAGATAATGCAGCGGACGCACCAATCATACCACAGATTGCTGGATCACAATCTTGATCAACAGACATAACAGTTGCTACTACGTGTACTTCATTACGTACACCTTTATCAAATAATGGACGAATAGGACGGTCAATCAAACGGCTATTCAAAATCGCAGATTCAGGTGGACGTGCTTCACGTTTAATGAAGCCACCTGGTAAACGACCAACAGCGTACATTTTTTCTTCATAGTCTACTGTAAGTGGGAAGAAGTCGATATCCTTCGCCTCTTTAGAACCTGTAGCGGTAACGAGTACACGAGTATCACCGTAACCAACCATTACGGCACCGCCAGCTTGTTTTGCAAGTTCCCCAGTCTCGATCGTAAGCGTACGACCAGCTAGGTCCATTTGGAATTGTTCCATTCCTATTCCTCCTAAAAATCTTCTTATATGTATACCTTCTTATTATATATCATCAGTTAAAAATAAGCTATTTTTTAACCTTATTAAAAGCAACTAACACAACAAAAAGGACAGAGTTGCCGCTCTGTCCTTTTTTCGTGTTTCCACAATAGATTATCGGCATTCGTTTCCCTTTGCCTAACGTTATTATAACATAGAGAAATAAAATAAAAAAGCCGTCCTATAGGACGGCTAATTTTATTATTTACGAAGACCAAGACGTTCGATAAGGGAACGGTAACGTTCGATATCTTTACGACGAAGGTAGTCAAGCATGTTACGGCGTTGACCAACCAATTTCAACAAACCACGACGGGAATGATGGTCTTTTTTGTGTTCTTTCAAGTGATCTGTTAAGTATTGGATGCGGCTTGTCAAAATCGCAACTTGTACTTCTGGAGAACCAGTGTCACCTTCATGAGTAGCGTATTCTTTAATTACTGCTAATTTAGCTTCTGTAGTTAACATTAATGTTACCTCCTAAAAAATAAATAATCCCGATAAGCTTAAGTAACCGTTGGAGATTCGAATACTTCGCTTACGATATGTCTTACGACCTTATTTAGTATACAGTATGTTCCGTAACTTGTAAAGATATGTCATAAATAAAAGAGGGCCACAGCCCTCTTCTATTATTTTGCACCAAGCATCATACGGTCACTTAATGCACCTTCACCAGCTACTTCAAATTTTTGTAATAAATCAGCAACTGTTAATTTTTTCTTTTCTTCCCCTTTTACATCATAAATAATGCGACCAGCATCCATCATGATGAGGCGATTACCAAAGCGCAATGCATCACGCATATTATGAGTAATCATAAGAGTTGTCAAATTATGTTCTGACACGAGTTTATCTGTTAATTGCAAAACATTTTCTGCAGTCTTAGGGTCAAGAGCCGCTGTATGTTCGTCTAGCAATAAAAGGTCAGGACGGAGCATAGTAGCCATCAATAATGTAATAGATTGGCGTTGACCACCAGATAATAAGCCCATACGAGCAGACAAACGGTCTTCAAGGCCTAAACCTAATAATGCAAGGCGTTCTTTAAAGAATGCTTGTTCACTATCTTTGAAAGCCCATTTAAGACCTAAGTTTTTACCACGGCGCATAGCAAGAATCAAGTTTTCCTCAATTTGCATATTACCTGCCGTACCAACCATAGGGTCTTGGAATACACGGCCAATGTATTTAGCACGTTTGTATTCTGGCATTTTTGTAACATCAATATCATTAATAGTAATGGAGCCTTCATCAACTGGGAATACACCAGCGATGGAGTTTAGCAACGTACTTTTACCAGCACCATTACCACCGATTACAGTACAGAAATCGCCTTCTTCTAAACGAAGATCAATACCTTGAAGAGCAGTTTTTTCATTGATTGTGCCCTTAAAGAAGGTTTTTACCATATTTTTTACTTCTAACATAGTGTCCTCCTTAACGAGCCAACCATTTTGCTTTCAATGTAGG
>CABSJA010000042.1 GCA_902477915.1 uncultured Veillonella sp.
ACTTCTATGTGGTTTTCAGAGTACAAACTCTGACAGATTCAGTGGCGATGGCTATGAGGATCCACCTGTTCCCATCTCGAACACAGTAGTTAAGCTCATAAACGCCGAAAGTACTTGGCTGGAGACGGCCTGGGAGGATAGGAAGCCGCTGATTAAGCATAAAATAGAGGGTCAACCCTAAAGGGTTGGCCCTCTATTTTTGTGCTCTAACGAGCACATTCTAATTCCTTCTAGAGCCGTTTCCAGCCAAGGTTGTACAAGTAATATCTATGTGTATTGACAATACAGGCGGCGTGGGAAGCCTAGGGCAATAGGGCGTAAAGGAGTGCAGCGACGCATACGTCCATTGCATCAGGTTCGACGAAGCCCTTAAGGTATATTCTTTATTTTAGAGCATAGTCTTAACTACTGCCATGGGCGAGTGTGATAGGAAGCCGCGGCTAGTGGTAGATATAAACCCTATCTAACCGATACCGCGGTGCGTAGCACTTATGGTATCGCACCGTAAATCAGTTGAGTAAATTCAGATATATGTAAATAAATAGCATTATATAGGCACAACGTGCCAATGTTACCGAACAGTAAACCCGTTGAGTTACTTTAAATGTATGTAAATAACAAGCCCCATGATCATCAAATCACAGGGCTTATTTATAACTTATATTATTAATTATATATACAAAAAAAGAGCCGCCTAAGCAGCTCTAGATTTATTATTCTATACCAACCATTACGTTAGTAGCTTTGATAACAGCATATACTTCTTTGCCTACTGTTAAGCCCAATTCTTTAACAGATTGAACTGTAATGTCAGCAGTAATGATATTATCGTTACCTACATTAATTTTCACAATTGCATTTACGGCACCTTCTTGAATTTCTACGATAGTACCTTTTAATTGGTTTCTTGCGCTTAATTTCATATTTGGCTCCTTATAAGAATTATATAATACATTCAAATTTATATTTATTATATCATTATATATAAAAAAGGCCATGATGTATATCACATCATGGTTTTTTATGCATGGAGCGGGCGAAGGGAATCGAACCCTCCTCTCAAGCTTGGGAAGCTCGCATTCTACCGATGAACTACGCCCGCAGGATGTACATATTGTATCATATATGTATCTATACATTCAAGTAAAGTTAGTCGTCATGAATATACCTATAGTGGTAGTTGTATTGTATTGTTATAATAATAGAGGTATAAAGTAATAGAAAAGGAGGCATATGTATGTCAAAGATTTATAAAATCCATAAATGGTTATCTATAGTTTCTGTGATATTTTTCTTAATGTTCTGTATTACAGGGCTTATCCTCATGTTCAGAACTGAATTAAATGCGTGGGCTCAAGGGGGCACGAACCATACCTCATCTTCAATGGCTATGGGGCAAGAAGAGACACCTATTTTTGATTATGCTGATGAAGGGGCTCTACTAGTTAAGGCAAAATATCCGTCAAAGGATATTTTAAATATTTCTCCTGCCATGGGTGCTTCACATCTTTTACGGTATCGTATTATTGAATCATCAGCTACCGTAGCACCTCCAGCACGTATGGGTATGGGAGGGGACTATGCATTATATAATCCTGAAACAAAGGCTCTCATTACTACCCATCATGAAACACCTGCTCATCCTTGGGTTCGAAGTGTATTACATACGCTTCATCAACTACATACAAGATTAGATCTCGGAAAAACTGGGATTTATATTGTAACAATTTTATCTTTTTTATGTGCTTTATCGATTATTTCTGGTATTTTCTTATATGGTCCATTTCGTAAAAGTTTTGCAAAATCTGCAGTATTGTCAAATCATATGAAATTAAGTTCATTGCATCGAGAGTTTGCAATGGTTGCTACTGTATGGGGATTTATCTTATGTATTACAGGTGTATGGATAGGTGGATTTTTTATTGCCAATGACAGCTATAATGCAGATGTACTACATACTGCAAAGCAAGAGCTTTCATCGGATCAATCCGAAATTTTACAACCATCCGAAGCTATTTCTCGCATTATGAAAGCTTATCCAGATCGTCAGCTTATATCTATTGATTATCCATCCAAATTTAATGACCATCACTATGCATTTTATTTAGGTGCTGAAAATGATGATGATCCTGCTATGTTTTTGGGACAGCCTGTCTATGCTAATTTACATGCTGATTCTGCTAAGGATATGTATTCTACAAAAACAATACCATGGTATTTTACTGGTATGACTACAATGATTAATCTCCATATTCATAATCATAATACAATGGTGCTTAAAATATTATGGGCCATCTGGGATATAGTTCTTATTATAGGTATTATAACAGGCATTATGATGACTATTATAAAGAAATTTGTTAAATCTCGTGCTATGGAATCTAGAGCACCCGTTGAGATACAACATGTTTGGCGTAAACCTATCCTTTATAGTATTTTAGTTCTCCTAGGTTTTATTGTGCCTCTTTGGTCTAATCCAATCACAAATAGTATAGCTGCCATTTGTTTAAGCATTCCACTTATTGGATTCTTAATTTCTCTGATCAGAGAGAATAATTATTAATCAGTATTTTATTAGTTTGCTCCATAAGTATAAGTATGTCGCAAATGTTTGATTACTCTAGACTTAATCCGCATGGTTCATCATTAGTTTATTGATTATTTTCGAAGTGAAATGATATAATAAATTTAAATAAATGATTTTTATGTATAGAAATTTGTATTTATATTTATAATTGAGAAAGTGGTAGTTACTATGAATTATATAAAAGCATTTATTCAGTCTGAATCATCTGGCGGTATTATGCTCTTACTTGCCGCTATTCTTGGTGTTATTACAGCAAACTCTCCATTAGCAGAACAGTATTTTTCCTTAATGCACGTCTATTGGGGACCAATGGATATACTGGAATGGGTTAATGATGGGTTAATGGCACTCTTTTTCCTATATGTAGGGCTAGCGATTAAATCAGAAATGATTTCTGGCGAATTGAATACAAATTCAAAAAGAGTATTACCACTCTTAGCCGCTTTTGCAGGTGTTGTTACACCTGCTTTAGTATATTTCTTAATTGCTGGTTCTGTCCCTGAGTATACCCATGGATGGGGGATTCCAACAGCTACAGATATTGCATTTGCCATAGGTGTTATTATGATGCTTGGTAAACGTGTATCTCAAGCTATGAAAGCTTTTCTTTCTGCCTTAGCTGTTATTGATGATTTAATTGCTATTATCGTTATAGCTATCTTCTACGGTGCCGGTGTAGACTTTCCGTATTTGATTGGTGCCGCTATCGTAACAGGCGCATTGTGGTATACTAATAAACAGGGGTATGTGAGACCCGTATTATATGGTGTATTGGGTGCAGTTCTTTGGTATTTTGTATTAAAATCTGGCGTTCATGCAACTATTGCTGGGGTTGTCTTAGCTATGACGATTCCTGCAACAGGTAAACTTGACGGTGAAACAGTATATCCTATGCATAAATGGGCAGATAAACTGAAGCATTGGGTTAATTTTTTAATTATTCCTTTATTTAGTTTCTTAAATGCAGGGGTATCCTTTGCTGATGTTTCAGTAGATCACTTATTCCATCCTGTTGTACTAGGCGTTTCATTAGGCCTTATTTTAGGTAAACAGTTTGGTATTTTCTCTGCAGTTTTCGTTCTGGTTAAATCTAAGATTATCAAAATGCCTACTAATACAACATGGCCAGAGGTTTATGGTACTGCTATCGTTTGTGGTATTGGTTTTACTATGAGCTTATTTGTAGCTACATTGGCATTTCCACCTGGTGTCAATCAAGAAATGTCTAAAATTGGTATCTTTATAGGTTCTATTATTTCTGGTTTATTAGGTGCTATAGTCTTAATTTTGGCATATAAAATAAGAACTTTTAAGCATAAATAATGAACGTATTATATTAGGAAGGAATCATATGGAACGGATATTTGTATTTTTACGTTCTCCTGGTTCGGCGACTGCTGTTCTACTAGGAGCTACACTTATTGCATTAATCGTAGCAAACTCTCCATTAACGACACAGTATATGTCACTTGTTAATTTAAAGCTAGGTCCATTAACAACGATGGAGTGGGTTAATGATGCACTAATGGCAATTTTCTTCCTCTTTGTTGGGTTAGAAGTAAAGCGTGAATTAGTAAGTGGTGAACTTAATACGAATGCTAAGCGTATTATGCCAGGTGTTGCTGCATTATTTGGTGTGTTGGTACCTGCTATTATTTACTATCTTATTGCTGGTTCTAGTGAAGTGTATGTTCATGGTTGGGCTATTCCAACCGCGACTGACATTGCTTTTGCTATAGGTGTTATAACTGCTTTGGGTTCTAGAGTTCCTAACTCTATGAAGGTGTTTTTGACCGCCTTAGCGGTTATTGATGACTTAATTGCCATCATTGTTATTGCTATTTTTTATGCATCGAATCTTAATCTTTTTTATCTAGTAGGTGCTGTTATTGTAACGGGCTTATTGATTTACTGTAATCGGTCTGGTTACGTTAGATCTTTATCTTATATCATTCTTGGTTTAATTTTATGGTATTGTATTCTTCGGTCTGGATTACATGCTACTATGGCTGGTGTAATCTTGGCGATGACAATTCCTGAACGGGGTAAGATTGGTCGTAAATATGTTAGACCAATGCAACATTGGGAACATTATTTATCTAACTGGGTAAGCTTTGTGATTGTTCCTATTTTTGCTTTCTTTAATGCCGGTGTAAGTCTTGCTGGATTCGGTGTAGCAGATTTAACACATCCTGTTGTTTTAGGTGTTGCACTAGGCCTTATTTTAGGTAAACAAATCGGTATCTTTGGTGCTATGTTTGGGATGATTAAGTTAGGTATTGTACCTATGCCAGCAGAAGCTAACTGGAAATTTATTTATGGTACATCCATTGTATGTGGTATTGGTTTTACTATGAGTATATTTGTTTCCGTTTTAGCTTTTGATCCAGGTCATGCTCAAGAGATGGCTAAAGGTGGCGTATTAATCGGTTCCATCATTTCTGCTGTTATTGGCTATACTTACTTACGCATTATTGGTGCTAAGCGTAAGGAATGCCATATAGGTGTATATCATAACTGTTAAAATTAAATAGTTATTATAAAAGTCTCCATTATTGACTGTCTATATAATCAAAACGTAAAAACTTTACTTGATTGGGCAGACTATAATGGAGATTTTTCATTGCTATACTATATTTCTATGCTATATATGTAGTACTAGATTTGAGATATAGTTAATAATGTGCATTATATATGCATTTTTTGTATTGCTATGTCAAAATGGTTTATAGATTATTTAAAACTGTATAGTATACTACTGATGTAAGGTGAGGTGTATATGGTTAAGAAAATAATTATCGCATGTACGCTTGTTTGTATGACTACAATGGTATCTTCCGTATCATTGGCAAAAACGATTGATCGGGGACAACGGGGGCACCATGTTAGCAAGGTGCAAACCATGTTAAAGCATCAAGGTTTTTTACATGATTCTGTTGATGGTATTTACGGTCATAATACGGAACAAGCTGTACGGAAATTTCAAAAGTCAAAGGGACTCGCTGTAGATGGTCGCGTTGGTCCTAGCACGATGAATGCTTTAGAAAAGATGGAGACTCGTTATGGTGGACATGGTACAGAATTAAGTCATAATGGGGTGCCAAATAAATACTCTCGAGTTTTAACTATGCAAGCTAGTGCTTATTCTGCTCAAGATCCTGGCAATGGTAATTATACGGCTACAGGTAGTCGCTTAAAGAAGGGCATCGTATCTGTAGATCCAAAATTAATTCCATTAGGTACGCGATTATACATTGAAGGTTATGGTTATGCTGTAGCTGATGATGTTGGTGGCGCTATTAAAGGTCATAGAATTGACTTAGCTTATGATTCTCGTTCTGAAGCATTGCAGTTTGGTCGTCAAACTGTGAAGGTTTACGTTTTATAATAAAAACTCTCTAGTACATATAATAGTGTAATAGACTATAAGGTCTAAAATTACAGTGTTATATGAGGACTAGAGAGTTTTTATTTTGCCGAATTATAGTGTTTCTATAACCTCGAATATTCGGAAATTATGGTATAATAAACATAGATATATTTGAAATAACTCATGACATTTGTTACATGAGTGTAATTAATAGTTATATGATGAATGGTAAAGGAAATTCTATGGATAAAGTACGGCGCGTGGAACGCATGGTGGCAATGACAAAATTGTTAGTTGATTCACCGCAAAAATTGATTCCTTTAAATTATTTCTGTGACTTCTTTGGTATGGCAAAGTCTACGGTTAGTGAAGACTTAACCTGTGTGAGACAGTCTATGGAGCATTTTCAGCTTGGTACATTAGAAACTGTAGCTGGCGTAGCAGGAGGCGTGCGTTTCATTCCTCATCGTAAGGGTGCTCAAGCTAATGATATTCTACGAGATGTGCAAACTCGCTTGATGGAGCCAGACCGTATCATTCCTGGTGGGTTTATTTACATGTCTGATATTTTATATGATTGGCATGTAATGACACGCCTTGGAGAAATCATTATGACCCGTTTTATGGACAGCAACCCTGATTATATTTTGACCGTTGAAACGAAGGGGATTCCTTTAGCTGTTATGGTAGCACGAGCTTTCAACAAACCTCTCGTCATTGCTCGTCGCGATAGTAAGGTGACAGAAGGGTCCGCTATTAGTATTAACTATGTAACAGGATCTTCTGGTCGTATTCAAACGATGACGCTTACGAAGAGAGCTATTCCTCCAAATGCTAGGGTTTTAATTATCGATGATTTTATGAAAGCAGGGGGCACTGCAAAAGGTCTTAAAGAACTTGTTTTAGAAATGAGTGGTGTCGTTGTTGGGACCGGTGTTCTTGTAGCAACGGCAGAGCCAAATCCAAAATTAATCGATGATTATGAATCATTATTTACGTTCTATGGTATTGATGAAAATACAAAGAAAATTAACATAGAACCAGTATTTGATGAAGAATAAACAATTAATATTAGATACATTATAGTTAGATATAATGACTTTAGATTGCATATTGGATAATGGGCTAATATGATGTAAGTACTATTAAAAAGTCAGATATATGAGAGATAACAGATAGGAGATTACTATGAATATTGCAAGCCTTATTTTAGCTGCTGGTAAGGGCACGCGCATGAAGTCTAAATTGCCAAAGGTATTGCACAAGGTTGGTGGTAAGGCGATGGTAGAGCGCGTTCTTGAAACGGTTCAGTCTATCGGTACAAATCGCGATGTGGTTATCGTAGGCTTTGGCGGTGATGCGGTACATAATTACTTGGGGGACCGCGCTGAATTTGTTCGTCAAGAAGAGCAAAATGGTACAGGTCATGCTGTAAAAATGGCTCAACCAGTACTTGGCGATTATGATGGTACTATCTTATTACTTTGTGGCGATACACCACTTGTTACAAAAGAAAGTTTAGAAGCACTGTTAGAAGAACATAAAAATTCTGGTGCAGCAGCGACAATTTTAACAGCTCATATGCCGAATCCAACAGGTTATGGTCGTATTATCCGCAATGAAGAAGGTTCTGTAGTTCGCATTGTAGAGCAAAAAGATGGTAAACCAGAGGAATTAGCTGTTCAAGAAGTTAATACAGGCATGTATGCTTTTGATAGTAAAAAATTATGGCCTTGCTTAGACCAATTATCTGATGATAATGCACAAGGTGAATTGTATATCACAGATGTAGTTGGTATTCTTGTAAATGGTGGCGACAAGGTAAGCGCATATATGACAAAGGACTTTGAAGAGTCTCTAGGCGTAAACTCTCGCTTGCAATTAGCGGAAGCCGAAGCTATTTTGAAACATCGTAAAAATGTTGAGCTAATGACAGCTGGTGTAACAATTGTTGATCCTGCTAATACCTATGTAGCTCCAGAGGTAACAATAGGGGCTGATACAATCTTGCACCCTGGTACAATCCTCGAAGGAAATACTGTCATTGGTGAGCGCTGTGAAATTGGTCCACATACTCGTTTGACGAATGTAAAAGTAGGTAATGATACGATTATCCACTTCACATATGGTCATGACTGCGAAGTAAAAGACGGTGTAGATGTAGGTCCATATGTTCACTTGCGCCCTAATACCGTACTTGGTAATAAGGTTCATGTAGGTAACTTCGTAGAGGTTAAAAACTCCAATGTTGGGGAAGGTACTAAGTTCCCACATCTTTCCTATATCGGCGACAGCGACGTAGGCTCTGGTGTTAATATTGGCTGCGGTACGATTACTGTAAACTATGATGGTAAAGTTAAACATCGTACGACAATTGGCGATGGTGCTTTTGTAGGCTGTAATAGTAATTTAGTAGCTCCTGTAACAGTAGGTAATTATAGCTATGTAGGTGCAGGTTCTACCATTACTAAAAATGTACCAGATAAGGCGTTAGCCGTAGGCCGTAGCAAGCAAATTGTGAAAGAAAATTGGGTAACTGATGATACTTTCAAAAAGAAATAAAAAAATATTATAATTTTTTAACACAATTAGGGCAAAATAGTATACAATAAAAAGGCAATAGTGTGTATCTGTAATGGATGATTATGGATAAGTAACCAGTATAGGAACAAATGAAAGGGTAACAAAATGGCATTTGAAGACGGCAAAAAACTTAAAATTTTCACAGGTAATGCGAATCCTGCATTGGCAAAGGAAATTTGTGATTATTTAGGTTTGCCTTTAGGTGAAGCGTTTGTAGGTCGCTTTAATAATGGCGAAGTACAAATTATGATTGATGAAAGCGTACGTGGCAAAGATGTATTTATCATTCAACCAACTAGCTATCCTGTAAACGACAATTTGATGGAATTAATGGTTATGGCTGATGCGTTAAAACGCGCTTCTGCACGTCATATTACGGCTGTAGTTCCTTACTATGGCTATGCTCGCCAAGACCGTAAGACTCGTGGCCGTGAACCAATCACAGCAAAATTAGTAGCAAACTTGATGCAAACATCTGGTATTACACGTCTTGTAACAATTGACTTACATGCAGGTCAAATTCAAGGCTTCTTTGATGTGCCAGTAGATCATTTATATGGTGCTTCTATTTTGGCTAAATACATTAATGAAAAAAATCTTGAAGATGTGATTGTTGTATCTCCAGACCTTGGCGGTGTAACTCGTGCTCGTGATTTGGCTGACCGCATCGGTGCGCCAATCGCAATTATCGAGAAAAAACGTCCTGAACCAGGCGTAGCTAAAGTTATGAATCTTATTGGCGATGTAAAAGGTAAAAACTGCATCATCGTTGACGATATTGTAGATACAGCAGGTTCCCTTGTAGAAGGCGCTAAAGCATTAGAAGAATTTGGTGCAAAATCTGTTATGGCTGCTGTTACCCATGCTGTATTAACAGATCCAGCAAGTGAACGCATTGCAAACTCTAACATTAAAGAGCTTATCGTAACAAACACAATGCCATTACCAGAAAATTGCAAATTAGACAATGTAACGCAATTATCTGTAGCTCCATTATTGGGCGAAGCAATTATGCGTATCTTTCATGAAGTTTCAGTAAGTAATTTATTTGATAAATAATAGGTGATTCTTGAAATTAGTAGTAGGCCTTGGTAATCCAGGCAAGCAATATGAAGCGACAAAACATAATATTGGATTTATGGTTATCGATGCCATTGCAGATACCGTATCTCACACGCCTTGGAAAGAGGAACAACGTGCAGAGGTGTGCAGTATTACTGTAGATGGTGAGAAGGTATTGCTTGTAAAGCCACAAACATTTATGAATGCCAGTGGTGAGTCTGTCGGTCCGTTGATGCGGTATTATAAGATTGACCCATCTGATGTGTACTGTATTTATGATGATATGGATTTACCGGTAGGCAAATTACGTATTCGACCAAATGGTAGTTCTGGTGGTCATAATGGGATTAAATCCTTGATTTCCCATATAGGCACTGAAAACTTTCCACGTTTCCGTGTAGGCATTGGCCGTCCATTACCACAATGGACTGTCATTGATCATGTGTTAGCACCATTTAGTGAAGAATCACAAGAGAAGGTACAAAAAGGTATCAAGGATACTGTGAAAGCAGTCTTAGGTACTTTAGAGGTGGGCATCGATAAAGGGATGAATCAATTCAATCCTAAGCGTCGTCCGCAACGATAAATAACATGCATAAGGGCATGAGTCTCATTGAGATTCATGCCTTTTTTACGAGGTAAATATGAGTAATCAAGAAAGAATGCCTTTTGTAGAGGCCTTAGAATCATATAAAAAACAACATTTTGTGCCTTTTCATACACCAGGCCATAAGATTGGTGTAGAAGCACCTCAACTACTAAAAGACTGGATGGGACCGGCATTACCATATGACCTAGGTGTTATGTATGCCTTAGATGATTTACATGAACCTGAAGGTGAATTAAAAGAGGCTCAAGACTTAACAGCCCAGTTATATGGAGCTGATTATTGTTGGTTCTCCATTAATGGTACTACTGCTTTGATTGAAGCGATGATTATGGGCACTGTAGGTCCTGATGAAACGATTATCATTCCTCGAGAAGCACATCGTTCCGTTATTAGTGGCCTTGTGTTATCTGGTGCTAAACCGGTCTATATGGATTGCCAATTCGATGAGCGTTGGGGCATTCCCTTAGGTGTATCGTTGAACGATGCTGTTAAAACCATGGATGCAAATCCAGAAGCAAAGGCGATTCTCTTAGTGTATCCAAATTACTATGGTGTAGGTGTCGATATTGTAAATATCGTAAAAGAAGCACATAAACGAGGAGTGATTGTTCTTGTTGATGAAGCGCACGGTCCTCATTTACCATTTTCAAAAAATTTACCTATCGAGGCCATTGCAGCAGGTGCAGACTTAGTGGCACAGAGTACGCATAAATCGGTAGGCTCATTAACACAAACATCTTGGTTATTAGGGCAAGGTGAAAGAATTAATAAACGCCGCATTACACAAATGCATCAAATGTTACAAAGTACGAGCCCAAATTATATCTTTTTGGCATCCTTAGATATGGCGCGCCATCAATTGGCTACAGTAGGTGAAGACCTCGTTAGTCGAACCGTGGAATTGAGCTTATATTTACGTAGTGAATTACATAAGATTTCCGGTATTACTACTATGGAATACAGAGACATAGAAGATCGAGTGGTAAACTATGACTGTACCAAGGTACTCATCGATGCTAAAGAACTAGGTCTTACAGGTGTTGCATTTGAACGGATGTTACGAGAACATCGTATTGAGGTGGAGTTAGTACAAGCTCATCATGTACTAGTACTCATTACCATTGGCGATACAAAAGAGTCAATAACGGCTCTTATTCAAGCTGTACGGTCTATCAGCGATACGGTGTTAAGTACATCTCATGAATCAAATGATACGAAGGATGAGAATTTGCAAAACCTTAGCAAAGATTCAGCTTTATTGCCTGAGCCTATTGTAAGAGTAACGCCTCGTAATGCTATGTATGCCAATCGGGAGCAAGTACGGTTACAAGACGCACTTCATCGTATAGCAGGAGAGACAATTGCTTATTATCCTCCAGGGATTCCTTGTGTAGCAGTAGGTGAAGTGATTAGTGAGTCTGTGTTACAATATATAGAGAATCGTAAGGCTCTAGGTTATGTACCGAATGGGGCTGATGATATGACATTGGAAACAATTTGGGTGTTACAGGAGTAATTATGGGGACTTTAATCATACTAGAAGGTGGAGATGGCAGCGGTAAGGCTACACAAACTAAACTATTAGTAGAGCGATTAACCAAGGAAGGTCATGCAGTTAAATCTGTAAGTTTTCCGAATTATGATAGCGGTGCTGCTATGCCTATAAAAATGTATCTAGCTGGAGAATTTGGCAAAGATGTGCATGATGTAAATCCTTATGTGGCAAGCTCCATGTACGCTATCGATCGCTTTGCTTCCTTTAGAACTGATTGGGAACAGTTCTATAAAAATGGGGGCATCATCATTGCAGATCGTTATACGACATCTAATATGGTGCACCAAATGGTAAAATACGACGATCAGAAGGAACGTACTGCATTTTTAGATTGGCTTGAAGACTTTGAGTTTAATAAATTTGGCTTGCCTACACCTGATGCAGTATGTCTCTTAGATATGCCTCTTGAAGTGAGTGAAGCCCTTATGGCAGAGCGCACTGGTAAAACGGGAGGTAATACAGGGGATATTCATGAAGGAAATCACCAGTATTTAGTAGCTGTTCACGATGCTTATGAAGAGCTAGTAGAACGCTATCAATGGCACCGTATTCCATGTGCTATTAAAGATGGTGCTGGTCAATATGGGTTACGTACCATAGAAGATATTCATAACGATGTATATCAAGCAGTAGTAAATCTACTACCTTAGGATAGGGCGACTCTTTTAAAAGTCGCCTTTTTCTTATATAATATTAATATTGAGCATGTATTGATAGGAGGGGCTATGACATATTTTGATTCTATAATTGGTCAAGATTCGATCAAGGCACACCTATCGGAACTTGTAAGTCGTAATGCATTACCGCATAGCCTTTTGTTTTATGGTGAAGCAGGTCTTGGTAAGCTAGATATGGCCATAGGTCTAGCGTCTCTATTGTTGGGACGCCAAGTATTTTCTCAACCAAAGGGAGAAGCGTATTTAGCAGATGTAAAAGAAGCACGTCTTGCCAATGGTGAGACGGAAAAACGTATCGAAGCAGAAGGTTTACCTATCTATATGGATAAGGGGGATGCCTTTTGGATTCGTCCTATGAAGACGACACTAAAGGTAGAGCAGTGGTATTCATTATTGCAAGATCATCTGTCAGTAGCGGGCAATGGTAACCGCGTTGTCATCGTGGAGGACTTTCACACGGCCAATGCAGTCATGGCAAATGCTATGCTTAAAACCATTGAAGAACCGCCTGAGCAGGTATATTTCATTATTATTACGAACAAGATTAATACTGTATTACCAACCATCATTTCAAGATGTATGGGCGTAGGCTTTAACAGTGTTGATGTAGATACAATTCGCAAGGCCCTCGTGGCGCGTGGCATCACAGGTGATATTGAACAAGCTTTATTAGCTGGTCATGGTAATCCGCAGTTAGTAGAGAAATTAGCAACTCAAGGTCGCATTGAAATGCTTGAGTTAGCGGTTAAGGTAATGGACATCCTCGCCTTTGAAATGCGCTGGTTTTCTATGATTTCCTTAGCTTGTGAAAATTTGCCTCGTGAAAGCCTAACAGAGTTGATGCACTGGTTGCGCCTTGTAAGTAGAGATATGATGGCTCTTAAGATGGGTGCACAAGATGGACAATTACAAGTACCTATGTACAAAACTCAATTATTACGATTATTACCGCGCTGGTCTATGCAAGCATTGGCTAAGGTTATTACTGAAACATTGCAAGCAGAACGGGCTTTGCGTTTACATATAAAAACCGCTCTCGTGGTGGACGGTCTTAGTATCGCCCTTCATGATGCTCGGGAGGAGGATTAAATGCTAACCATAGTTGGCGTACGCTTTAAAAAGGCTGGGAAGATTTATTATTTTCTGCCTGAACAATTAGAACTATCCGTTGGTGATGGGGTTATCGTTGAAACGGCACGTGGCGTTGAATACGGTATAGTTGTGATAGGACCAAAAGAGGTCTTTGAAGATACTGTTGTAGCTCCTGTTAAGCCAGTTATTAGAAAGGCGACACCAAAGGACTTAAAACAAATTGAGAAGAATAAAGAGCGCGAAGAAAAAGCCTTTGATATTTGTCTCGAAAAAATCGAAAAACGGAAGTTACCTATGAAACTTATCAATGTGGAATATACATTTGATATGAATAAGATTATATTTTTCTTTACCGCTGATGGTCGTATTGACTTCCGTGAGCTTGTTAAAGATTTAGCCACAGTATTTAGAACGCGCATCGAGTTGCGTCAAGTAGGCGTCCGCGATGAGGCTAAGGTTTTAAATGGTATCGGCGCTTGTGGTCGACCTTTATGTTGCTCTAACTTCTTAGGTGACTTCACACCTGTATCGATTCGAATGGCTAAGGATCAAAACTTGAGCCTAAACCCTACGAAGATTTCTGGTGTTTGTGGTCGTTTGATGTGCTGCCTCAATTACGAAGATGATTTGTATAAAAAAGGTGGCGACCTATATGTGAAGAAGGAACGTCCTCAAGCCCCTCAAGATGTGGCTCCTCCAGGTATTGGTAAGGAGGTCGTGACCGATGAAGGCATTGGTAAGGTCTTGAAGGTAAATCATCACAAGCATACTGTAAAGGTACAGCTTGAAGCAGGTCGCACCATTGATTTGAAATGGTCCGAGGTGGCATTGCCTGATGAATGATCAAGAACGACTTGATGATTTAATTATAGATGGCTTACAGATTTATCAACGGACGGATATGTTTCGCTTTTCCTTTGATGCCATTGCACTCATTCACTTTTGCCAGTTCAATGATCGGCATTCCTATGTTGACCTTGGTACGGGAACAGGTGTTATGCCACTTATAGGCACATCCCTAGGAGCGGGTCATATAACGGGTATTGATATTAATAAAACTCTTATCGAGTTAGCTCAGCGCAGTGTAGCTCACAATCACAAACAAGATGTGGTAACTATGGTATGTAGCGATTATCGGCACATATCGTATCGCGATGTACAGGACAAACCATTTGATGGTGTTATTGTAAATCCCCCTTTTTATGATTGTGGAAGTGGGGCAAAGCCCACTTCTGATGAAAGAGCTGTAGCTCTTCATGATGAACATACATCGTTACAGGAGGTTCTGAATGCAGTGCGGTCCTTTATTAAGTGTAAAGGTCGCTTGTGGATGATTTATAGCGCTAGTCGCCTCCAATATGTGCTACATGAACTGGAAGCAGCTAACTTTCAAGCTAAGCGCATTCGCTTTATTCACGGCATGGTAGATAAGCCGGCGAAACTCGTGCTAATAGAGGCTCTCTATCAAGGTCAAGCTGGCCTTGTATTAGAACCGCCACTCATCGTTTATGAGAAACCTAATGTGTACACAAAGGAGGTGTCCTCTTGGTATGAACGATAACGAATGGGGCACCTTATACTTGGTGCCTACACCAATAGGTAATTTAGAAGATATGACGTATCGGGCAGTTCGTATCTTAGGTGAAGTAGATGCTATTGCTGCCGAAGATACGCGCCATACAGGCATATTATTAAAACATTTTGACATTAAGAAGCCTTTGATTTCTTATCATGAACATAATAAGGAGGAAAAAGGTGCTTATATTATTGAGCTTTTATTAGAGGGACAGTCTATTGCTTGCGTTAGTGATGCAGGCATGCCGGCTATATCTGATCCAGGGGCTGACCTAGTAACAAAAGCTATTGAAGAAGGTATAACAGTAGTGCCATTACCCGGAGCAAATGCGGCATTAACAGCGCTTATTGCATCAGGCTTAGATACTAAATCCTTTGCTTTTGCCGGATTCTTACCTAAACGGGGTAAACATCGTATTGAAGAACTACAACGACTTTCACAAGTAACGGGAACTTTGATGTTTTACGAAGCACCTCATCGATTACAAGAGGTCTTACAAGATATGTATGAAGCCTTTGGCAATCGATCTATCACGGTGGCAAGGGAATTGACAAAGAAGTTTGAAACCTTTGTACGCACCGATTTAGAGAGCCTTGTAAATGATTTGGAACAACTCACCTATAAAGGGGAATTCGTCCTCATTGTAGGTGGTGCTGATACAGTAGAGTCTGATACTAGTGAAGTTTCGGATGAACCAGTATCATATTTAGATGCTGTACAAGCCCTTGTAGATACAGGGGTACCTAAAAAAGAAGCAATTCGTCAGGTGGCAAAGCGTTT
>CABSJA010000043.1 GCA_902477915.1 uncultured Veillonella sp.
TGCTAGTGGTGGCAACGAAATCGTTTCTGCTGCTAAGGCTTTAAAAAAGAAAAAATTACTTGGTTTTTTAGCTGACCAAGATGGTTATATTAATGGTTTACCTGTTCCGTTTTTGGGGCAGGACTCTTCAGCGGTCATAGGACCAGCTACATTTGCAAAAAAATTTGGCTCTCCAGTAGTTCCAATTTTTGCATCTCGTAAGCCTGAAGGTGGTCATATTGTACATATTTTACCAGCCTTACATTATGTTGATACAGGTGATGAAGATGTAGATATGTACCGTTTGACTGAAGAATGTGTACGCGTTACGGAAGAATTTATTAAGGAACATCCAGATGAGTGGCTATGGTTCCAACATCGTTGGATGACTAAGATGGATCAAATTATTGATTATGATAAGAAGGTAGCTGCACGGGAGAGGGCACATGAAAAACAATAAAAAATTAATTGCCATTGTGGCCGCTATAGTGTTGGCTCTGATTGGTCTTATCGTATATATTATGAAAGACTCTGGTGATGTTAGTACCACTCAAAATCAGAATGGACAACTTGTTAACTTCCAAGGAGCTGACTTACAAGAGGAAAAAGATGGCAAGCTAGTGTGGGCTTTATCAGCTGAAAAGATTGAATATGACCCACGTACAAAAGCTATTGTCCTGACTAATTTAAAAGGTCTTTTCTATCAAGATGATGTTACGACAACAATTACAGCACCTCATGCCGTATTGACAGGCGATCGTAATTCCCTCGATATTGATCAAGGCGTTACCGCCACTAATACTGATGGTGCTGAGTTTAAAACCGATGCACTTCATTTTGATAATAAAACAAAAACGTTGACATCTAAATCTGCTTTTACTTATAACAGTAAAGATATAACATTAACTGGTGATAAACTTGAAGGCAACATGTCCTTGAAGAAAATTAAAGCTATTGGTAATGCGAAGTTAACGAAGAAGTAATGCGAGGAAATATAATGAATAAGAAAAAACAGATTGGTATGGCTATCTTAGCTATGCTTATGACTGCATCTGTTACAGCTTGGGCCGCAAATGATCCTTTGACTATTAGCGCGGATACATTATCTTATGATGGCAATACAGGGCGTGCTGATGCAAATGGTAATGTGGTAATTACACAAGCTGATAAAACAATGACTGGTGCTAATGGTTGGTACAACACAAAAACTCAAGAAGCAAACCTTGATGGTGGCGTATCCATGATTGGTTCTGATATGGCTATGTCTGCTCAATCAGTGCATAGCTACAATAACAATAAGTTCATTGCTGATGGTGGTGTTCATTTACAACGTAGTGATCGTCAAATTTTCGGTGATAAAGTTGAATACAATACAGATACAGAATATGGCCTTGTATCTGGTAACGCTCGCTTGATTGCAGAAGGTACTACATTGACAGGTAATCAAGTAGAAGGTTGGCTAAAAGAAATTCGTGCAGTGGCACAAGGGGATGTGACATTCTCTAACCCAGAACGAAATGTATCTGGCTCTGCAGAACGTGCTACCTATACACAAACACCAAATCAAAATGATGGCGTTGTACTTTTATCTGGTTCTGCTCATGCTGTTCAAAACGGTAATGTGCTCAATGCACCAGAGCTTAAAATCCGTCTTGCCGATGATTCTGCTGAAACATTAGGTGGCCGTAGTACACTTATCATTGTTCCAAATCAATAAGGATTAAATATGTATATAGAAACCAAAAACTTAGTCAAAACCTTTAACGGGCGCAATGTAGTAGACGGGGTTAGTCTACGCGTTGATAAGGGGCAAGTCGTTGGGCTCCTAGGTCCTAATGGGGCAGGGAAAACTACATCATTCTATATGATTGTAGGCATTGAACGACCTAGTTCTGGTATCATTACCGTTGATGGCAAGGATATTACGAATATTCCAATGTATAAACGCGCTGCTGAAGGTATTGGGTATCTTCCACAAGAGGCATCAATCTTTCGTTCTATGACCGTTGAGGATAATATTCGTGCAATGTTACAAACAACATCAAAGAAATCTGATGAAATTGAAGCTATAGTGGAATCCCTCATTGAAGAATTTCATATTGGTCATGTTCGGGAGCGTATGGGGATGCAGCTATCTGGTGGTGAACGCCGTCGTGTAGAAATCGCTCGTTGCCTTGCATTAGAACCGAATTTTATTCTTCTCGATGAACCTTTTGCTGGTGTCGATCCTATAGCGGTTGCTGACATTCAACAAATTATTTTACATGTTAAAAATCGAGGTATTGGCATCTTGATTACAGACCACAATGTACGTGAAACATTGGGGATTGTAGACAAGGCGTATATTTTGAGTAGTGGTAAAATCCTCCTAGAAGGTACCCCTGAAGAAATCGCGAACAATCCAATTGCTCGTGAGCATTACTTAGGGGATAACTTTAGATTATAGGAGGGGACTATGAGATTATTAGATAAATATATACTAAAAGCCTTTGTAGGCCCGTTCCTATTTGGGGTATTTGCTTTTACCAGCATCTTTATTGGTACGGGCACATTGTTTAGAATTGCTCAATATATTACTGAATATGGGGCTCCATTATTGCTTGTTATGAAAGCCTTTGTATTGGCTTTACCAAGCATTGTTATCTTAACATTCCCTATGTCAGTTTTATTGGCTTCTCTTATGACATTTAGTCGTTTGAGTAGCACCAGTGAAATTGTTGTTATGCGTGCCGGTGGCCTTAGCTTTTTACGTTTAGCGATGCCGGTATACATCATCGCTCTCATCATCTCAATTGGGGCTGTCGCATTTAATGAATTTGTTGTACCACGTACAAATAATATGTATCAAACGATTGTGCGTGAACAGATTATGAAAAATGCATCACCTCAAACACAAAATCATATCGTTTTAAAAACAATGAATGGTAATGATTTGGGTACATTGATGTATGCTAAAAGCTACAATGCAGAGACTAAACAGTTAAGTATGATTACGGTGCAACAATTTGGTGAAGGTGGCAAGTTACAACAGGTTGAAAATGCAGATACTGCCGTTTGGAATGGTCAATATTGGGTGATGCAAAACGGCATCATTTATGATATTTCCGCCGGTGATGGTGTAGAACGTACTATGAAATTTAAGGAGCAGTCCTTGCCAATTAAATCTGCACCAAAGGATATTCAACAAGATCAACGTAAACCAGAAGAATTAACAATCAAGGAATTACGTCATCAAATTAAAGCGTATAAGGCGGCGTATACGAATGCAAATAAACTAGAAATGGAAATGTACCAACGTTTTACAATTCCATTAGCTAGCTTTGTATTTGCTCTTGTAGGTGCTCCATTAGGCCTTCAAAAACAACGCTCTAGCTCATCTATTGGCTTTGGTATTAGTATTTTAATCATCTTTATCTACTATGGGGTGATGACATTTGCTGGTGCATTAGGTAAAGGTGGGGCATTGCCGACTGTATTTGCTGCATTAATTCCAGATACATTAGGTATCATTGCCGGTTTATATTTAAATTGGCGTGTATCCAAGTAACTTAGCGTATAAAGAAATAAATTTGACTTACGAAATATGGTATTTTTGAACAAAATAATTGTGTAATCTTAGGAAAGGAGGGACTCGATGTTAGTAGGTGTTAAAATATTAGTTATTATCGCCCTTATGGGTGGACTTATTGCCTACATGGGGGATAAGTTAGGCACCAAAGTTGGTAAGCGTCGCATGTCCCTCTTTGGATTAAGGCCTAAGCATACATCGATTATTGTTACTATCGTAACAGGTTTATTAGTTGCTGCTGCTACAGTAGGGGTATTAACCATTACTTCTCAAAGTGTAAGAACAGCACTCTTTGGAATGGACCAGTTGCGAGCAGATATGAAGCAACTCAATGATGAGGTGGCTGCTAAGACACAAGAGCTCATTCGAGGTCAAGCATTGCTTGAGCAAAATAAGCAAGAATTAGCAGAACGCATGGCTGAAATAGAGCAAATTCGTAAAGAGGTTGATGCAACAAAGGCTGAGTTGGCTAGTGCGCAGGCTGCTAAAGATGCGACTGCAGCCGAGTTAGCAACACTTCAAGCCTCATATGATGAAGTATCTAAAAAGTTAGCTGACTTAGAAGCTACAAGAGCTAAGATGGAAGCTCATATTAAGGATTTACAAGCAACGCAAGAACAATTGCAAAATGGCATTATTCATTTGCGTGAAGGAACTATTCTTTTCCAAGTTGATCAATTGTTGGCACAAGCTGTTGTTCGACCTGGGTTAAGTGAAGAAGATAGCCAAGCAGCCATCAAAAATATTATTGATGATACCAATAAATTGGTGCTACGCCGCCTTGGTATCGAAGATCAAGGGCAAGCTGTTGTATATGTAGAGCGTCAAAATATTGAGGTGGCTACACAAAAGCTTAATAGTGCAAAGACACCTATGGTCGTTCAAGTTGTAGCGGCTGGCAATATCATTGCTGGCGAACCTGCAGTGGCTATTATCCAGGTATATCCACAACAATTTATTTATAAAAATGGAGAAGTAATCCATTCTGCCGTAATGGATGGTGGGCCTAATGCTCAATCAGCTATGCTTCAATTCTTGAAGCAAGTAAATGAAAAGGCGAGAGCGAAAGGCATAATTCCAGACTCCTTATCTGGTGATATTGGAACTATACCAGGGGATGATTTATTTACTGCTATTAGACGTGTTGCTACTATACATGGCAAGGTTCATGTAGAAGCATATGTTGATGGTGATACATATTCATCTGGTCCTGTACATCTTAAGTTGCGTATTACTCAAATGCCTGTCTTTAATGATAAGGCAAAAATGCCAGCTTATTAAAAAATAGTACTTTGGTTTTATATACTTTAAATAAAGGTCTTATGTAATTTTTTACATAAGACCTTTATTTTGTGTTAAAATATAACTGCTGTATTTAAAGCGAGGATAGTTATATGACTGATACTACATACATTTTAGCCGTAGATCCAGGCAATGAGAAAACTGGTGTAGCAATTGTAACACCTTCTGGTACTATGGTGTGTCGTAAAATTATTATGACAAAACAGTTCAATGATGAAATTGAACGTACATTAACTGAATATTATGGTATTGTTCATATCGTATGTGGAAATGGTACAAATCATAAATATTTATATCCATCTCTTCAACAAATTGGACGAAATCACAGAATCACTACTAGCTTAATTGATGAATCGCATAGCACAGAGGAGGCTCGTAAATTATATTGGAAATATAATCCTCCTACAGGATGGCGTAAGATTATCCCTACATCTATGCAATTTCCACCGGAGCCAGTAGATGATTTAACAGCCTTTGTTATTGGCTTACGGTATACAAAACAGTTACGTCAAGCTGCTAACGATATACAAGGGGACATCATAGACGCTAGTGAGTTAGAAGAAAAGCGATTACATGCTATGGAGCAGTTGTACGGTAAAGGGGAAGTGCATGACAAATGAAACTTCAACGCATAACTGGTCAAACTTTATTATGCGTTGCTTAATGATGATTTTAGGGGCCTTAATTTACACCATAGGCTTAGATTTATTTTTAGTACCGAATAGCATCATCGATGGTGGTGTAGTTGGTATTTCCTTGATGGCTGCAGAGCTTTCAGGAATTTCTTTCAGTATTTTCGTTGTGCTCTTTAACTTGCCTTTCTTGTATATTGGCTATAGAGCTAACGGTAAAAACTTTACATTCTCTACACTGTTCTCTATCGTATGGATGGCTATTTTTTCAACCTTTGCTCATGATTTCACACCGATTACATCGGATCCATTTTTAGGATCTATCTTTGGTGGTATCATCTTAGGTATTGGGGTAGGCCTCATTATACGTAACGGTGGTTCTTTGGACGGCTCTGAAATCGTAGCCATCATATTTGATAAACGTTCAACCTTCTCTGTAGGTGAAATCGTAATGGCCATGAATCTTATTATTCTCGGCGCAGCGGGTTTTGTTTATAGTTGGAATAGTGCTATGTACTCCTTGATTGCATACTTCATTGCCTATAAGATGATTGATATTACAATTACAGGCCTTGATGAATCTAAAGGGGTCATGATTATTACAGATGCAGAGAATTCTAAAAAGATTGCAGATGCATTAAATGCGAACCTAAATCGTGGTGTTACCATCATGTATGGTGAAGGGGGCTATTTAAAGCAACCTAAACATGTTTTGTATTCTGTAGTGACAAGACTTGAGATTATGAGGTTAAAAAATACTGTTTATGAAGTAGATCCATCGGCATTTATTACGATTCAGGATGTACATGATGTATTCGGTGGTAGATTTACAAAAAACGGTCATTAAGGGGTTAATATGAGTAATAAAATAGTAAAAGAAATATTAGATTGGATTTATGCCATTGTATTAGCATTGGTTATTGCTATGGTAATCCATATCTTCTTGATTCAACCAACACGGGTATCTGGTGAATCAATGGAGGATACACTACATAATGGTCAATATTTAATTGTAACGAAGTGGCATCATATTATGAATGAAATGCCAAATTATGGACAAATTGTAATCATTGATAGTCGTGTTAATCGTGCACGTACTTGGATAGATGATGTAGAAGAACCATTGATGAACTATGCATCTGTCTTTAACAAGGCTGCTCAAACAAATGATGTATGGGTTAAGCGCGTTATTGGTCGTCCAGGTGATGTATTAGAGTTTAAAGATGGTCATGTATGGCGCAATGGTGAGCAATTACAAGAACCATATACTAAAGATACAATAATGAATTATACACGATCTACACCGGTTACTGTTCCAGAAGGGCATGTATTTGTAATGGGGGACAATCGAAATCACTCTAGCGATAGTCGCTTTATCGGTCCTGTTCCAGTTGATCACGTATTAGGTTTTGTATCCTATGCAATTTAATGCTTATAAAAGCCTTCCTATAGTGTTACTATGGGGAGGCTCTTTCTATTTAATATTAGGTATTGAAAGAGATATATTAGTAAAATATATTAATATTTGCATTTTATATTATATATAATAATTAAAAATTATGAATTTTGTGTCTGATTTTGTCATAATTTTAAGAAATAAAATGAAATTGTGTAAAATTTAATTTTGAAAAATACAGATAAAATCTATGTTTATAAGCTCATTTTTATTCATGAAAGGAATTTCATAAAATTTAGTTGTACAAAATGCTTTACAAAAAAATTGGACGGTGATATATTCTAATCACAGCAAGGCACCACTAATAAAGAGGTGAGACTGTAATAGAAAATATAGTCGAGGAAACGTGGACACTCCTAATATTTCTTTCATAGTTATACCACTTATACAGTGAATGTCTTCTGATAATATAAATTCTTATTTATAAGAAAGAAGGAATTCATTATGAAAAAACAATTCGCAACAATTTTTGCAGCAACAGCAGTATTAGGTGTAACAACAGCATTCGCTGCAAACCCATTCTCCGATGTAACTCCAGATAGCTGGGCATACCAAGCTGTATCCCAATTAGCACAATCTGGTATCGTTAATGGTTACCCAGATGGCACTTTCAAAGGCCAAAACAATATCACTCGTTATGAAATGGCTCAAATGGTAGCTAAAGCAATGGCTAACCAAGATCGTGCTAATGCAGAACAACAAGCAATGATTAATCGCTTGGCTGACGAGTTCTCCAATGAGTTGAACAGCTTGGGCGTTCGCGTATCTCGTTTGGAAGACCGCGTAGGTAATGTAAAAGTAACTGGTGATGCTCGTATCCGATACCAAGGTTCTGAAGATAAAGGCGTTTACAAAAATAACAGTAAATCCTTAACAGATGGCCGTGCACGTGTTCAATTCAACGGTAAAGTAAATGATAAAACTGAAGCTGTTGTTCGTGTAAAAGGTAATTACGAATTCGGTGATTCTACAAAAGGTGCTGATGCAACAATCGATCGTGCTTATGTAGATCACAAATTTGGTAATAGAGTATCTGCTAAAGGTGGTCGTTTCCAACAAACAATTGGTGGCGGTTTAATGTACGATGATACATTTGATGGTGCTCAATTGAACGTAGGTAATGACAAAGTTCAAGTACAAGGTGCTTATGGTTACATGATGGCAGGTGCTGCTGATGGTAACTCCAAATCCGATAATCCTTCCGTAGCTTATGTAGGTGTTAAAGGTAAAGTTGGTCAAGAATCTACAGTTGGTGGTTTCTACTCTAAATTATCTAGCGGTAACTTGAACCATAACGGTTCCACAGTAAGCTCTGATGGCCAAGACGTATACGGCTTCAATGCAGACTTCCGTAAAGATAAAGTTTGGGTTGGTGGTGAATGGTTAAAAGCTTCCAACGTAAATGATTCCCAAGCTTGGACAGCTGGTGTTGGTTATGGTAACTACGACATCGCTAAAAAAGGTACATGGGATGTGAAAGGTCAATACTTCAACCAAAAAGCTAACGCTCCAATCGTAAGCTCCACTTGGGACCAAGCATATGACTTAACAAATACATCTAATGGTTACAAAGGTTATATGGCTAGCGTAAACTACGCAGTACAAGATAACGTAGGCTTATCCGCTGGTTATGGTTTCAACTCTAAAGACCAAAAAGGTAACGATCTTTCCGATTTCTACCGTGCAGAATTAAACTACAAATTCTAATTCCCTCACAAACAAAAAAAGCCTTCTTCGGAAGTCTTTTTTTGTTGTATATAAATCGGTAATATTTTCTTTTGTATATAATAGTATATATATAGTAAAATAAATCTATATATAGTGAACCTTAAAAATTAATTTGATTAGTATATATATGAATCTGTCACACAATATATTGTATGAGGTGTTTATGAACCATTTATGCATAAAATAGGTGCTAGCTAATTAATACAGGTTCAATTAATTAGTAATACTTAATAATATATATGATAATAAATCTCATTTAGTAGAAAAAAAGATAAATTTGATATTTTTACTAAAAAAAATTAGACCTTATAAAACCAGATAAAATCTGAATTTGAGGTCATTTTAAATTATAAAATTTTTATAATGAAAATGAAATTGAGAAAAAAGGGTTTACACGAAAATTTGGTTGTGCTAATATCACCGTACAAGAGATAACAAACACATGAAACGAAGAACTTCGATACAGAATGTGGCGAGGAAACGTGGACACTCCCAAAGATTCTTAATCTGAAGAACTGAGTAGAATGTGAATGTTATGACTTGTAACATTTTATTTTCTATTTTTTTCAGAAAGAAGGAATTCAACTATGAAAAAACAATTCGCAGCAATCTTTGCAGCAACAGCAGTATTGGGTGTAACTACTGCATTCGCAGCTAACCCATTCTCCGACGTAACTCCAGATTCTTGGGCATACCAAGCAGTTTCTCAATTGGCTAACGCTGGTGTTATCAATGGTTACCCAGATGGTACTTTCAAAGGCCAAAATAACATCACTCGTTACGAAATGGCTCAAATGGTAGCTAAAGCTATGGCTAACCAAGACCGCGCTAACGCTGAACAACAAGCTATGATCAACCGTTTGGCTGATGAATTCTCCAACGAATTGAACAACTTGGGCGTTCGTGTAGCTCGCTTGGAAGACCGCGTAGGTAACGTAAAAGTTACTGGTGATGCTCGTCTTCGTTACCAAGATGCTGAACATGCTAAATCCAAATTCGACGCTCGTGCTCGTGTACAATTCAACGCAAAAGTAAACGATCGCACTGACGCAGTTGTTCGTTTGGCTTCTGGTAACTTCGAATTGGGTAACTCCCAAAACGGTGGTAACTCCAACGCAACAATCGACCGCGCTTATGTAAACCATAAATTCGGCGAACGCGTATCCTTGAAAGCTGGTCGTTTCGGCCAAACTATCGGTGGCGGTTTAGCATTTGACGGTACTTTCGACGGTGCTCAATTGAACGCTGGTAACGACAAAATTATGGCTCAAGCAGCTTACGGTTACATGGTATCCGGCGAAGCAGCTGGCTTGACTAAAGACCAAAACGTAACTAACACTTACCTTGGCTTAAAAGGTAAAGTAGGTAAACACACTATGGTTGGTGGTTTCTACGATCGTGTAAACCAAGATAGCACTAATGGTTACAAAAATATCTATGGCTTCAACGCTGATGCTAACTTCGACAAAGTTTGGGTTGGTGGCGAATGGTTGAGAGATTCCCATGTTGATCATTCTCAAGCTTGGACTGCAGGTCTTGGTTATGGTAACTACAACATCGCAAAACAAGGTACTTGGGGTGTTAAAGGTCAATACTTCAACCAAAAAGAAAACGCTCCTATCATTGATTCCACTTGGAACCAAAAATATGGTGCTGATTCCAAAGGTTGGTTGGCAACTGTTGACTATGCATTGCAAAACAACGTTGGCTTGTCCGCTTACTACGGTTTCGACTGGAAAACTCAATCCGGTAACGATCTTAACGACTTCTACCGTGCAGACCTTAACTACAAATTCTAATTTGATAGTTAACCATATAAAAGAGACTCCTTCGGGAGTCTCTTTTTTTATGATTAATATATATTCCTATAATAAATTGATATAGAATACTCTTTATTATGCAATTTTGGTAATGTTAGACAATTTTAGATATTACATTTATTAGCTGTTATATTTATAAGTCATAAATTGTATGATTTATAAATACTGTTATTGGGGTGTGCAAATATTTTTATGTTAGTGCATTACTGCATATTCTATCTATATAAGCACTATAAATGGTATAATAAAGAGTATTAGATTTTCTTGTAAAGGAGGTAAGAATGAATCCTTCTTTTTCTCATATAAAAATGGTCGCCATAGATTGTGATGAAACCTTGGTACGTAGCGATAATACGGTTTCTGAGTATACGGTAAATGTATTGCAGCGTTTACAGCAGAAGGGGATTAGTATAACTATTGCTACGGGGCGCATGTATCAGACAGCAAAACCAATTGGTACTGCATTACAGCTTGGTAATGTACCGATGATTTTATTTTCCGGTGGATTAATTCAGGAGTTAGAAACGGGATATAAGCTATTCGAACAAACGGTTCCTATCGATGTAGTACATCGCATTTTTGAACTCGGTCAACACTATGATTGGCATATACAATCGTATGTAGATGATCATTTATTATGTCATCATAGAAATTGGCAATCTGATCGGTATGAACAGCAAACTGGAGCTGTACCTGAGTTTTTAGGCGATATAATCTATACGCTTTCCTCGGAACCTAATAAGCTTATTGCTATCGATACAGAAGAGGGCATTGATCGAATTATTGATATCTTAACGCCTTTAGTTGGTAATGAAGTTACATTGGTACGCAGTCAACGAGATTTTCTTGAAATCACTGCCCCTAATGTATCAAAAGGACGTGCATTAGCCCAATTAGCCATGGATAATAACATTGGTTTAGAACATATAATTTCTTTTGGTAATGCTGAAAATGATATTTCTATGCTCAGTGAAACGGGGTATTCAGTAGCTGTTTCAAATGCTGCGGAACATGTAAAAGCTATGGCTCATGAGGTATGTGGTCATCATAATGAAGATGGTGTAGCTCACTGGATAGAAAAGAATCTTTTATAATGGAGTAAAACTATGGAAGCATTTCGTTTATTAATTGTTACAGGTATGTCAGGTGCCGGCAAAACGCAGGTTCTTCAAGCATTAGAGGACATGGGTTATCTATGTATTGATAATATTCCGCCTGTACTTATTCCTAAGTTAAGTGAGATTTGTCGACAAGGTGGGGAACGTACAAACCGTGTGGCTTTAGTTGTAGATATCCGGGGCGGTGAATTCTTTGAAGCTCTTTCCTCCTCTCTTGAAACATTGAGAGAAATGAAGGTAGATTATGAAATCGTCTTTATGGATGCTACTGATGAGACTTTAATTAGACGATATAAAGAAAGTCGTCGTAGCCATCCGTTAGCTCCAGATGGAATGATTACTACAGGATTAAAAGAAGAGCGTCAAATTTTAAATTCTGTACGTCATAAAGCAGACTTTATTATTGATACAACAAATATGAAGACAGCTAGCTTGAAAGAGTATTTAAAAACTCGCTTTACTCAAGTAGACGAAGGTCATGGCATGTCTATTACAGTAGTGAGCTTTGGTTTTAAATATGGAATCCCTTTAGATGCTGATATGGTTTGGGATGTTCGATTCTTACCAAATCCATTCTATATTCCAGATTTCCGTCATAAAACAGGCCGTGTAAAAGCTGTAAATGAATATATTCATTCCTTTGAGGTTACAGAGGAATTTAAAAAGCGATACTTTGATACCATAGATTTTCTTGTGCCTAATTATGAGCAAGAAGGAAAATCTCAATTTATCGTGGCTGTAGGTTGTACTGGTGGTATGCATAGATCTGTGGCCATGGCAGAAGCATTATATTCCCATCTATTAGAAAAGGGGTATCGTGTTTCTGTAGAACATCGAGATATGATGAAAAATAATGTAGAAGAAGATTATAATCCTCATGAAATTAAAACACTTGGTAACTAGATAGGGGTTCTTATGTTGCGAAAAAGATGGTTTCGGTGGCTTATACCGGGCCTAAATATAAAACGTTGGCTTGCCCTATTTAGTTGTGGTGTAGGTCTTTTAATCATTGGCATATCATTGATGTTTAACTATCAATGGCTTGCCGTTCTTGAAGATGTTGTACTGGCCTTTTCTTATAATATGACGGGCTTTTACAATTATAATGTGCTCATTGCTGTGGGTGCAGTTATATTATCGATTGGCGCTGTTCTAATGCTAATCGGTACTAGTAAGGTTATTAAAACGATTATTCGTGCTGTATTGCCTAATCCTGATAGTAAGGTATCAGATATTATCTTCCAAAATATACGACTTGATAAAGGTCCTAAAATCGTTGTTATCGGCGGTGGTACAGGATTGTCTAATCTATTGCGTGGATTGAAAACACACACATCTAATTTATCAGCTATTGTTACAGTAGCTGACGATGGTGGTTCATCAGGTCGTTTACGGGAAGATTTTAAAATGATTGCCCCTGGTGACTTACGAAACTGCTTGGTCGCATTAGCAGAACAAGAAGGGGTTATGGAAAATCTTTTCCGCTACCGCTTTGAAGGGGAAAATGAGCTATCTGGTCATAGTTTTGGCAATCTCTTTATTACAGCACTTGCTCAAGTATACGATGGCGATGTGGAGGAAGCACTTGAAGCAGCTAGTAAATTACTACGTGTACGCGGTCGTGTAATTCCTTCATCTACAGAGTTCATTAAATTGGTAGCTGAGATGACAGATGGTACCATTGTAGAAGGTGAAAGTAATATTCCAAACTCTGGTAAAACCATTCGCCATATGTATAGCGAACCGGCGCAACCAAAGCCGGAAGGTGCTGCGTTACGTGCTATCGATGAAGCAGATGTCATCATTTTTGGACCTGGTAGTTTATATACAAGTATCATTCCAAACTTGTTAACTGATAAAATTGCATCTCATATACGTGCTAGTAAGGCAAATAAAATTTATATTGCCAATGTTATGACTCAACCTGGAGAAACTTCAGGTTATACGCTTAGTGATCATGTGGAGGCACTCATCGCTCATGGTGGGGAAGGTATTGTAGATACCGTACTGGCAAACGATGGTCCACTACCAATTCAAATGGTAGAACAATATAGTGCCGTAGGTTCAGAGCCTGTAGCATTAGATACTAAGAAACTACAAGCTAAAGGGATTCGCACGATTCGGGCTACTTTAATTAGTCCGAAAAAGCCAGCTGTTCATGATCCAGAACGGTTGGGTAAAGTAATTATGGATATTGTTCACGCCATGCAATCGGATACTGAACCACATATCTTAGAGTATTATCTCCAACGAGATGATCATTAATGAGAAGGGATACCTATGTCATTTGCTGAAGATGTAAAAAATGAATTATGCCAATATGAATCCTCTAGTGATGCAGATGTGGCCATGAAAATTGAAGCGTCTTGCTTATTGCGCATGGGTGGATCTATCATTCTAGGGATGAAGGGCGCTGTTGGTATTAGATTAGCTACTGCAAATAATGCAGTAGCTCGTCGCTTGTTAGGCATTTTAAAGAAACAATATGAATTGCCTACCAATGTATTAGTACGACAAGGGCTTAACTTGCGTAAGAAAAATATGTACACCCTATCTGTGGAGCCATCCATAGAAGGGCGACAGGCTTTAGAAGATCTTGCTTTATGGCCTGTAACCGAACAAATCCCTCGTAGTTGGCTTAAATCCATGGAGGCACGACGTGCCTTTTTACGAGGTGCCTTTTTAGGTGGAGGCTCTGTTAATAAGCCACAAAGTGATTATCATCTTGAGTTTATGACCGGTAATGAGAATTTTGCAAAGGAAATTATTCACGTATTGCGGTTCTTTCACATTCATGCAGGATTGACGGAGCGTAAAGAAGAATATGTGGTATACCTTAAAGAAGGCGACGCAGTAACGAATTGCTTGCAGATTATGGGGGCTCAATCAGCCTTGATGGAGTTTGAAAATGTACGCATTATGAAGACTGTGCGAAATCAAATCAATCGGCAAGTAAACTGTGAGACAGCCAATTTACAAAAGGTTGTAGATGCTGCAGTACGTCAGGTAAAAGCAATTCGAATCATCGATAGAGAAATTGGTATTGATGCATTGCCTGACAAGTTGAGGATTGTAGCCAGATTGAGATGGGACAATCCAGAAGCGAGCTTAAAAGAGCTAGAAGAATTGATGGATGGCGAATTATCCAAGTCGGGTATTGGCCATCGTTTAAAGAAAATCGAAGCATTAGCACTTACGTATGACCCTATGGGGCTTGAAGAAATATAGAGGTATTAATATATGTTTTCTTATAAATCAAAATATTGTGTAGCTGCAGCCATGGCCGCCATGGCTGCGCTTACAGGCCATGTAGAGGCTCGTGATATAGATTTACAATCAATTGGATATTTTCAGTTTTCTCCGTTGCCACCAAGCTTGGTTTCTCAAACGGATACATTGCTATTATCAGATAGCCCTGAATATGTAGGACCAGTAGGCGGTACACTTAGTGCTGGTACCATTAATGGGAATGGCCGCATTTATTTTTATCACGTAAATGAAATGGATCAACCCCATAAGATTGCTATCGTACTAGAAAATCAAACGGCATATCCTAATACTGTTCATGTAATGAGACAGCTTAAATCTGTGGCAACGCCAGATTATTTTGCTGCTGGTCGCGATTTATCTCGTAAGGATTTGGAGCATCCTTTAGATGAAAGTCCAAATGCGAGACCATTATACTCGCTAAGCATTCCTCCCCAAGGGCGTCAATTAATCTTTACTGATTTGGAAAATACACCGGTATATCAAGATGCGTTATTTACAGGCATTGTAGATATTAAAACAGAGGCGCCAATCTTTGCCCGCGTTATGATGCTACCTATGGGCATGGATGCCGTCGATGCATCACATTGGGCTAAGAACTTACCTATTGATGAAATTCAATTGCGCGGTACATATACTGGTTCAAAGCGTAATATGGAGGTTACTACACCTTTTGATACTGCCTTAGGCGGTGCTTTTGTTGAAGTTGGTAACGACCGTGAGGATGCCTTTATCAATGGTGTAGATGAAATGCAAAATAAAGCATTTGTTCGTGACCGTGGTAACTATGGTGTTTCATATA
>CABSJA010000044.1 GCA_902477915.1 uncultured Veillonella sp.
AGTTTATCAAAAGAACTTAAAATAGCGATGGAGCCAGTAATTTACTGGCTCCATCGCCTATAAAACCAACACGTTTTGTCCTATAACCCCATTCTCGTTAGTAACTAGCACAATAAAAATAGCAGGGCTGCCACCCTGCTATTTTTTCGTTCATATGAGACTATGTCACATATTGACATCCCTTGTCATATATAGAATAACACTTCACTATAGTGTAGTCAATAAATCCTCTACGCAATCACTCTTAAAAGCTTATCCACTCTAAATTCTCAAAATTATTTAAAATTCGTTTATCCATTTTTACCACTTGATTGGAAAACTCTATTCGATTATTAACAAATGAAATATCTGTATACCATTCCTTTAAACTAGCATACACTTCATTCTCTAAATCAATAATAATGGTTTCAATGGGATCCCAGGTTTTGCATCTTACAGACTCGACCATAACCATGCTATTACCTATGAAAGTAACATCCCTACCATAAATCCAAAACGGCAATGCTTCCCCCTTTATAGAAATAGAATAAATAGCATCTCCATGAGGCGGTTCCGTTTCATATTGCGCTTTTATATTGTACTTTTCCATTATCTCATTGCTAGCATTTTCTATATATGGCAATGTTGAAATCTTGTAATTTTTTAGGTTCATAAAAACTCCGTTATTTTTAATATGAAACACACCAAAGAGAACTGTATATCGCTATTTGTGTAAAGAGTATTTTGCTATACTTATTACGAAGAGAGTCCGCTGACGTGAGTTAGGTTCATCTCCGCGAGGAGGTGATACTATGACAAATCATGAAGTTACCTATGTAATTATCATAGTTCTGTTATCAGTAGTCACTATCATTGCACTAGTTAAGTAGTACAACGATAAACGCCTAACGTATAGAGGAGTGCAGTCCTCTAACACGTTAGGCGTCATCATAATTTTGTTCAGTTTTAGATGAGCCTAACGCCCTAATCACGTTAATGGGCTCTCTTTATATGTATATTATAAGCTAATCAGACTTAAAAAGATAGTACAGTAATAAACTTAATTAGTACCTACACTGTTAATCATTTCTCTAGCCCGCTCAACAGAAATAGGCTCATTAAATAAGAACACATGGGTCTGTCCCTCATGTTCCCATGATGCTAGGTATACGGAGTCATCTACCATTCGATAGGTTACCGTCATACCATTTACAATATCCGTCTTCTGTGGTAAATAATCCTTGTAATCACCTGCGATATTACCAGATAGAGTCGATACGCGATACTTAATATACTTCGGCATATCATCTACACGGTCAAAATATGTTCCTTTTAAAAGCTCATGATAGGCATACACAACTTGTAATACATCGTGATCCACAATGGATACATGTACAGGACGTAATCTCTCTAAACCACTTGGCAACTGCGGTTTAAAGTTCAAATGTTGCTTAGCCTCATATAGAGTATCAAACACCTCTAGCGATTGACCTTTACGAGTGCTTCTATAATCCTCATCAGTCATAGTACAACTTCCAAGTCTATCTGGACAAGGAAACTCATTTCGATCACCATAAGGCTGATCATAAATAGAATTACCATTAAGACGAAACCGCATCATGTCATCTGCGGAGGCGATATTGATAGAACCTATGAAAGCTAGCGCAGCTAATGCACATATTACCTTCTTCATAATTTACTCCCTACAAACAAACCACATATGTTAAGTAAATTATATCACTAAAAGAACAAATGCCTATATAATACTAGTTACAGCATGATTATAAGTCTATAATAAGCTGATGTCGAAGACACGCCTGAGCAAGATTAACTACTAAAATTTCAATAATCCCTTTTCATCAAACTTAAAGTTTGGACCCCATGCAACTTCCCAGTAATATCCATCTGGATCAGCAAAATATGCATGATAACCACCCCAAAAAACATCTTGTGGTTCTTTTACAATTTTTCCCCCAGCATTTCGTACTAATTCAATAACATTATCAACATCTTCTTTATGTTCAACATTGTAAGCTAATGTAATTCCGACAAATCCATTTCCCGCTGGTGGATTATTTTCATCAATATCTTTTGCTAATTGTTCCAAAGGAAATAGTTCAAATTTTGTCCCTGCCGTATCAAAAAATATTACTGGCGGATTATTTTCTTTACAGTCAGTCTTATATCCTAAACCATCTCTATAAAACTTTATTGATTTTTCCATGTCTCTAACACCTAAACAAATGCAAGTGATCTTATTCATTACTACCTCCATAAATTCAAATTACTTTTATCTTCATATTGATTATAAATCTTCATTGCAAAATCAGGATAAGTTTCTCACACTGCTAAAAAATACTCTTTTATCCTTTCAATGCCAATATACATTCTCTTTTGCCCATCTCGTTAATTTATTTATATTATCCTGAGTCTATCTTTTACAACTTCAATAAAACTACGTTGCACCAATCATTGATAATCCGCTTTTATTATAAAATTATATCAAAAAGTTCCCTCAGTAAACATCACAAATCTATCACATTTGATAGTATCTATCGCAAATAATTCTACTATTCAAAATTATTGTAGGTGCTATAATGAACTCAACAAAAGGAACAGGTGCTCATATGATACTAAATGCACTATTCCAAAACTATAGTTAGTAATTATAAGGAGGAAATAATCATGACACATACACAATTAACACAACTCGTACAAGCTTTATTAGATGCACCTACAAGCAATGAAACAGTAAAGGAATTCGCTCAATCTTGGATTAATGCAGAAGGTACACCTAAACAAGAAGAACTTACAAAACAACTCGTATCCATAGCAGAACAAAACATTGCACTTATCGACGAAACAATCGGCTTTGCAGGCTCTGAACTTGCTACACAAATCCTTGGCGAAGAAGGCGCAGCTAATCTATTACAACATGCTAAATCTATCAAAGCACAAGGTGCAGAATTCTGTGACTGCCCTGGTTGCGTGGCTGCTAAAAATATTATTGATTTGAAAGCGGAAATTAAATAATACTTATCTATTAAAGGTCATCAAAACATCATTGATGGCCTTTTTTTATATACTAAAACGGCCCCTCAAGAGAGGAGCCGTTTCTTATATAACCCTTACAGTGTCCATGCGAGTGCTTCACCACAGCTCGCATGCCTATCCCACTAGGCTGGACTGTTATATTATTTTGTATATGCTGTATGTGCTGTAGGTGCTACAGTATTAGCAATGATCGCTTTTGCCATGTCGCGATTTACAGGGCGTTCAAAGTACATCGCATGGTTTTGACCATCTTTTGTCCAACCAGCGAGGTATACCATTTTTTCGCCACCTTTGAAAGTAACCTTTGTACCGTTTACCTTTTCTGTAGCTGTAACGCGATAATCGTTATAATTACCACTGATATCACCTGTTGCATTAGCTACGCGATAAATGATACGTTTGCCTGCCGCTTGGTTCCGCGTTGCATCCTCACCAGCTTGGTAAACATACACAACTTGCAAAACATCTTTATTGATTGTGCTTACAGACTCAATATTATAGCCTACAGGTAACACTTTAGGCAATTGAGGCATAATATTCATGTATTTAGCGGCTTCATCAATAGTAGCGAATTCATGAATTGGGCTTGGCATACCCACCATTGGAGCTGCCTGTTCTGCAACTACAGGTTTAGCTGGATCTGGTTTTACATCTAAAGTACCTTGTGCACCAGCAACAGTGTAAGAACCTACACAAGCACACGCAACTGCCATTAATACAAATTTTTTAACCATGGGTATAATCTCCCTTCGCGTAACATAAAAATTATTAAAAACACATTTATTTTGTATGTGATTTTTCCTCAATAATATTACGAATCATAGCCTTCGCCATATCTCGTGTAACGGGACGCTGAAATTCTAAAGAGTGATTTTGTCCATCTTTCATCCATGATGCAAGATAAACCATTTTCTTACCACCTTTGAAAGTAACCTTTGTACCATCTACACGTTCAGTTTCTATAACCTTATGAATCTTATGGTCATCGCTGATATCACCTTTTAATGTAGTAGATGTACGATAAAAAATAAGAGCACCACCGGCTTTATTTACGTACGGATCTATACCGGGTTCATACACGTACACAACTTGTAAAATATCTTTCTCAATAGTAATGACAGATTGAATATTAAATCCTACTGGCAACACCTTTGGCATTTGAGGTCTAAACCCTATATATTCAGACGCTGCTTCTACAGTGGTAAATACATGTACAGGACTTGGCATAACAACGCCAGGAAGAGCTGCTTCAACAGACATTTCTAGGGGTTCAGAAACTTTAGTTTGAGCATCCATAGCACCTTGAGCCTTAACAACTCCATAGGTACCTATACAGACGCAAGCTAACGCCATCAAAAAAGATTTCTTTAGTAGTGAGGTCATAATAATATACTCCGCAAAATATATTTTGTAAAATTATATTTATTAAAATACGCTTAATAAGTATATCCTAAATAATTGGGGAATTCAAGTAATATTCATCATATATCGGTTTTTATTAATATAGGTAAATAAAATCATTTATCAACTATGATATGACTAGTTACTTTTACCCAAACTATCAAGTATTAAGCTATTTCTTATGTACCATAAAGCCTGCCGCTTGTTGGTTTGCCATGATTGTCACATCAGAGATTTGCAAGCGTTTAGGTTGGTTCGTTACATATAGTACAACATCGGCCACATCCTCTGGTTGGATGGCATCGATACCAGCGTACACAGATTTAGCTCGTTCCGCATCACCGTGGAAGCGTACTTCACTAAATGGAGTTTCTACGATACCTGGTTGGATAGTTGTCACCTTAATATCTGTAGCAATTGTATCCATGCGAATACCGTCGCTCAATGTTTTAACCGCCGCTTTTGTAGCGCAGTAAACAGCACCATTAGGATATGCATAAATACCAGCTGTAGAGCCCATATTTACAATATGTCCTTCATTTTTATCAATCATGAAAGGCAATACCGCTTTTGTTACATATAAAAGGCCTTTCACATTAGTATCAATCATAGTCACCGCATCATCAACGGAACTATCTTGGAAAGGATCAAGTCCTTGAGCAAGACCGGCATTATTTACAAGCACATCAACGCCACCAAAAGCCTCGATAACTGCAGGAACCTTGCTTTCAACATCCTCACGACTACGTACATCAAGAACCAAAGTCTCAACACGCACGCCATGCTCCTTAGACAAACGAGCCTGTACCTCGCCCAATAACTCAGCACGACGACCAGAAATCAATACATTATCGCCATACTTGGCATACGCCTCAGCAATACAAAGACCAATACCAGACGTTGCACCAGTGACAAAAACATTACGAGCCATAAAAGCCTCCTCATCATCAATCCGTTCTATTCTAATAAATTCATTATACCATTATAAAAAACAAAAAACGCTACCCTACCACCTATAAACAACAAAAATAGTGTATACATAGGCGCAGAATGTATTTAAAAGCCCCCATAAAGTGGCTTATGGATTTAGGGATATGATAGGATACCCTTTCTGAAAATGACATCCTATCTCCCATCTAAATAAATTTGTGTAGCAGCTTAAATTTAGAGTGTAAATATTTGAGCTCTACTACAGTAGGAAAGGCAAATAGGGATACCTATTCGAAGCCGCCTTGGGCGCTACGCGTAGCATTCTCTCCTTTTCCCCTAAATGATATGTCGGCGCAGATAGGATTTAAAAGAATACATAAAGTGGCTTATGGATTTAGGGATATGATAATAAAAAGAGGATACCCTTTCTAAAAACGACTTAGCTCACCTTTGTCCCTTCCACTTTCTCTAAAATGATATGTAGGCGTATCTGTATTTAATATGCTAATATTTGAGCTCTATCGCAGCTAGAAAATAAATAGGGATACCTATTCGAAGCCGCCTTGGGCGCTACGCGTACCCATGAAGGCTGAGGATAGGTATCCCTATGGTTTATTAGATTTTACGGGAGAGCTCAAATACTCTTGCGCTCTATTTCAGATGCGCCAACATATCATTTAACACTTCCATGCAATCCCCTACGATACCATAGTTAGCGTGTTGGAAGATTTCTGCATTTGGATCGTTGTTGATAGCCACGATTGTGTCAGCACCGGAGATGCCGCTCACGTGTTGGATAGCGCCGGAGATACCGAATGCCAAGTATAGTTTAGGGCTTACAGTTTTACCTGTTTGGCCTACTTGGTATGGCAATTCAATCCAGCCTTTTTCAACGAGTGGACGTGTAGCACCTACTACGCCACCGATAGCATCGGCTAGTTCGTAAAGTTTATCAAAGTTTTCTTTAGAGCCCATGCCACGGCCACCAGCTACGATGATATCTGCTTCTTGGATATTGTAACCATCTTTACTGAATGGAATGAAATCGAGGCGTTTCATGCGAATGTCTTCAGGCTTGAGGTCAAATTGTTCAATTTGAATACGGCCCCAGCTATCTGCAATACGTTCAGGCTTTTTAAATACATTAGGACGGACAGAGCCCATTTGAGGACGATGGTTTGGAGAAATAATTTCCGCCAAAATATTGCCGCCCAAGGCAGGACGTGTCCATTCTACAAGGCCTTCATTCGTATCTACAGTCAAAATCGTACAGTCCGCTACAACACCATTTTGCATGCGACCAGACATGCGAGGCGCTAAGTCACGACCGTTGTTAGTAGCACCAATCAAAAGGATATTAGGCTTATGGTCTTCAAAGAAGTCTGTTAGCACCTTAGTGTAGCCATCAGTTGTATAGTATTTCAAAAGTTGGCTTTCAAAAACGTGAACGATATCGGCACCATGTGCTACGAGTTCCTCTGCTTCGGTTTGAACATTCTCGCCTAATAGCATAACTTGAACGAGCTGGCCCAATTCCTTAGCAATGCGGCGCGCTTGTCCGATCAGTTCATACGTAACCGGATGTACCACGTCATCGATGGTATCGGCTACAACAAAGACGTCTCTATATTCATCAAAATTTGTTACGGCCATTACCGGTCACCTCCTTTAGAACCTTCAGTACCTTTAGCGGCAGCTACCGCCTTAAACTCACTAGGGGACACACTTTCAACAGATGCAGCCCGTTGTACTGGGTCTTTTACATCTACGCCCTCATCATTATCCTCAACTACCTCAACAGGTGTATCATTTGGCACCAATAGATGAGCAAATTTTTCAGGCTTAATATGATAAGCCAATTCAAGAACCTTTTTAGCCCCTTCCTCGATGGATGGCAACATTTCTACCTTGCCACGAAGAGGTGGTTGGTATACCTTGCGCACCCGCGTAGGAGAGCCATTAAGCCCGATACGACTTTCATCAATACTCGGCATATCACGCAATGTAATATGAGAAATGGTATAACGTTTTGCATAAATAGAGCTCCAAAGACCTGGTTGGCGTGGTTCATTGAGTTCAGCTGTAGCTGTTACAAGCAATGGCAACGGAACCTCTACGATTTCATAGCCATTTTCATGTTGCCGTTTCACAACTGCTTTTCGGGCACCTTGATCAACGGATAGTTCACAGGCATAGGTAGCTTGTGCCATACCGAGTTCCTCTGCAATTTGAGGACCTACTTGTGCCGTATCGCCATCGATGGCCTGTTTACCGCAGAAAATGATTTGGAACTGACGGTTCATAGTCCGTTGAATATGACGAATCGCAGATGCAATGGTATAGCTTGTAGCCAATGTATCGGCACCACCGAACGCACGGTCTGTAACGAGTACTGCATCATCAGCACCGAGTGCTAAACATTGGCGAAGCGCTTCTTCCGCCTGTGGAGGGCCCATGGATAAAACGGTCACACGACTACCTTCATATTGGTCTTTCACCGTAAGAGCCGCCTCTAACGCATGCATATCATCAGGGTTTACAATGCTAGGCAAGCCTGTGCGGATGAGATTATTTGTTTCCGGATCCAGCTTAATCTCAGATGTATCTGGAACCTGTTTGATACATACTAATAACTCCATACACTCACCCCTGTCTAAATTCTACGCCCTTAGCGTTACGCGGATATTTCCATGTTTTTACGATTGTTTCGCCACAAAGAACGCGGCATGTACCGCACTCTAAGCAACCAGCAAAATCAAAGGCTAAATCGCCATTCTCTTGTAATGTATATAGACTGGCAGGACAGCCGTTTACGAGTTTCATTTTCTCTTCGTGGCTAAAACCAGCGCCATCCACAAGGATATGAGGAGACGTTTCATCTACATAATATTTATTGGCGCCCAAGCGCTCTTCTAATTTCATAGGGAACGCACCCCTTTCCAAGCATCACGAATCAAGGTAAATAGGCCAATGTCTCCGACACGGCGCATAATTTTTTTCATCATTGGTACTGCACCATCACCATTTACAGTGAATACGTCGCGCATCAAATTATTAACAAATGCTGGGTATTCATTGAAAATACGCGGATGGGTAGCGAGGAATTTAGGCATATTTTTGTAACGCTTCAAGTCCTTCAGTAACCAAGAACTCTTGATTTGACGTTCATACAATTTAGCTACGCGATCCATGTTTTCATCGCGCAAGGCTACGTTAACTGCATCTGCTGCGCACATACCGGACTCGATAGCAAGGTCCATACCACGAATAGTATACCCAAGATTCATACACATGCGCGCCGCATCGCCAACGATAATATAACCATTACCACCCAATTTAGGCATCGATTTATAGCCCCCTTCAGGTACGAGGTGGGCACTATGTTCTTTCAACTGGCCATTTTTCAACAATGGCGCAATTCTTGGATGGCTTGTGAAAGCTGAAAGCATGTCATCTACAGAACGATCGGCTTTACCGATGTCTTCAAGACCTACAACCATACCTACAGAAAGGCTATCTTTATTTGTATAAATAAAGCCGCCCCCTAATAAGCCAGAGGTCATCTCGCCTAGAGTAAGCCATGCCATACCGTCATCACCAGACAGCATGAGGCGATTTTCAAGGTCCTCTTTTTTGAGTTTGTAGACCTCTTTTACGCCTACTGCCATCGTGCTTGGATCGGTAGGAGCTGTGAGGCCTGCTTTTTCTAATAATAGTGTATTAGAGCCTTCTGCGATGATAACGAGTTTTGCATATACTTCATCATCGTGGCAACGAACGCCCACAACGCGTTGTTTCTTGCCTTCCCCTTCAGTGATAAGGTCTGTTACTTGTACATTGGATACGAGAAGAGCCCCTTTTTTCTCAGCCTCTTCAGCGAGCCATTTATCGAATTTAGCGCGTAATACTACGTAGGATTCCTCGTTCGGTTGTCCATCTTCGTAGCTGTATTCAATAGTCGTCATTTCATTGCCAGCGCCGATAGAAATGCGTTCTTTTGTCACCTTACGTTCCAATGGGGCACGGTCTCTAAAGTCCGGTACTAACCGTTCTAAAGAATGTGTGTAGATACGTCCACCCATCATATTTTTAGCGCCTGGTGCGACACCACGTTCAATGAGTAAAACCTTTACCCGTTGCTCCGCAAGGCGTAACGCCGCCGCAGATCCTGCTGGGCCTGCACCAACAACGATAACGTCAAATGTTTCATTGCGATCAATTGCCATATACTCAGCTCCTTTAATCAAAGCTTAGACTTACATAAGTTCATATAGTATATATATTTCTCTATTAAGAACTAAAATACCTTTAAAAATTACCACAGAAAAATGAATATATTCTATATTATTTAACATTGTCTTGTAAATAGCTCTATAGGATGTATATATACTCATTATAAGCTTATACTATTGCATACTATTCATTACCAATAGGTGCAACAAAATTCATCAATTCGTGAAATTTATAAGTTTATCTAGCTTTCACAGTGAAAGTAGCGTATGATAAAAGTAGGAAAAACCCTATACGGAGCAACACGCGTATAATACGACCGCATAATGCAAGACCACGGTCAAGGTTAGGCACTCATTATTTTGGAATTACCAGAGGAGGCCATATGGACCCGTTAAGAATCTTGAAAGCATTATCAAATCCACATCGGTTAGATATTATATTGTGGCTAAAGCACCCAGAGAAAGAATTCGGTGTACAAGTACACACTAAAACTCTTATCGATTTCCCTAACAGTGTGAGCGTTAAGAGCATTCAAAAGCGCTGTGGTGTATCTCAATCTTCCATCTCTACATTTATGAGCATCTTAGAAAATGCGAAACTCGTAGAATCTCGTAAGATTGATCAGTATACCTATTTCCGCCGTAACGAAGAAGTAATTCGTGAGTTCGGCGAATGGTATAACAAAGAGGTATCCATCCAATCGGACGATATCGACAAATTATTAGAAACGGTAAACTTAGAAGATACTTCGTATCCTTTGACAGACCTAACAGAGGAATCCTCTATGCCTGGCGAACAACTCGCTGTCGAAATCAATACTAAGGGATCCGATCATGATGAAAACAGGAAATAAAATACTCCCTCACTCACCATACTTAGGGATAAAAAGAAAAGAGCTATAATACACATGCGATTATAGCTCTTTTTTATTTTTAATCATTCAATATATTTTGTAAATCTCGCCGATTATAGTAAATATGACGAACCTCCATTACATCTTCAATTACTACATAAAAGATATAAAAGTTACGTACTATAATTTTATAATATGGATACTCACGTTTTTTCTTACTCGGATATACGGCAAAAGATTCTGGACAACTTAATCTTGTGTATATAGCAGCCTCAATATCTGTAATTAGTTGATGAGCGGCTTCTCTATTATGCAGAACATAAGTTATATAATCAACAATATGATTAAGCTCCTCTTCAAATAATGGTAAAATCGTAAGTTTATATTTCCGCTCCATCGATTCTCTCCCTTACGCGACGAAATACATCGGCACCAGAGTATCGAATTTTACTTTCTTTTGCTGCAGAATCAGCTTCATCCAAGGCGTACTCAATAGGATCTGTTAATGCTGAATATTGTTCAATACTCATTAACACCATAGTTCCATATCCATTCTTAGTTAAAAATACAGGCGAATTCGTTGTAATAACGGTTTCTTCAACTTCAGGAAATTTATTACGCAAGTCTGATACAGGTCTAATATTAATCAATATATACACCTCCTTATATCATAATTCTATCATTATTTTATTAATTTTACTAACAATATTATGGTAATAATAATTTAACTAAAAATGCCCTCCAAAAGGAGGGCATCTATTATATTAGAATTATACTTCTTCTATCGTTGTGCTTCATAGGCTCTGAATAGTTTAGATAGTAATTCAGGTGCCAAGCGCAATAGATCTGGATTTTCACAGAATGATACGCGCAATTGCGTTCTACCTGGATTATCTTCGCCTTTTTTGCCACTATAGAAACCATTGAGCGGAGCCATGAGAAGTGTATACTCTTTACCGTCATCAAGGCTTACTGCACCATGTTCAGCACACCAAGAGGCAAATTCTACACCGTCAAAGCCAGGTTTTGCTACCTTCCGTACGTCGATAACAAAGTAAATAGACGCTTCTGGACGAGATACGATGAAATCAGGTTCTACCGCTTTAAAACCTTCATAGAGTTCAAAGATCATCTTACGGTAGTAGTCCCGTTGTTGCTCATACCAGTTATGAAGCTCTGCGTGACTTTCATGAGCCAAAGCACCAAAGATATATTGGCCTAATGTATTAGCACTAAGGTTCGCCGTATATTCAGCTACAGATTTTTCATAGCACAATTTATTATCTGTAATGATGGCGCCAATGCGTAGACCACAAGCATTCCATACCTTACTAGCCGTTTCAAGGCTGATACGACGACCTTCAATGCCAGGCACATCCTTATCGGTTAAAGCCCAGATACTAGATGTTTCTTTTCCTTTTTCGTAAGCCAATTCGCGATATGCTTCGTCAGAGATAATCCACAAATTATGTTTAACACATAATTTTGTATATTCGATCAATGTTTCTTTACTGAATAATTGACCTGTAGGGTTATCGTAAGGAATGATGAGCAACGCACCTGGTTTTGTATCGATGATACGTTGTTCTACGGTTTCAACAGATGGCAATTCAAATTCGCCGTTTTCATTAAGTTCACGCTCAACAGTAACTGTTTTACGACCGATACGAAGACCTACCGCATCATAGTTTGTATAAGATGGGTTGAACATTAAAAGAGGGCGTTCCTCTTCGCCAGCACCACCACATACGCCAAGCATAATGATTTCCATCGCCATAGATGCACCATCTGTTACGAGTACATTAAGGCCTGTTGTATCAAAGCCTTGGCTGCGCAAAATGTGAAGGAATGCTTCGCGGCATTCATCGGTACCTGTCGTTGGTACATACGGTACAATGCCTGTATGGAACGGGCTATCCACACCGCCCAAATCGAACAACCGACGCTGCATGGCGGGATGCATAGGACGCATTACATTACCAATAGAACCATTCACCAAAATTGGTGGGTTCTTACGTTCCAAGAATTTAATTTGTCCTAGGCGAATGCCAGATGGCTTTCGAGCCATCATATACGGCGACAATTCTGGTTGTTTCATTCAGATCCAACTCCTCTAAAAAAGAAACTGCCTCAGCAGGGAGGCTATATTAACTGTAAAAGTAACAAAACCACTACATACATGCCGTAGTTCTGTTCTTTACAAAGATAAAGTACTAATATATTGATATATATAGATACTTAATATTATAGTGCTTTTACTATAGAAAATCTACTAAAAACTATAAAAATAAGCCTATCATGTACATAAAGAAAAGACCGAGCCCATTGGAGCTCGGTCTTATATGATACATCAACAATCGAACAGTTAAATCATCAAATTATCTGTCGATGGTTTTACGTCCATGATCGTTGGTGTTCGCATTCTTTGTAGCTTTAGCTGTATGTTTTGTTGTAGAAGCTTTAGTCACAGGTTTTACTTCTTTACCTTTAGCAGGTTTAGCTTGTTCTGCTTTCACAGGTTTAGCCTTTTCTTGTTTTACCTTTTTAGGTTTCTCTTGTTTCACTTTCACAGGTTTTTTAGCATTAACTGCTGCACCTGCTGGTTTAACAAAGGCATTATTAAGGTTTGTCGCCACTTGTAATGCTACGTCAGAGTTTGGCGTAGATACGATAGATTGACCGGCTACTGTTACAGTACCACCACTGTAGGATGCAGAGCCTGGTGTAATTTGGTTGTTATGGTACAACCGTGCCAATTTGCCAGCCATGTAATACGCCCGTTCTTCCCCTGTATAGCGGCCGCTGCCTGCTGGGCTATAGATATTATCGCCATTGACGTAAACGGCCCCTTTAGACACATTTACATGATTTCCAGAGTATGTGTACATGCGGGAAATATTATTATTTACCCGATCAGACAACTTAGGATGGTTATTAGGTGCCACTACTTGTGAAAGTCCTTCACGATAGTGCTCCCCAACCTTGTTGCGTAATACCGCCATAGAACCAGCTGCACCGCCCACATTGTATGGAGATTCGCTTAAAATCTTGAATCCTAGTTCATCGGCTGCTTTTTCTTGGCTCATTGTAAATACTTGGTTAGACAAGTAGTTGCCCGCTACGTTAGATAATAACGCGGCCCCTTCGCTACCACCAGCTGCAATACCTACAGCTGTAGATAGGCCGATTTGCTTTCTAGCGCCATTGATAATATCTTTATGCTCACCATGAGCAATTTCATGGGCCATTACATAGGCCAGTTGATCATCATCAAGGGTATCCAAAGCACCTTTATTAACAGACATAACGCGACCAAGCGTTGCAAAGGCATTAAACTCTGTATCAGGGTTTGCATAGACAACGTAAGAACGTTTTACGCTAGGAGAAGCCTCTAAAGTTTTCAGGATACGTTGTACACGTGCTTGCGCTGCACTATCGTTCAAGTAACCAGTTTTCTCCTTAGTACGTGCCAAGCTTTCTTGTTGGCCTTGTTCGGAGTTATCCATTTTATTTAATGCAGTAGATACATACGCCATAGCAACAGCGCCACCAGCCAATGTTTGTACTGCACTAGATGCAGCATTCACAGGTGCTGTTTGCATAATAGCAGGCGCCATTGTCGCTGCCATAGCTACAGATAACGTAGCTGCTGTAAGTTTCTTGTTCATTCTCTCAACCTCTCGAATTGATTAACCATATAGTAATAAAACAAATTATCACACTAGATTTACACACTATGTATATAGTATCTCTTCATGGTAAATATAGAATGAATAATGGAACAATCATTCATCTGTCATTACTGTCTATTGATTCATCGTTACGATTATTGATCTGATGTTACTGGTTTAGCTGAAAGTACGACCGCTTCTTTACCATCTTTAGAAACGGCACCACCATGGGTATAGCCAACTACATCAAAGCCCGCCTCGGCACACTGCTCTGCGATGCTTTCATAATTTTCATTCTTACCACGAGTACAGGTAGAAAGATGAACCGTAGTAACACCTTTTTTCTTGAAAGACTCAATTTTCTTAGCTAGATCGCCACCACTATGCGTGAAACCGACCAACTCAATCTCCTCATCAGCATAACGCTCAAAAGAATCTGCTTTATTCATAAATGCTTTTAAACAACCGCCGCAAGAACAGCGCTGCATTGTATCCTCATTGACGAGAACTGCAATTTTTTTAGACATAAAACCTCCTATGAAAGTATAGTATAAACCTTAGTATAACATAGCTATAAGGAAAAGATGTATCCTAAAGCACGTTGATTAATGCCAATTATAGATAGGTAAAGATAAGAATTTAGAGTATATAAAACTATTTTAAAATTGAAGCATGATAGCATATATGCTATCATGGAAGAAAGAAGGATTTGGATGGAGTTTACTAAGAACCCCCCCAAAAACACCGACAAAACAAATAATAAAAGCTAAACAGATAAAACAAGAATTTGAGGAGGGATATTATGCCAACAATAAAATTTGATGATTTACTTAAAGAGCAGTTAAAGGATCCAAAATTTAGAGAAGGATATTATGAGGAACAAGCTAGATTAGAAAATGCAGTAGCCGTATTAAAAGCAAGAGAGGCTGCAGGACTAACACAACGTGATTTAGCAAAAAAATCTGGTGTTCCACAGTCTACAATCGCTCGTATAGAAAAGGGTGCCAATACAAGTTTAAGCACTATGTGTAAAATTGCATTTGCTTTAGATAAACAAGTAAAGATTAGTTTAGTATAAAAAGAACCCCTATCAACTACAATAATGTGGCTTATAGGGGGTTTTATATTTAAAATAGGTTACATAATTTAAAGTACCTCAACTAGTTTACAGATCATTGGGACGGTATATCTACATAAAGGAATTTATTTACTTTTATTTGGAGTTACTCAACTGCTTTACGGTTCGGTAACATTGGCACGTTGTGCCGCGTTACCGTTTTGTAAGATTTTGACTACCACTAGCCGCGACTTCCTATCAATCCTCACTGTGGATTTCCCTTCTCTGCTTCGCAGTTCGGTAAATCTTACGTTCGGAAGCACTCATATAGCTCCTCTGCGTCGCTTAGCTCTAAGCCCTCTTCGGTTGCCCTACTTGCTTCCTCACTGTGGATTTCCCTTCTCTGCTTCGCAGTTCGGTAAATCTTACGTTCGGAAGAAAGCGATGCAGTGAATCTGTCGTCGTTTCAC
>CABSJA010000045.1 GCA_902477915.1 uncultured Veillonella sp.
TCTACAGAATGAATTAAATCAAACATAGGCACCGCTTGACGCACCTTATTGACCTGTAAATGACCAATCAAATGCCATGTCAATTGTGGACCTTTATAGGTGAGCTGTTTTTCTTTAGCCTCTTGTACTCGATTTTCCCCCACATGAGTAACACCGAGACGTGCGACCTCTTCCACCGCTGATACAGGATGGTTCTTAGTAACAGCTACTAATAATGCTGTATCTACGCGACCAACGCGCGCCATAGCATCTGCCATGCGCTGCTGTATTGCGTGTAGGGATTCTTCAATCATGTGATTCCCCTTCAATCTATATTTAAAAACCATAAAATATATTTGTATAGACTATTCTATTATATAGTATTTATTATTGATTGTACATGATTTCGACCTTATAAAGCCTATAAATCTATGTATGTATATACTACCGTTCTTGTAGCATACCAAATAAAGCCATGCGACCTGTTTTACCAGATTCCCGACGGTAGGAATAGCAATCTCTATCTGTTACTGTATCGGTACCGCTAATAGCGATATTTTCTTTAGGCACACCATTCACCATAAGTCCTTCGGCGATAAAGTTCCATAAGTTGATATAGGCTTTATCTAGTTTATCACCTGGATAGTTTACAATATCAGCCACACTACGGTCGGTCATACCACGCCAAGCTATTTCAAAACGTTTCCCTAACTCTACATCGACTTCAAAGGATTCTGGCCCAATGCTAGGCCCAAGATATACATAACAATCTTTGAACTCCGTACCATACGCCTCTTTCATAGCCTCAATGGTAAGTACAGGCAAATGGCCTATCGCCCCGCGCCAGCCTGCATGTACCGTAGCGATAGCGTGATGCTTAGCATCATAAATACCTACAGCTACACAATCAGCAGTAAATAAAAATAGTGGTACATTCGGTAATTTTGTAAATACAGCATCACAATCGGCTATAGCTGTATCCTCTCCAAAGGCACCTGCCCCTATGAGGCCTTCTGTGATTTCCACAGTCTTTAAACCATGTACTTGATTACCACAAGAGATTCGCTCTGGTTCAACACCTAAATATTCAGCAACAATAGCACGGTTTTCACGAACATGCTGCGGCTTATCCCCTACGTGAAAGGCTAAATTTAGTGATTCATAGGGCTCTTGAGATACACCACCAGGACGGTACGTATCACCTATTGTAATAGGAAAATGGTCTGCCCAATTAGGAGTTTCATAAGACCAAGTACCATGAGGTCCTTTAACATCTATACGTTTTACAGATTGATTCATAAGTGTCTCCTATTTACATACACCACATCGCTTACAGCCTTGTACACATGGCGGTGTATACGCTTCATCCACAGAACGTTTCCATTCCATTTCAAGATACCCATCGTCCATCCCCATGTCGAGGTGACTCCATGGTAAAAATTCATCAAAGCTGCGTTCACGATAGTTCATCTCGTCCATGTCAAGGCCGGCAGCCTTCATTTCAGACTTAAAGGACTTACTGCCACGATCTGCTGCACATGCCGCAAGAACAGCACCAAGACGGCGATCACCACGAGCTAGTACGCCTTGGATATACGCCTCTTTAGGTGATTCAACGAGCACCTCGATACGACGGTTCTTTTGCAATGCTTTTTTAATATATTGAAGTTTTTTCTCCACCGTTTTTTGATGATCCATAGCCATCCATTGGAATGGTGTAAAAGGTTTCGGAATAAATGGATTGATACTGAGTGTTAAACGACCTTTACAGCCCACCTCTGCCATATGGGATTGCGTCCGTTCTGCAAGACCTACAATTGCTTCAATATCCTCGTCAGTTTCCGTTGGTAACCCAATCATAATGTAGAGTCGCATATGTTGGATACCAGATTTAGCTGATAAAGTGGCCGCATTTTGTAAATGCTCTTCGCTAATGCCCTTATTGATGACGCGCCGCAATCGTTCACTGCCCGTTTCTGGCGCAATGGTAATCGTCTTTTGCCCACTATCTGCCAAGCCATCTACAACGGCTTGCGTCAAAGAATCTGCACGCAAGGATGCGCAAGAATAACGCATATCTTTAGAACGAATATACGTAACTAACTCATCTACCTCTGGATAATCAGAAATAGCGGCCCCCATAAGGCCTACCTTTTTACCTAATTTCTCTGCTCTATCTACGCCTTCTTTTAATATTTCTAAAGGTCGTACGCGCGGTACACGGAAACAATAGCCGGCCATACAGAATCGACAATGTCGTCCACAACCACGTGCCACCTCGATGATGTACATAGCGCCAAATTCTGTATAGTTTGTTGCTACTACGGTTTCGCCGCCACTAGTGAGCATTTCAAAGTGGCGTTTAATCGTCTTCGGCGCACCGTCTGCAATATCATAGCCTTTAAAGCCCCCATCTTCGCTATAAATCGGCACATATAAGGATGGGACGTACACGCCAGATACATTCGCTAATTGACGCAAAATAGCATGTCGATCTAGACCCTCCATTTTGCCATCGCGAATGATATCTAGAACGCGACTAACGATACCTTCCCCTTCACCGATGATGAAAGCATCGATAAAGTCAGCAAATGGCTCAGGATTAAAGGTAGCACATGGGCCACCGGCAATAACGATAGGATCAAATTCGGTGCGGTCCTTCCCCATAATAGGTACGCGTCCATGACGTAACATCAACGGAATATGAAAATAGTCCATTTCAAAGGTTACGTCAAAGGCCACCACATCAAATTGATGCATAGGCCGCTGTGTTTCAACACTCATCAACGGTGTCTTAGTCTTATCGTATGCTTCTAATTCCTTTTTCTCAGGCAAGAAGATACGTTCACATACGCTATCATTGCGTAAGTTGATTTCCTCATAAATAATGTGGAGACCAAGATTACTCATGCCTACAAAATATGTATTAGGATAGACGATAGCTACCTTCTGCCCTGCATGAGGGTTTACAGTAACCCGACTATCTTCGTCTTTATATAATTCTTGTAATCGATCAATTAAATCTTTACGATTCACTAGTTCCCTTTCTATATAAGCCCACTATGAATAGTGGGCTTAAAAATACTACATATTAGATTTTAAAATTTAGATTTCAATGTATTTTTAGTAGAAATAGTTTTAGTCTTTAAAGCACTTACAATTTGAGGACGATGTTTTCTTTCATACGGATAGATGACTACCTCACCATCTTTGTATTCAGCAATATATACATCTTTTATTTTATACCCTTGCTTTTCAACCTCTTTTTCAAGCCACTCTTGTTCTTTTTCAATTACAGCTAATGTAAAGTGATTAATTTGACCATCATCAATAAGATCAAATTTAATATTTTCATCACCGAATTGAACAACGCTTAACTGACCATTTTGTTCTAGTACAGCACGTTTTACATCTGTTACATATTGAACACCAGCAGTACGCAATTTCAATTTAAGCTCCGCTGCTTGAATGCCATAACGCATACACTCTTCAGTTAATACGTGACCCTTTTCAATTACAATAACTGGATGACCATCGAGAATGGTTTTGAAGAAACGAAGATTACCTTTTAAGAATTTAAGAGACATTACAAGGATAGTCCACAAAATGAGGACTAACATAAATTGTAAAATACCAATTTGGTCATTGTAAATAATGGCACCAATAATACCACCAAGTACATAGTTTTGTAATTGGTCTAACGCAGAGGTTGGCGCTAAATTGCCCTTCCCCATTAAGTTAATTTGTAAAATAATCGCCAAGAGACCTATGGCGAGTTTGGCAAAGACCATCCCATAGACGGCCATAGCTTCTGTCATATGTGGTCCTCCTTATGGTAATACATCCTCAACATCATGAATTCGATCAGTAGGGCTTACCTTATATACACGGGTAATCGTATAGGTTGAAAACTCTGGGTTGAACTGAACCTCATAATAAGCATCATTAACCTTTAAAATCATACCATTACGAATCTTTAAGGAGTTAACCGCCAGTTGTTCACTTGGTATGGATTGATCAGTACTAATCGAATGTAGAAATTGAGCCATACGAGAAGAGTCTTCAGAGTATGTTTTCATTCGGTTATATTCTTGATACTCCAGTCCTAAGAAAAACACTACAACTAAAGACAAAATAACCAATAAATCACGATAGCGATTAGTAAAACCATTTCGCAATACCTGTACACCTAGAACAAGCAGTGCTAAAAGAATGGCAACAAAAACGATAAAGCCCCATGTTTGGCCTGTCACAGCCTGACTTTCAACATAGGCCAACGTGTAAAAATCCATATTGTTCTCCTTTCATATATTATTCTTTATTATATCACAAATAAATATGCTAATAACCAACAACGACTTATAAAAAATAGAGCTACCACAACGATAGCTCTATTAAACAGTTTCTATACTAATTTATTTACATTCACGGTACACGATGATATAAGCATGGGTATTCGCTGTAAAACCAGATTCTAATTCTAGTTCAACTTCTAAAACGGCATCGTCAACGTCACCTTTATAATACGCCTTACGTTGTTCCGCGGAATAGAAATACATAGCCGCATTATATTCATTACCTGCTTGTACTGGAATTGTGATAGTAACAGGCTGTGTTTCAACATTCTTTGTTTTAGTGCCTACATTATCCGTCGTGTAATATACGGATTCAATAGTATGTTCTCCTGGTGTTAATGCCACAATGACTTGACCATATTGACCAGTTTTATGATCAATAGTAGAAAGCTCCTTACCATCAACCTTTACAGATTTACCATAAATATGAAGAATCGCTTTATTAGCATTCTCTTGTACAAATTGTTGTTCACCGGCTTGTCGTTTTTTATTGAACTTCATAAATACGGCAAACAAAATGGCCCAAATGACTGCGACAGCCACGATGATAATAATAGTTGTAGAACTCATAGTATCTCTCCTTATACCAAAACATACTACACTAACTCTACGTTAACTATATCATACGTACTTGTATTACTCAATAAAAAAGCGACCCCAAATGGGGTCGCTTTCAGTAAGCTTATGCTTATCAAGAAATTACTACAGTAATCTCTTATTTCAACCAGCTCATCAAGTTGCGAAGTTCTGCACCAACTGGTTCGATTGGATGGTTTGCAGCTGCTTCACGATGTTCTTTAAGGAATTTTTGACCATTTTTGGAATCAGCCAAGAATTCGTCAGCGAATTTACCAGATTGGATATCAGCCAAGATTTGTTCCATAGCTTTTTTAGTATCTGCAGTAATTACGCGAGGACCTGCATGGTAGTCACCATATTCAGCAGTGTTGGAAATGGAGTGGCGCATTTTTTGGAAGCCACCTTCGTAGATAAGGTCTACGATCAATTTCATTTCATGCAAGCATTCGAAGTAAGCGTTTACAGGTTCATAACCAGCTTCTGTTAATACTTCGAAACCAGTTTTGATCAATTCAGTAACACCGCCGCACAATACAGCTTGTTCACCGAAGAGGTCAGTTTCAGTTTCAGATTTGAAGTTAGTTTCCAAGATACCGGAACGGCCACCACCGATACCAGAAGCCCATGCTAATGCAACTTCTTCAGTATCACCAGATGGATCTTTTTCTACAGCGTACAAGCAAGGAACACCGGAGCCTTCTTGGTATGTACGACGTACTAAATGACCAGGGCCTTTAGGAGCTACCATGAATACGTTGATGTCTTCACGAGGTACGATTTTACCAAAGTGAATGTTGAAGCCGTGAGCAAATGCCAAGTATGCACCTTGTTTCAAGTTAGGAGCAATATCTTGTGCATATACGTCTGCTTGTAATTCGTCCGGAATCAATACCATAACGATGTCAGCACCTTTAACTGCTTCTGCAGTTTCTTTTACTGTAAGGCCAGCTTCTTCAGCAGCTTTCCAGCTAGAAGAACCGCCACGAAGACCAATTGTTACGTCCATACCATTTTCTTTTAAGTTCAATGCATGAGCATGACCTTGGGAGCCGTAACCTAAAACTGTAATTTTTTTGCCTTCCAATTTGCTCAAATTACAATCTGCATCATAATAAACTGTAGTACCTAAAATTTTACCTGCCATACTAGACAACCTCCAATATATATTCAATAGAATATTTAATATATATACTGTACACAATCTCACAAATAAATGCAAGATTTGTAGTGTATATCGTAATTTATCGAATAGTCAAATAGACTAATCTACAACTTAAATTTGTACCCTTTTTGTATTAAGAAAAAATGAATTATCCCATTTTTAGCTCTTACTTAACTATAATCCATGGGCGATTTTTTTCCCATACTACAGATACATCAATACCAAATACGTCGCTTAAAATTTCATCTGTTAAGATGTCTCGCTTCTTGCCTTTATATACAATGAGGCCATCTTTAATAATAGCTACATGTGTAATACTGGGCATAATCTCTTCAATTTGATGAGATACATAAATAAAAGGCTTATGCTCCTCTCGTGCCATATTCTCAACAGTTCTTAAGAATTGCTCGCGAGCAGGCAAATCAAGGCCAGAGCAAGGCTCATCTAGAATGAGCAAATCTGGATTAGCCATAATAGCCCGTGCTAATAATACGCGGCGCTGTTCACCAGCAGATAGTGTATGAAATCTATGGCCTTCCAAATAGGACAAACCAAACTCAGACAATAATTGCAGTCCTCGTTCACGTACTTCAGGCTCTACCTGTTGATAAATACCAATACTATTAAAAGCACCAGAAATAACAACATCTTCTACGACTTGTTTATCTAATGTGGACTGAAATTGTCCAAGCGCAGAACTAACAAAACCTAATCGTGCCTTGATTTTAGGCCATGCATATTTGCCAAATTCATGACCAAATACGCGTAATAGACCTGTTGTGGGAATCTGATACGCTGGAATCATACTGAGCATTGTCGATTTACCAGCCCCATTAAGACCTAATAAAGCCCAATTTTCCCCTTCTTCAACATGCCAATCTATGCCTTTCAAAATCTCTCGGCCTTCGCGACGAAACTTGACGTCTTCATAATGGAGTATTTCACTACTCACACAATCATCTCCTAAATTTTTTCACCACGGCTCATTGCTGTAATGCCAGTTTTGGCAATTTCAAGGACACCATAGGTTTCCATAATTTGAATGAAACCGCGCAATTTTTCTACGCTACCAATTACTTCAATAATCATGGAAGTAGGAGAAATATCGAGCACATTACCACGATATACGTCGGCAATTTGTACAATTTGAGATCGTGTTGCAGCCGTTGCTTTTACCTTAATAAGCATCAATTCACGACATACTACATCATGGTCTTCAAAAACTTTAACCTTTACAACATCAATGAGCTTGTAAATTTGTTTTTGAATTTGATCCAAAATGCGATCATCCGCCTCAACGGTGAGGGTAATACGCGCATAGCCTGGTGTATTAGTAATACCAGATGTCATTTTTGTAACATTAAAGCCACGACGGTTAAAGAGTGCCAATATACGTGCACCAATGCCTGCTGTATTTTTTGCAATCACTAAGACTTGATGTTCTCTCGCCATTATAGCACCCCTTTCTTGCCCATCATCCCGCTTACGGTACCGCCCGCCGGAATCATTGGCAATACATTATCTTCTCTTGCTACACGGCAATCCAAGATGATACTTTCATCAGATGTAATGAAAGATTTAAATTCTTTATTGAAATCATCTACATTATCGATACGAGCAGCTTTCAAATCAAAGGCATCTGCCAATTTTAAGAAATCTGGACTCGTTTCCAAATCAACATAGGAATAACGGCGATCATTAAAGATTTGTTGCCATTGACGAACCATGCCAAGATAACCATTATTGATGATAACAATTTTGATTGGCAAATTATATTGACGAACCATCATTAGTTCTTCAAAGGTCATTTGGAAGCCACCATCACCAACAACGAGGATGACTTGTTTATTGGGAGCCCCCACTTGAGCCCCAATAGCAGCTGGCAAACCATAGCCCATTGTACCTGCACCACCAGATGTAACGATGGTATGCGGTTTTTTATGAGTTAAGAATTGAGCCGCCCACATTTGATGTTGACCTACGTCAGTTACGATAACTGCATCCTCTTTGGCAATCTTATTAAGTTCAGACAAGACGTATTGTGGATGTAATACGCCATCTTTAGATTCAGGAATTACCATAGGGTATTCCGCTTGCCATTCGCGAATTTGAGCAATCCACGGTTCATGAGTTGTAGGCTCTACCAGTGTATTCAATTCGGTTAAGACACGCTTTAAATCACCTACGATTGGTACGTTAATAGTGACGTTCTTATCAATTTCTGCTGGGTCGATATCGATATGAATGATTTTAGCTTTTTTACAGAAGAAATCAGGATGGCCTGTAATGCGGTCGTGGAAACGAATACCTGCAGCAATAACAAGGTCAGCTTCTTCCGTACTATTATTAGCCGCTACAGAGCCATGCATCCCTACCATACCAAGAGCTAACTCATGATTACCTGGGAAGCCACCAAGGCCAACTAAGGTATTTGTTACAGGGATTTGAGCTTTTTCTGCCAATTCCTTTAACTCATCCATAGCACCAGATTTCAATACACCAGCACCGGCAATAATAAGAGGGCGCTTTGCATTTTTAATGAGAGTAGCCGCTTTTTTAATTTGCCCTTGGTGACCTTTATAGGTTGGATCATATCCTTCAAGGTGAATCGGAACTTCATATAATTTATTGTATTCCGCCATGGATATTTTTTCTGTTTGAATATCCTTTGGAATATCAATGAGAACAGGACCAGGACGGCCTGTACCAGCAATAAAATACGCTTCTTTAATGATGCGAGGTAAGTCGCGAATATCTTGAACTAGGTAGTTATGTTTTGTAATTGGCATTGTAATACCTTGAATATCCGCTTCTTGGAAGGAGTCTTTGCCAATAAATGCACGACCAACCTGACCAGTAATGGCTACCATAGGTACTGAATCCATATACGCAGTCATAATACCTGTTACAAGGTTTGTTGCACCAGGACCAGAGGTAGCAAGACATACACCAACTTTACCGGATACGCGTGCATAACCATCTGCTGCATGTGCTGCACCTTGTTCATGACGAACAAAATAATGTTTAATTTCAGGGAAGCTATAAATTTCATCATAAATTGGAATTACCGCGCCACCTGGATAGCCGAACATATCGGTTACACCAAGGCGATGCAATGTTTCAAGGACAATGCGTGCCCCATTGATTGTTTCTGCGCTCATAGGAACCCTTTCAACCAGCTATTCAGATAAAATCTCGCTGGAATTTAATCGTTTAATAATGTAACCATTATTTTTGAAAGTATCAATAATGTGTTGGATGTGTTCTTCACCATTTGTTTCTACAGTAACTTGCAATTCCACTTCGTGGAAGCGGTCAAGGTTTTTAAACTGATTGTGATCAAGTTTAATAACGTTTGCATCCGCATCGGCAAGCATTTGAGATACCGCAACCAATTGACCTGGTTTATCAGGAAGGTTAACGGAGAACGTAAAGATACGGCCACGCAATACGAGACCTTTATTGATCATAGAGGAAATAGTAAGTACGTCGATATTACCACCACTGACAATAGCTACCACTTTTTTGTCTTTGCAGTCTAATTTTTTTAGACCTGCTAGTGGTAAAATGCCAGAGTTTTCTGCAACTAGCTTATGTTTTTCTACAAGCAATAAGAATGCTTCCATCAATTCATAGTCTGAAACAGTAACAATTTCATCTACGTATTTTTTGATATATTCTAATGTAGTTTCGCCGATTTGACGCACAGCAGTACCATCTGCAATGGTAGCCACTTCATTGAGTGGTACAGGATGATCAGCTTTTAATGCAGCGATGGCACTAGCAGCACCTTCCGGTTCTACACCAATAATCTTGATGCTAGGATTTTTTAATTTGGCAGCAGCTGCGATACCAGAAACAATACCACCACCACCTACAGGAACTAACAATACATCCGCATCAGGTAATTCCTCAAGAACCTCTAACGCAATTGTACCTTGCCCTTCAATTACATCTTCATCATCGAAAGGATGAACAAACACATAACCGTGTTCTTGTTGGAGCTCCATCGCCTTTTGGTAAGCTTCATCATAAATCTCACCAGATAATACGACTTCAGCACCATACTGTTTCGTCGCATTCACCTTGATAAGAGGCGTATGCTTTGGCATGACGATTGTAGCTTTAATGCCTAAACGTTTTGCCGCAAGAGCCACACCTTGCGCATGGTTGCCAGCAGACGCGGCGATAACGCCGCGCGCCTTTTCTTCTTCTGTTAATTTTGCAATTTTATTATAGGCACCACGAACCTTAAAGGAACCTGTTATTTGCAAGTTTTCTGGCTTGATATATACATCATTGCCACTTTCATCGGAGAACACATCACTGTGAAGTAATTTTGTTTTCACCGTGATTGTGCTTAATCGCTCACGAGCCTCCATAAAATCATACAACTTATGCATGTACTCTATCTCCTCTAGTTAGTATTAATGAAAATCTACTATTAGTCTTCAAATACTTCGATAGCACCTTGTGCTGCAGAGGATACATGAAGAGCGTATTTTTTAAGATATCCAGTTACATTGGATTTGAATGGTTTCAATGCTGCTTTACGACGAGCGATTTCTTCATCAGATACAGCCAATTCCAATTTACCGTTTGGAATATCGATGTTGATAATGTCACCATCTTCAACAACGGCGATTGTGCCACCAGCCGCAGCTTCTGGAGATACGTGACCAATGGATGCACCACGTGTAGCACCAGAGAAACGACCGTCAGTCAACAATGCTACGTCTTTATCAAGACCCATACCTGCGATCATGGATGTTGGTGTCAACATTTCGCGCATGCCAGGACCACCTTTAGGACCTTCGTAACGGATAACTACCACATCGCCTTTTACGATTTTACCGCCTGTAATAGCTTCAACAGCTTCTTCTTCGCTGTTGAATACCTTTGCTGGACCAGAGTGAACAAGCATATCTTCATCTACGGCACCTGCTTTTACAACGGAACCGTCTACAGCAAGGTTACCTTTAAGAACGGCAATACCACCTGTTTCATGAACAGGATTATTCCAAGGATGAATAACGTCTTCATCAGTTACATGAGCAGCCTCTGCAATTTCACCTTGTGTTTTAAGAGCTACAGTTTTGCAAGCTGTATGCAAACGACCATTTTTGGCTAAACGTTTCAACACAGCAGATACGCCACCGGCAGCATACAAGTCTTCGATGAAGTATTTACCAGATGGAGAAAGTTTAGACAATTGAGGTGTGTTTTGTGCAATGCGATCGAAGTCGTCCAAGGACAATGGTACGCCTGCTTCGTGAGCGATAGCTGGCAAATGAAGTGCTGTATTAGAGGAACCACCCAAAGCCATATCTAGAGCTACTGCATTTTCAAAGGCTTCGCGTGTCATAATGTCTTTAGGACGAAGGTTTGCTTTCAATACCTCTACTGCTTGCATACCTGCTAATTTAGCAAGACGTAAACGTTCAGAGTATACTGCTGGAATTGTACCATTACCAGGAAGGCCCATACCAAGAGCTTCTGTTAAGCAGTTCATTGTATTAGCTGTATACATACCAGAGCAAGAACCACATGTAGGACATGCTGTATTTTCGATTTCAGATAACTCAGCATCACCCATTTCACCAGTTTGATGTTTACCTACTGCTTCGAATACATCAGACAAACCGATTTTTTTGCCATTATGTACGCCTGCAAGCATAGCACCACCAGACACGAATACGGATGGAATGTTTAGACGAGCTGCAGCTATCAACATACCAGGTACTACTTTATCGCAGTTTGGAATGAATACCATAGCATCAAATGGTGTTGCCATAGCTGTTGCTTCGATGGAATCAGCGATGATATTACGAGTTACCAAGGAGTATTTCATACCGATGTGGTTCATCGCCAAGCCGTCACAAATACCAATTGTATTGAACTCGATTGGCACACCACCTGCGTTGCGAATGCCGTCTTTTACGGCTTGTACAATATTTTTCAAGCCCACGTGACCAGGGATAATTTCGTTGAAAGAGTTCGCAATACCAATGACTGGTCTGCCCATTTCTTCATCAACAAAACCAAGAGCTTTTAGCAAAGATCTGTGTGGTGCACGTGCTACGCCTGTTTTTAAATTGTCACTTCTACAACTCATGTTAATCTCCTCACTTTTCTTGAAAGTATCCACTTGGATGCCTTTCAACTGAATAAAAAAAGACGATTCATATGAATCGTCTTAAAAGTTTACAAATGATATTCCTTTTGTTTACAGAATTCCTATATACATAAACGACCTATGTATCCCTTGGAATAAATACACATAAGAAACAAACCGTATAGTCAATTCTTATTGATTGTATATTAAACCATTCGTGGAACTTCTAAGACAAAAACCTGTTAAGTTGTTGTTCATAATTCGAATGTCTTTAATAATCACGACGAGCGCGATAATCAACAAGCTAATGACTAAACCCAACATGTTTCCTCCTAAAGTAATCTGTAATCATAAAATAATAATAACACTTTATATAATGTCGTGCAATAAATATTCTATAGATTTATTATATAAATTATTAAAGTTTACCATATATAAAAACTATAGCAATAACAATAATACACTGCCTATCTAATACACATAGAAAATAAAACGATAACAAACTACTAAACAGGTAGCGCAAACAAAAAATCCCCCACTACTGTGAGAGATTTTTGAATATTATAGAATACCGAATAGCCACATGCCAAGGGTACCGCCCCAGAAGTGAATTAAGAAGCTAACCACAGAAATAGCAAGGCCTACACGCCACCATGTTCCTTGTGGTACATAGCCTGCACCGAAGAAGATTGGCGTTACACCAGAACTATAATGTGTTAATGTACAGCCAGGGCTGTTCATCAAACCAAAGAGCAAGATGGTAAACGGAATTGGTGCGCCCATTGCTACCAAGATAGCTGCAAAGGCGGAGAATAACGCTGTAATACGAGCTGTACCACTGGCAAAGAAATATTGAGAGTATACAAAGGTTGCAGAGATAATGAAGGATGCCCAGAACCAATCAATACCTACAAGATGTTGACTTACAAAATCAGCAAATACTGCAACAACACCGAGCTTGCCAAGTAAACCAGCCATACCAACGAGGGTACCCATCCAGATTAGAATATCCCAACCTGTGCGTTCACCTAGAATATCTTCCCAAGTAAGGGATCCTGTAACTACACAAGCAAGTACGCCCATCATAGCAACTACAGTAGGATGTAACTTCGTCCAAATCGCTGTAGCCCAAAGTAAGATACAAAGTATAAAGATAATAGCCACAGAAATTTCAGCCTTCGTAATCGGCCCAAGCGCATCTAACTCCTTTTGAGCCATTTCAGCGGCTTGTGGAGTTTCTTTAATTTCAGGTGGATAGATTTTATAGATAAACCAAGGCATCAAAATCATACATAGTACACCAGGAATCACACCTGCTTGGAACCATTCCCACCAAGAAATATCATAGCCAAATAATTTGGCCCCCAATGATGTAATCAATAAGTTACCACTACAAGCAGTCAAGAAGATTGTTACGGTTATGGTATTAATTGTGTGGGCTGTAGTCATCAAGTACGCCCCTATGCGACGTGCTGTACTACCATTCGGTTCAGAGTCAAAAGCTAAGGAAATATTTTGTACGATTGGGAAAATAATACCGCCCCCACGCGCCGTATTAGATGGTGTGGCAGGAGAAATAATAAGATCTGTACAAGCCAATGCGTAGGCTAGCTTTAAGGAGCTAGTGCCAAACGCACGAATCAAGGTATACGCGATACGCTTACCAAGGCCAGAGTTAATAATTCCTCTAGAAAAGAATACGGCTGCCACGATAAGCCACACATTGGCCTCTGCATAGCCACCTAAGGCTTGCACCATAGTAATAGAATTTGTTGCTACCGCCGCAACAATACCAAAGAGTGCCATAATGCCTGTTGGCCAAGGTCTTAAAATAAAGCCCACAATAGTAGCCGTGAAGATAGCTAATAAATGCCAACCTTCAGGCTTAATTGCCTCCGTATGAGGCAAGAACCAGATTACAAGTCCTACCAGTACCGTCAGTGCGGCCCGTGTAAAGGTATTCATAGAACCTCCCTATCAAACTACACATATCAACAGTTACAGTTACAGTTACAGTTACAGTTACAGTTACAGTTACAGTTACAGTTGATTATAAAAAACTATATGGCGGTCATCACACATAACCGCCATATGAATTAACAGCTTTCCAAAAACTCTTTAATCTTCGGATTAGAGCGCAATGTATCCATCACTTCAGGAGATAACAATTTAACCTTGTCCCGATCTTGGTTAACCAAGCAAAGGAACCCGATATAATCTCCTTTATTAGCCCGGAATTGATGGATTGTCTTACCTGGGATTTCTATAAAATCTCCAGCTTCTACATCATGGATTTCGTCACCTAATAAAACTTGACCCTTACCACGGAATATCATAACCATATGTGTATGTTCATGGTATTCTAGTGTGGAGTAACCACCAGGCAAGCATTCAAAATAGCGGAATTGGCATGGAATATCAAAGGCCCCATCGTATAACACTTGACGTGTTACATCTTTAAAAGGGCTACCATCTTGCTTATATACTAAAGTATCGACGCCATCCCACTTGAAATTTTTAGCATCAAACTTACGTATCATTTTATTACCTCGTTATATAAAAAAGGGCTGCATCGAAACAAGGTTTCAATACAGCTCCATCGGTTCGATTATT
>CABSJA010000046.1 GCA_902477915.1 uncultured Veillonella sp.
GATTAACTGGATATACTTCATATCCGTGATCTTTAAGACATTTATAAATCTTATAGCCGAACTTTTCGGTTTTATCAGTGGCTCCAATAACGGCCCACACCTTTTGATCTAAAGCTTGTTGAATTGTCATTTCAACCACCTCTTATATACTATTATAAATAAATATCGAATTTTGTCAATATAATGTATCGAATTTTATAGTTAAAGAATTATACGCTTTTAGCAAACATTTCAGAACTAAAATCAATGTATCTAGTATCATTCAATGACAATTGTTTTTTGCCTCAAACTAGGAACTGAGAGGTCTAAATGAAGTAAATCAGAAAGGCTTATTTGTGGATGAGCATACCTAGCACCATCTATAAGCCCACCTGCAACAGCTAACTCGCCTAAAATCCTAGATGCTGACCATTGCTGTTCTCGTAATTCGCGGATTGTAATACTCTTTTGACGTTTAGATAGCCTATGTCCATCTGCATCTACCAAAAGTGGGGCATGACCATACTTGGGAACCGCTATATTCTTATGGGGATAGCATTGTTGTAATGTGTTATACAAATATAATTGCTGTCCTGTTGTATCGAGTAAATCATCGCCTCGAATCACTTCAGTTATTCCCATAGCTATATCATCTAATACGACTGCCAAATTATATGCGTACATACCATCACCACGACGTAATACATAATCATCTAGTTCACCTTCCAAATGAATATGCTGCTTACCTTGCCATCGATCATCAAACTCAAGATCACAAGAATCTATAGCAAGGCGCAAGGATGGTTCTTTGCTATTACATAACTCTTGTATTTCAAAATCACGTAAATGTCGACATTTTCCATCATAACGATGCACCACTTCGCCTACATGAGGTGCAGAAGCTATAGATTGTAGTCGCGCTCTATTACAAAAGCAAGGGTAAATTAGTTTTTCTAATGCGAGATATTCTAATATGTCTGCATAATATGTTTGTCTTTCACTTTGCCAATAGGATACTTCTGGTCCACCTACACGAGGACCTTCATCCCATTCAAAGCCAAGCCATTCTAAATCATCTAGTAAAGCTTCCCCTAGTTCTCGTTTTGACCGTTGTAGGTCTATATCCTCCATACGTACAACATACGTTCCTTTTTGTTGGCGTGTGGAGATATATGATAAAAGTGCTATCCACACGTTACCGAGATGAATATATCCGGTTGGACTAGGCGCAAATCTACCTTTCATTAGAACTCTCCTATAGCAGAAAACAAGTGGCATATCCATTATGAATATGCCACTTATACATCCAAAGATATGTCAAAGTAAAAACTAAAGCAATATCATGTATTGATATAAACTTATTTATCCTAAAGACACAATGTTATCAAACACATTACCAGCATCTTTAATCTTTTGTTCGTTACCCATTGTGCAAATATGATTATCATTCAATACAGGTTCTACCACATCTGCTAATGCAACAATATCTTCTGGCTTACATGCGATTACTTGTTTACGGAACTCTACTTTGTCCTCTAATTTAGCACCGCTGAAGTACATACCCATCGCACGTGGTCCACGCAATGCAGGTGTCATCGGCAAGTCTAAAGAACTCATAGTGCCGATAATATATTTGCGCATTTCACGATCAGTCAATGTGAAATCACGAAGATATTGAGGCAACTCTTTATAGACATTCAAAGTTTCCAACAAGTTAGGGTCACGATAACTACAGAAAATCATATTGCCATCATCATAGAAATTAGCAAATGCTCCGTAAGCGCCACCTTGTACACGAATACGAATCCAAAGGTATTCATAACGTAGAATTGTTTCTAATACGCTCATTGGACCAACATGTTTGAAACCATGATCGATGAAATTACCACCTTGAGCTACGTATTGAACCTTACCAGCTGTAACGATACCATCATTGCCGGAAAGACGAGTGATTTGTAATACATCATCACTCAATTCGGTAGTATCCCAAGTCTCAACCAATGGTTTCATTAGGTTTTTAAAAGCTTCTAATTCGCCTTCTTCACCAACAAACATAATATCTACATTATTAGCACGGAAAATTTTTCGAGCTACTTCAGCTAATTTTTCTGGTAATAATGGTAAAGCTGCAGGATTAGATGCTAGCTCGCTGATTTTTTGATAGTACCCTAAATTGCCATTGTCTCTAAACTTGCCAACTGCAGATACTTGAGCCATAACACGTTGACTTACGATAGAATTACCGCGGCGGAATGCCTCATTATCCCAAATAGCTTTGCTTTCTTGAACAAGCTCAGTTAAACGGCGATCATCACTGTAATCTGCCTTTTGTACCACTTCATTAATCAAGCGGCATAAATCAGGTAGTTTAGCATGTAATGCTTTTGCACGCACAATCATAAGAGGTGTAAACTCATCGCGCTTACCATCTTTGCTGATGGCCGTAATATCAGAACTCAATCCACCTAAATTCATATTGATATCTTTAGCCAATGCTTCATAACCGCGCTCGGATGTGTCAACACGACCGAGGATATCACTTAAAATATCAGCGTAGAATAAGTCCTCTTCTGTGAGGCAGTTCAATTTAAAGTACAAGCCTACATAATTGATACCCTTTGTGAAAGTAGGTACAAAATGTACTGTCGTATTACTGATTTTACTTTCACGGCGTTCTACAGCTTCCATATTAGGATTTAAATCAGATAACTCGAGCAATGGAATAGATGCTAGAGCTTCATCACTATCTGGAGTTTCTTGACGAATTTTAAGGCGTTTTGTTTGTTCTACAATCGCGTCAATCTCCTCTTTTGTCATATCCGCTTTTACAGCAGCTAAATGTTCTTTAACCTCTGCATCTTTGCGCTCTTGAAGGCCACGTTCAGGATAGATAGATACAAGAACCTTATGGTCATTATTCAAGATAGAATGACGAATTAAATCTTCGAAATATGTACCAGCCAAACCTTTACGAATATTCGCTAACGCCTCTTCATAGTGTAATAACTCTAATGGATCATTATCATATAACCAATTATCCATCATGCGGATAATATACGCTAACCCAATAGGTCGCCCCCCAAAGTCGCTTTCACGAAGAGCAAACTCAATGCTGTTCAAAGAAGCTTCTAATAATTCTTTATCTAAACCTTTGTCACAAAGATCTTGTAATGTAGATTCTACAATGCGTTGCAAGTCAGCTTGTTTATCTAAATTAGAACCTGTAGCTTGTACAGTCCACATAGGTTGACGAATGCTATCTAAATAATAGCCGCTTACGTCAGAGCCGATACCAGCTTTTACCAAAGCCTGTTTAAGAGGCGCCGCTGGAGATGTCAACAAAGCATGTGTCAACACTTCAAAAGCCAAGCTATGTTCAGGCGTTACATCAGGTAATACATAAGCAAAGGAATGCAATGTGCGATTATCTGTTGGTTCTTCAGAACCTACACTATATGGATAGCTCACCACTTTACCTTCTGTAAATGGAGCTTGTAGAGCTACCTCAGTATGAATCTCAATAGCATCAAAATGGCTTAAATACTCATCATTCAAGAATGCTAATTGCTCTTCAATATTCATATCACCATACAAGAAGATATAGCTATTAGATGGATGATAGTGGACACTGTAGAACTCTTGGAATTCTTCATATGTTAAATCTGTAATATAATCAGGATCCCCTCCAGAGTCAACCCCATAAGTCGTATCTGGGAAAAGCTCGCGCATCATTTGACGTTCCAATACAGAGTCAGGAGATGAATAAACACCCTTCATCTCATTAAATACAACGCCTTTGTAGGTGAGTTCATCATCTGCATTTTCTAGCTCATAATGCCAACCTTCTTGCATTACGATCTCTGCATCTTCACGAACACGTGGGTAGAATACTGCATCAAGATATACGTCCATCAAATTATGGAAGTCTTTATCGTTCTTGCTGGCTACAGGATACATTGTTTTATCCGGATATGTCATAGCATTCAGGAACGTGTTTAAAGAACCTTTTACCAGTTCAACAAAGGGCTCTTTCAATGGGAATTTTCGAGAACCACATAGAACAGAATGCTCCATAATATGTGCCACACCGGTACTATTGTGAGGTGTTGTTCTAAACGCAATATTGAATACTTTATTAGAATCTGGTGAATCAATATAAATTAAACGAGCACCAGACTTTTCGTGCTTCATTTCATAAGCGGTACCATTGATCTCATCAATGCGCTCAATGCGGTCAAGGCGAAAGCCAGAATAAACCTTATTTATTTCCATGCTGTCCCTTCTTTCTATATAAATATAATTAATTTCTTCCTAATAATTCATTATAACACATCGACAACTCTATATATAGATGTTAAGAATAATTATCGAAATTCAAAACCCCATAGGCATTACCGCCTATGGGGTTCATTTTATTTATTATGTTGCATTTGCCACTTTTGATTGCGGCGCAAGGTTAACAAGCCTTCTAACACTGCTTGGAATTGTACAAAGCTTAACGTATACGGTGGGTACATATCAGGTACTACCTTATAAGAAATAGTAACTTCGGCCTTATCATAATCGTAGAAAATGCCATGTAAATTACTTACTGTAGTATAACCAGTTTGAGCTTGCTCCAATGTTGGAATAGGCTGATTTTTTAGATTTCCTAGTAGATCGCTAATGAAACCTTCCTTACGACCTTGGTCATTGAGCATTTCATCCATAAAACTACGTAGACTATCCATAAATAGATTAACCTCTTTGGTCTAACAATAAGCCATTGTGAATTACACGAACAGCATCTTTAACGCGGTCTTCAGCAACAAGACAAGAAATACTAATTTCAGAAGTAGAAATGATTTCAATATTGATGCCTTCTTGGCTCAAAATATCAAACATTTGAGCTGCCACGCCTGGTTGACCTAACATACCTGCACCAATGATAGATACTTTTGCCATTCTTTCGTCAATATTTACAGCTTCAATATCAACAGTTTTTTGTAATTCTGCCAATACTTCACGAGCTAGTACAACATCATCCATAGCTACAGTGAAGATGAGGTCAGTTTTAGGTTCACCTACGGCGCGGATAGATTGAACAATCATATCAACATCCACGTTTTTTGCAGCCAATGCTTTGAACACAGTTGCTGCAACACCTGGTTTATTTTCAACGCCTACAAGGGCTACTTTTGCTGTATTAGTATCATCAGCTACGCCAGTAATTACGTGTTTATTTGCTTCCACAGTATAATCCTCCCGAATAATAGTACCTGTATTGTCACTAAATGTTGAACGTACGTGAATAGGTACACCATAACGGAAACCCATTTCTACGGCGCGAGGTTGCATTACACCTGCACCAAGACGTGCCATCTCAAGCATTTCGCCATATGTTACTTCTTCTAATTTGAAAGCCTCTTTTGCAACACGAGGGTCTGTAGAGTAAACGCCTTCAACATCTGTGAATATTTCACAAACATCAGCTTTCATAGCGCCTGCCAATGCAACAGCAGTTGTATCAGAACCACCGCGACCTAAAGTAACCATATCACCATATTCAGTAATACCTTGGAAACCTGCAACCACTACAATATTGCCTTCATCCAAAGCTTCAAATACCCGATTTGGATCAACGCCTAAAATACGGCCTTTATTGAATGTATCACTACTTGTAATACCTGCTTGATCACCTGTTAAGGACATCGCTTTATGACCACGTTCGTTGAAAGCCATCGCCATTAATGCAATCGTTACTTGCTCACCTGTAGATAACAAGCGATCCATTTCACGACCATAAGGCTTAGATGTTACTTCTTTAGCCAATGCTACCAAGTCATCTGTTGTATCACCCATAGCGGATACAACGATAACGATTTTATCGTCTTCTTTCTTCTCACGAAGGACGCGATCAACAATATTAAATATTTTTTCTGGTGTAGCTACGGAACTACCACCAAATTTTTTAACGATTAAGGCCACAATAATCCCTCATTTAACTTATCTACTAAAAATCAATATGCATATACTTTACCACAAACAAATAGCACTGTAAAGGGATACAACGCATTTTATCCACTGCGCAAAAACAAAACTCCTTCGAGTGCGGACATAACTTTAGTATGATTATTTCAGTTATTATTAACATTTACAGACAAAAAGACCAGCCTTATGGCTGGTCTTTATTAGTTGATTAAGTTAATTAAGCAACTGCAATTGCTTTTTCGGATTCCCACAAACCGTGGATGTTGCAGTAGGATACAGCAATTAATTTACCAGATTTGTTCAAGGAAACTGCCAAAGAACCTTCAGAAATTGCATGTACAGGGCCTTCGTTTGCAGTTGCGCCATCACCATGTACGTTGAAGGAAATTTCACCAACTTCGAATGGCAATTGAGTACCTTCAGCTACGAAGTACAATTTGATCCATTCAATGTGATGTTCTACAGTGTTAGGATGTGCGATATCTTTACCAACGGACAATGTTACGTGGAAAGTTTCACCTGCTTTTACAGTGTCAACAGTCTCGATAACAGGAACGTGTTTTTCAGTAGCGAAATCGCCGGATTTAATGTAATCATGTACAGCCATAGTTAACCTCCTGGTTAGTGTTATATACATACTTAATGTCAAGAATATTCAGCATCTTGTGCTTATGACTATATTATACATTTTCGATATAGTTTTAGCAAGAGCTTTTTCGAAAATTTTAGATTTATTTATATTCAAGCTCTCCGTATTAGAACTCAATCCCTTTAGCAGCCTTAATTCCTTTTTCATAGGCATGTTTTACGACATTCATTTCTGTTACTGTATCAGCTATATCAATGATTTCAGGCTTCGCATAACGGCCCGTTAAAATAACGTGTAAACGCTTAGGTTTATGTTTAAGCATATCTACTACAGAATTTACATCAATCAGTTCATAATTAATGGCATTATTGATTTCATCCATAATGATAAGATCCCATCGGTCGGAATTTACCTCTTCAACCAGTGTATACCAAGCCTCTTGGGCTGCCTCTTTGTGACGTGCTAATTCAGCGTCGCTAACCTCATCCCGTTTATAGTAAATAAAGCCTTTACCCATGGAGCGAATTTCTACTTGGTCACCTAATTTGGCAAGCCCCGCTAGTTCACCATAGCCATTACCACTTTTAATAAATTGTAAGATTAAGACCTTAAAACCTTGTCCAACAGCACGTAATGCTACGCCTAATGCAGCCGTTGTTTTTCCTTTACCATTGCCAGTATTAACTAAAATTAAGCCTCGTTCACTCATATTTAGCTCCTTTTAGCTTTATAGTTAGCACATATATCAACAAAATGTTGTGCACCTTCATCAGAACCAGCAAAGTTCAAATGTAAATACGATGCTAATACATTATCAGTTGCATAGCCGCCATCATAAGATTGAGGTCTTCGACCTCCTTCTAAGTGAAAAGCCCAAGGGAATTTTTCTACAGTTGGTTCCATCCTAGAGAAATGGAACTCATGCCCACGAAGAGATGTATCTGCGGCACCTAATAAGGTATCTCGCTTAGCTGTAGCCGTAACATACCCTACTTTTTGTAGCTTTTGTTGCATAATGCAATTAGCAGGTACAATACCTACTGTATCATATACGGCGCCCTTAAAATCGTGGATACTTTCACATAAATACATGAGGCCACCACATTCTGCATAAATAGGCATACCTTTTTCATTAGCTTCACGGATAGATTCCTTCATTGACTCGTTACTAGAGAGTTGGAACAAGAACATTTCAGGGAAGCCACCACCAAATACAAGGCCGTCTACTTCGGGAATCACTAAATCATTAAGAGGGCTAAAATAAACGAGCTCGGCCCCCTTCTCTTCTAAGGCAGCTAAACTTGCAGGATAGTAGAAAGAGAACGCCTCATCATAGGCTACGCCAATTTTAACTCGCTTTTCAACGGATTTAGCATCTACAGCCTCCGGCAACTCGATAGCAGGTGCACTAGATGCAATATCCAACAATTGACCTAGATTTACCATTTTCTCAACAGCTTCGCGAATCGTGTTGATTGCCTCTGTTGGATCAATCTCAGTAACAGGTGTGAGTCCTAAATGGCGCTCTGGAGAGTGCATACGATCATCGCGATAAATAGCACCAATAACAGGTACACCTATTTTATCCATACCTTCACGAACCATGCGCTCGTGGTTGGCAGAACCTAAGCGGTTCAAGATAACGCCGCCAAAGTTTACCTCTGGATCATAATCACGGAAACCTTTAGCAATAGCTGCCGCACTTTCACCCATGGCCTTGCAATCGATAACAAGCACCACCGGTGCATTCAATTGTTTAGCAATTTGAGCTGTAGAACTAACGCCTTCTCGACCACCATCATAAAGGCCCATAACACCTTCAATAATAGCAAGGTCTACTCCATGCGCCATAGTAGCAAAGAAAGGATTTAATTTGTGAGGTGGCACGAGCCACGTATCTAAATTATAGCTGTCACGGCCGGATGCAATTTTATGAAAGCCCGGATCAATATAATCCGGGCCCACTTTAAAGGATTGCACCGTACGTCCACCATTTGCATAAGCAGCCAATAAGCCCGCTACAATAGTTGTTTTACCTACACCAGAGTTAGTGCCAGCAATGACAACACGTGGAATATGTACTGTGTTCATAAATATTACCTCGTAATACGACGTGTTTGTTAACGGTCCTTACGTTTTGCAAGGATTGTAGACAAGTAGTTGAGTTTAGTATCTTTTGGCATATTATCAAGGCCTACGAATACTTGCTCATCAGGCAAACCTACACGGCTAATCATAACCGCATCATCTGCCATATTGTGTTTAAGCAATGTTTCTTGTACTTCATCAAAGTTTTTGTACACTTTCATGATTACTGCATCATCAGCTACGGCTAATACAGCATCAATTTTTTCTTTAGGTGCTGTAGCAGGAACGATAGCTAATACTTCTTCCTTCTCTACGATTGGATAACCAAGGTGGGAACCAATAGCACAGAAAGCAGTAATGCCAGGAATTGTTTCAATTTCATGGCCTGTATTTTCAATCAAGCGATATACATACATGTATGTGCTGTAGAACATAGGATCACCCAATGTTAAGAACACAACGCTTTTACCTTGATCTAAGTAGGACAAGATAATGCGTTTTGCTTCTTGCCAGCCTTCCTCTTGTGTAGCATCATCCAATACCATTGGGAATACTACAGGAACGATTTCAGTATGTTCTTGAATGTATGGGGAAGCAATATTAAGTGCTACAGAACCATCTTTCTTTTCTGTTTTAGGTGTGATGATAATATCTGCTTCACCTACGATACGAGCAGCTTTCACAGTCATTAATTCAGAATCGCCAGGGCCTACGCCAATGCCATATAATTTACCTTTCATGGGGTTCTCCTATTCTTATAGTTACATTCTATTTATAATTGTAATATCTTTTATTATAACTAATTTATGCAAGATATACAAAACTACTATTTAATATTTGGAATTGTTGGACGATGTGGACTACGTTTGCCATACAAATCATCAATACAATCTTGCACATGTTGACGGAAGATATCTTGTATTGCTTCATATTCACCAAGTGCGCTATGGATTGGTTTAACTTCATAACCATAATCAGCAAGTTCATTAATAACGCTATCTTCTTCGTCACCAAAGAGATCGTTTTGTGCATGATCTCCAAGAACTAATAATAATGGGTGCACATAAATTGTATTTGGACGCTTCCCATCAAGCCATTCCCATGGCATAGCTATATCAGCCACATAAGGAGCATTCTCTAAAACGGCGATACGTATATTTGTAAGGCCATCACGAATCAATTTAAACTGTAAATTACCATACGAGGAGTTGCCAGAGCCTAGGCCACCGTGACCAACTAGTAATAAACCGTCGTCCTTAGAAATGTTAAGAGATTTAATGAAGCGGTCAATTAAGATTTGGTAATCATCTGGATGCTCTTCTTGCCCCAGGTAATATACGAGAGGTCTACCTACGCGCAATACTTCAAGCTGACCTTCCCCTTCATGAGCAAGGATATTATTTTTCAATTTATCAAACTCTTCACCGCCAGTGAAGTGAAGTGGTTGTACATACACATGTGTATACCCGTCTTGGATAAGTTTTTCTAACGCCCCTTGTTCAGTAGGCACCTCAATACCGCGTTCACGTAAACGTTTAACGATAATACGAGAAGAAAATGCTAATTCCACAGTATAATCTGGATAGGATTTACGGATATGCTCCACAACGGAATCAATATTATGTTCACGAGCACTGTCAACAGTGGACCCAAAAGCAACAACTAAAATAGCTTGTTTCATGGAAGTCTCCTTATCTAATTAATAATGTATCTTAATCATACCATAGACGACACATTAGGGGCATACCATAGGACGTATAAAATGGATATTATAAATATTTTTCATAGTAAAAGTAAAAATCCTCCTCATTGGATTTCCAACAAGGAGGACTTTTACGTATATAAAGGAGTGTGGAGAGATGTATGTCTAATTATGTAAGAGATCAATCTAAGAAATCATACCTTGTGCTTCCATACGAGAGTTTGTCATTACAGGTTTTACAGATTCACGAGGCATGGGACGCTTCCGATCAGACATGCGGATAGCTTGGCCTAAATGTTTCAAGAATAAATCTTGTACATAAGGGTTTTCACCAAGACCTTCATTCCAAATATCTACATTGTACCCTTCTTCAGCGAGCAATGCATAAATGGAGTCAGAACGTTCACCGCCAAGGTAGTCCATTAAATGTGTAGAACCAATAAGAGCTAATGGTACTACTAACAAGTCTTTATGACCCATACGATCTAATAATGTAAGTGCTTGTTTAAATGTAGGGAACCCATTTGTAGTAAATACTACTACATTTGGTGCTGCACCGTACATAGCTTTCAATTGTAATGTGCTAAACTCCAATTGATTTTGACCATTTGCCATGAGAACTACAGATTTATTAAGTGCTTTTGTATTAACATGGCGTACGATACTTTCTAATGTTGCTTCATAATCGTCAGCATAGTTTTTTACACCTAATGATGTAAGTAACGGTTTACCAATATTTACTTGATTAAAACCATATTCATTGCTATGTAAAAACTTCAATGCTTGTTTACGCATTTGTTGGTAACACTGATCTGCTACCAATGTTACAGGTTGAATGTATACCTCATCGACACCCAACCGAGCAAAATCCTGCATAGCGTCTATGAAAGAAGAAATCTTTTCATCGTACTTCTCGTTCCACTTCTCTACTAATGCATCAGATAAGAATACACGGCGTACCTCCATATCGCTATACATGGAACGTACTTTTTTCTCTATACTGCCGATGGATTTCTCCACAGCATCTTGATAAATTGATCCAAAGGATGCAATAATTATGCCTTTCATATGTGACCTCCATATTGCTCATACATGATACAATCTTCATAACTGAAAATTGTTATCAACTACTATGTAATAATAGTACAAGATTCACGAATATAAGTCAATGAGAAATAATATCAAAATTTATCTAGATGACAAGAAAATAAAATTACTCATGTATTCACATATTCATATCCATATAACCAAAAAGAATATAATTATAAAAACTAATACTATACTATATTCATCACATTATTTTCTTAAAAACACCTTATTTTTCCTATACTTCTAGGGGTATGGGGTTTATTGACACCCCTATTTTCCTTTGTTACGATTGGCGTGAGGTTATATATATGCAATTAATCTATAGTGGTCTATAAACCTATAACGATTTATATAAAATTATCTATACTACTAAGATCATTGCATAGATTTGTAGTTTAATTATAGATAGGAGTATTAAAATGAAAAAACAATTAGCATTAGCATCCGCTATTTTGGGTCTTGCCGTATCCGTTGGTGCACCGGTTGTATCTCATGCAGCATACCAATTGAATGATGAAGTAAAAGATCCTACTCCAGCATTAAAAGAAGCTGCTGCAATTGGTGTTCGTACACACAATACTGAAGCTTTACAAAACTTGCCAAACAAAGATGCTATCGTTGTTATGAGCTTTGGTACAACTTATAAAGATACTCGTGCGAAAACAATCGATGCAACTGTAGATGCTATTAAAGCAGCTCATCCAAACACAAAAGTAATTACAGCTTTCACAAGCCATATTATTCGTGATCGTATCCAACAAAAAGAAGGTATTACTTACCCAACTCCTGAAGAAGCATTGGCTGAACTAAAAAAAGACGGTTACACTCGCGTTGCATTAGCATCCCTTGATGTAATCCCTGGTATGGAATACAACTACGATGCAGCAGTATATAATTTGTACAAAGATAATTTCAAAAAAATGACACTTGGTACATCTCTTATGTACTGGATGGGTCAAGAAAACCAAACTGACCAAGTTATTGAAACATTAAAAGCTGTTCAATCTCAATTCCCTAAATTAGGCAAAGAAGACGCTCTTCTTATCATGGCTCATGGTACTCCAGATCCTTCCAATGCTTACTATTCTGTAATTCAAGACCGTATCCATACTCTTGGTATGAAAAATGTATTTATCTACACAGTAGAAGGTACTCCAAATCTTGAACAAGTTATCCCTCAATTGAAATTACATGGTATTAAACATGTTACATTGATGCCTTTCATGATGGTTGCTGGTGACCATGCAAACAACGACATGGCTGGTAACGAACCAGATTCCCACAAATCCATTCTTGAAAAAGAAGGCTTCAAAGTTGACACTTACATCCATGGTTTAGGTGAAAACCCTAACATCCGTAACTTATTCGTTGAACGTGCTAACGAATCTTGGGACGCTTTACAAAAATAATCAATCTACAATTTAACTAGTATCGTTATATAACGTACATAGGAGTACATCATGAAAAAATTACTACTCTGTAGTCTAGCTTTGGTCATGATCGTACTAGCAATAGCTGGGTGTGGTAAATCCACATCCAGCTCTTCTGCTACTACGAAGGAACTTACCTTTAATGGTGAAACCTACACTGTACCAAAGGATCCACAACGCATCGCTGTTCTTTCAAACTCCGTATTGTCCATGCTATACGCAGTGGATGGCAAGGCTATCTCCCGTGCTAGCACAACAGATAAGTTAGCTCCAGATTTAGAGGCATTACCTGCATTGGGTCAAACGGCTAACATCAACATGGAACAATTGTTAGGTTTAAAACCGGATGTGGTATTGGGTTTGGAAAATCAACATAAAAAATATGAATCCCAATTACAATCTAACAATATTCCAGCCGTACTTTTCAATTACGATGGCATTAAGGATAATGTGCCAATGCTAACATTCCTTGGAGAGTTAACCAACCATCAAGATAAGGCTAAATCCGTTATTGCAACCTATGAAAGCAACATTCAAAAGGTAAAGGATGCTATTAAAAACCAACAACCTGCACGTGTTGCTGTATTACGTGCTACCGGTAAAGGTGTGACAGCCGAAACCGACGAAGCAGTAACTGCATCTATGGTCAAAGAATTAGGTATGACAAATGTTGTAACATCTCACCTAGATGGTACAACTAAGGATAAAACGGTACCTTATTCTCTTGAAACATTAACCGCAGATAACCCTGATATTATCTTCGTCGTTACCATGGGTAAAGAAGAAGAAATTACAAAGGCCATGAAGAAAGCTATGACAGATAATCCTGCATGGGCAAATCTTAAGGCTGTACAAAACAACCGTGTCATTTACTTACCATCTAAACTATTCCTACTTAACCCAGGTCTACAAACACCTGAGGCTATGGCTCGTTTAGTGAAAGAAGCATATGGCGTCGATGTGACATTTTAACATATCCTAACATACTAAAGAGGGCATTCCCCATTTCGGGAATGCCCTCTTTCACTTATAGTCTAGCTATCTACTCAACTAAACCTTTTACGCGTACATATTGTTTATCATCAAAGGTATCGATTTGTACATCTACGGAAAATACATCTCTAAATAGTTCATCCGATACGATTTCTTTCGTTTCTCCAGCTGTCACTAAATGACCATCTTTTATAATGGCCATATGATGCGAGTATTGTACGGCTTGCGTCAATTCATGAAGTACCATCAATACGGTTAACCCTTGTTCATCATTTAATCGTTTTAACAATTCCATAATTTCCAGTTGATGATTAATATCTAAATATGTCGTTGGTTCGTCTAACACTAATAATTTTGGTTGTTGTGCTAACGCCATAGCAATCCATACTCGTTGCCGTTCACCACCAGATAAGGATGGAATTAATTGATTCCGTAAATGATTCGTTTTTGTAATTCCTAATGCATAGTCAACGATTTCTCGGTCTTCTTTGGCCGTATTCTTCCACCACATTTGGTATGGATAGCGTCCACAATATACCAATTCTTCTACGGTCATATCCTTTGGCATATTAGGCACCT
>CABSJA010000047.1 GCA_902477915.1 uncultured Veillonella sp.
CGTCCACAATATACCAATTCTTCTACGGTCATATCCTTTGGCATATTAGGCACCTGTGGCAGAAACGCCATTTGACGTGCCAATTCATTTTGTGAATACGACTGTAATGGTTTACCTAAAATAGTCACACAGTCACGAGGACTATGAATATATCCAATCATAGACCGTAAGAGTGTACTTTTACCACAACCATTAGGCCCGATTAAAGTCGTTATTTTACCAACAGGGACAGATACATTAATGTCATGTAAAATATGACGATCACCGAGAGTGACGGATAACTGGTTTACATCAATAGCCGTATTCATTAGTTATCCCTCCTCAATAGATATAAGAAGAATGGCGCCCCAAAGAATGCCATGATAATACCAACCGGTACCTCAATTGGGCTCCACATAACACGCCCTACCGTATCACTAACAACGAGGACGAGTGCCCCTAATAATGCCGATCCAGGCAGTAAATATGCATAGTCGTTACCGATTATAAGACGTAACATATGAGGAATAACCAAACCTACAAATCCGATAAGGCCCGCAATACTTACAGCACCAGCCGCTAAAAGAGCAGCCACTGCAGTCATAATAAACCGCGTTTGTTCTACCTTAAGGCCTAATCCCTTTGCAGTTTCATCACCTAAACTTAAAATGGTAAGTCGTTTAGCTCCTAAGCAAGCAAAAATAAGACCGACTAACGCGTATGGGAACAGAACCTCTACTTGAGGCCAACTGCGTGCAGCCAAGCCCCCTACCATCCAAAGTAAGGCTCCTTGCACACGATCTCCATAGAATACAAGTAGTGCAGAAATACCAGAGCCTAAAAAAGCAGCCACCGCAACACCAGCCAAGATGATACGGCTTGGACGTACACCATTCTTCCAAGCAAGAGCATATACCATCAACGCCGCAGCCATAGCACCTATAAAGGCGACGAGAGGCACAATATGATCATAGCCAGGGAATAGAATAAATATAATAACACCGGCAAGTCCAGCACCGGAGGAAACGCCAACGATTTGAGGATCTGCTAAAGGGTTCTTCATAACCGCCTGTAAAATGGCCCCCGATACAGCTAAACAAGCGCCAACTAATGCGGCAACAATATTACGGGGTAAGCGAATATTCCAAATGATTTGTGATGCTGTATCAGTTAGCTCACTAGACCATAATATATGCCAAATCTCAGTTAATGATACGGGTGTTGATCCCCAAATAAGAGATATAATCATGCTCGTAATAACGGCGATGATTAAGATACAAATCACTGATACGCGAAATAATTTTCGTTCATTACTTGATGCCATATGAACCCCCCTCTCAAAAATTAACTACATTATAAGAGATCTAATACATTATATTTGACTATGTTTAGCAATTATTGTGAAAAATATATACAGTAAAACCCGAATCGCAGAACTACAAAAATACGATTCGGGTTTTGTATTATTTAGACTCTTTGCCTTCTACGAAGAGCATGTCATTGCGTTTTACGTCTGTGTAAAGCAATGCATTACATACGGAAGCAGCAATTGGGCTACCACCTTTGTTACCTTTTACAGTGATGTAAGGAACTGGGGATACTTCCATCAAATAATCTTTGGATTCTGCAGCACCTACGAAGCCTACAGGGATACCAATGATAAGAGCTGGTTTAACGCCTTCTTCAAGAGCTAAACGCAATACTTCGTACAATGCAGTTGGCGCATTACCAATAGCAACGATTTGGCCTTCTAATTGTTTGCCAAATGTACGCATAGCTGCGATGGAACGTGTTACGCCTAATTCTTTAGCCATTTTAGCTACATTTTCATCTTTAATTAAGCAATGTACTTCGTTGCCGCGAATTTTAAGAGCTGGTTTAGAAATACCTGTGCGAACCATTTCCACATCTGTATAAATATCTGCACCATTATCTAATGCTTCGATACCTTTTTGAACAGCATCAGGGCTCATTTTTACGAGTTGAGCGTATTCAACGTCGCCAGACGCATGAACAGTACGGGATACTACGCGTACTTCATCATCTGTTAAACCTAAATCCTTTACATAATCGTAAATGATTTCCATACTTTTATCTTCAATGGCTTTAGGATTTTTAACGTAATCCATTAGTGTCCTCCCATAATTTGAAAAATTCATCATTAGATGATACCACGTGGCTTTCAATCTTAACACGTGGACGATCGATAACAATAACATGGATACCAAGATCCATAGCTGCTTGTAATTTCGTATCTGCCCCACCTACAAGACCAGAGTTTTTCATAACTACAACGCTAGCCTTTGTATCGTGGAACATGATGCGGTTCATATCGTAAGAAAATGGACCTTGTATAGCAACAATGCGTTTTGGACTTACATTGAGGTCTTCCATCATCTGTAATACCTCTGCTGTAGGCAAAATACGGGTCCATACTTCGCAATCTTGTAAGGCTTCAGATTTGGCAAAGATGTGCATTGTCTTACTACCAGTCGTCAAATACACATGGCTGTTATTTTCCTTAGCTAATTTTCCTGCTAGATTGGCTGCCTCTACTTCGTCCACTACGATATGTAATTTATCATAGTCTGGTAATGGCACTTCTTTACGTTCGAAACGAACAAAAGGAATACCTTCGGCCTTTGCTGCATCTTGAGCCGTAGCCGTAACAATAGCAGCATACGGATGGCTTGCATCGATTAAAAGGCGCACATTGTGCTCTTTAATCAAGTTTTGCATCGCCTCTTGGTCAAGACGGCCCGTATGTACGGTAATACCTTTATGAGCAGCAAGCTCTGCACCATATTGACTAACAACCGTAACAAGCACATCTTCACCAGTTCGTTTTTGGATTTCTACCGCTAAGGTGCGACCATCCAAAGTGCCGGCAATGACCCAAATCATAATTTGTAGCCTCGAGGTGTAATCATGCGACCATTTTCAACATAGGTTTGGCTGTTACCGATGATAACAAGTGTTTGCATATCTACTTCTTCGTTAGTGAAGTTTTCAAGGTCAGAAATTACCATATGTTGACCTGGGCGACCTGCTTTTTGCACGATGCCAACAGGTGTTTTAGGGTCGCGGTATTTAAGAACGATTTCGCGAACTTCATCTAAATGTGTAATGCGTTTTTTACTACGTGGGTTGTACAAGGAAATAACCATATCACCTTGTGCACAAAGATCAGCACGTTTTTTGATAAGATCCCATGGAGTCATTAAGTCACTTAAGGAAATGACTGCAAAGTCATGCATCAAAGGTGCACCCAATACAGATGCTGCTACGTTTACAGCACTAAGACCAGGTACGATATCTACGGAAGGACGTTTTTCTGCTGGCACTTTATTAGCAAGTTCCAACACAAGACCTGCCATGCCGTATACGCCAGAGTCACCAGAGGATACTACAACTACTTGATGACCTTCTACTGCTAAATCAACTGCTTGTTGGCAACGATCTACTTCTTGCATCATCGCAGTACCTACAGTTTCTTTACCTTCGATAAGGTCTTTAATCAAGTCGAGGTATGTCAAATAACCTACAACGCGGTCAGCTGCTAAGATAGCTTCGCGCGCTTGAGGCGTCATAAACTCTTCATCGCCAGGGCCAATGCCGATTACTTTGATGTTACCTGTGCAATGGCTACCGTTGTTTTGGGATAAATTGTTTTGTGCTGTATTAGTGTTCGGCTCTTGGCCGCTAATAATGCTGTTGTCTCGCATACGTTTCCTACTCCTATAGTTCCTTTTACAAAATTAGATTCTTTTAATTCTTCTTCTTCAATGAGTGGTGCCATCTCGTCCTGTGTATAGAACACGATAGGCCACCCCATAATTTGCATAGCCTCTAAGAGGCCTACTTCATCTTGTTTAACGATGACCGATGCAGCCGTTACAAGGCTCTTTGGTGAAAGCTTATGTGCTGCTAGCGACTGTTGAATAGCATCAAGAATCAATTCCTTCGGCGTATCTCGACGACAGCCAATGCCCATCGTATACGTACGAGGGCGCAAAATTAATTGATGTCCATACTCGGCAATTACTTTATCAGTAATTACAACTCTAGATGAACCCTCTTCAGCGCTTTCATTTTTACATGGAATAAGCTCAAGCTGATCCAACGAAACAATATGAACCATACCATGTTCACCAATATGAGCTTTCGCAGCTTTTTCTAAATGCTCTGCATTCGGTAAGCTTTCATCGATATAATAATCAACCTGTTCTCCCCCAACAATGGCAGAGTTCACATTGATTAAGGTTTGAAAATCATCTACCAACAGATGCTCGTGGCGCGCCAACACGTCAGGCGCTGGCAACCCGTTTACATCCGTAGCAGTTGTAATAACAGGGTCCGCATCGATGGCCAGCGAAATGGACTGCGTCCATTCGTTGGCGCCCCCAAGGTGACCAGACAATAAGCTAATCACATGATGTCCTACTTCGTCCATTACGACTACTGCAGGATCCTTTGATTTATGCTCAATATATGGTGCGATCATGCGCACTACAATACCAAGTGCCATAATACACAGTACTTGGTCGTAATCCTTGAAAATCTGTCCAATATGATTTTTGAGGGAATCGAAATAAATAGCCTCACCACCGGAGGGACGGTTTTCCTTTTCAAAGCAATCCGCATGGGGAGCCACCAAAGACTTGATGCGTTGACCTAGCTTTGCACCTCGTTCAGATACAGAGAGAATAGCCGTTCTATTCTTCTTAGCTCCAGTCGTAGATGCAACAGTTTCTAGTTCTTTCATCATACTAGTCCTTAGCACTGCGGTACATGTGAGCAAAGCCTTTGTCGTAGAGTTTAGATAATTCGTATTCACTATCTAATACATGGCTTACTACGATCATAGCTTGGCGCAATACGCCTTCTTTCGCTACGATGTCCGCAATGGTTTCCAATGTGCCACGGATAATGCGTTGGTCTGGCCAAGACGCTTTTACCACGATAGCCACTGGAGTCGTTTTGTCATAACCGCCCTCGATGAGTTCAGCCACTACTTTATCTAACATTTGAACGCTAAGGAAAATACACATTGTCGCTTCATGAGCTGCTAACATGCGCAATTTTTCCTTTGGAGGCATCGGTGTACGACCTTCCATACGCGTAATGATAACTGTTTGAGATACATTAGGTAGTGTATATTCTTGTTTCAAAGCCGCTGCTGTAGCAAGGAAAGAACTTACACCTGGCACGACTTCATAAGAAATACCCATGCCAGCGAGTGCATCCATTTGCTCTTGAATAGCACCGTAAATTGCAGGGTCACCTGTGTGAAGGCGAACTACGCTTTTACCAGCCTCAACAGAAGCTTTCATAACAGCTAACACCTCATCAAGGTTCATAGTAGCACTATTATGGATTTCACAGCCTGGTTTACAAGCCTCTAAAATAGCAGGGTTTACCAAGGAACCAGCGTAAATAACAACGTCTGCCTCTTGCACTAAACGATACCCTTTGCGAGTAATTAACTCAGGATCCCCAGGGCCTGCGCCTACGATATGTACGTCAACCATATTACTCTCCTTCTGCGATACGCGTTGCAGATACAATGAAAATTGGACTCAATGGGTCTAACAAATGATATGGGCCAGCCTTACGATAACGGCTAATAGACATTTGATAACCTTCATAGGTGAAAGGACGACCTTTCAACTCTTTAAGGATTGTATAGCCAGTTTCCATTGTTACAGCTGTTACAACTAGACGTCCGCCAATTTTTAAAAGACGTTGCGCCTCGTCCATGATGCCGGTCATACCACCAGCGCTGCCGCCGATGATAACCGCATCAAGCTCAGGCAATTCTTCCATGCCTTCTGGAGCTTTGGACTTGATAACCGTCATATTATTTACATTGAATTTCTTCATGTTTTCATTGATAAGGTCGATGCCTTTATCAAAGCGCTCAATCGCATATACATGCCCTTTAGGAGCTGCCAAGGCTGCTTCAATAGAAATAGAGCCCGTACCAGCACCTACGTCAAGGACGATGCTATCTTCCTCAATGCGTGCCTCGTTCATAACGGCTTTGCGAATCTCGCATTTCGTCATCGGCACGTCGCCGCGGATAAATTCCTCATCAGGAATTCCGAAAAAATGTCTCATCCTAGTACCACCATTACAGAATGACCAAAGCCTTCAAGCTCAGTTAATACCTCTAACGTGGAGTCTACAATTTTTTCATCATCATAGCTCAAGCGCTCAAGGGCTGCTGCTCTCGTTTCTTTTGGCCAACCTGCATCTATTAAAATACGCGCAATATGCGCTGGATTATATTCTGGATCCGTTAAGAACCCCATCTTTTTACCTGCTTCATACACGAGTTTCTCTGGTGCCGGTTGGCGACCGTGAAAGCTCATTAAATCCGCATCATGCCACACCTCATTGAGTCGAGCGAAGGCAAAGGTCATAGAACTAATGCCTGGCACAACCTCAATAGGATGAGCAGGGAATTTCTTTTTTAAATATGGCAACAAGCTATAGTAGCCTGTATCACCACTTACCATAACGACAACATCATGATCGTTGAGCTCACGCTCAATTTGCTCAGCTAATAGGCTAAGCTTACCTGTTACAGGATATGTTATTTGGCCAGGCTCTTGAAAGTCCTCTAAGGACCGTTCACTGCCCACCAATACTGTAGCATGTTTAATTAAATTAAGGCCTTTAGGTACCACATAATCAGGATTACCTGGACCAATGCCTACGATATACAAGGTATGTGCCATTGTTCAAGCTCTCCTATCTCTTTAGCATGCTTATCCATTGCCAAAATCTCACCTTTTAAAGTGGTAATAATAATACCTACCTCTGCTTCGTTAGCAATATATCGCTCACTACGTAGAGAGGCACGATCTACAACGCGTTGGTATACACCATTCAGTCCTTCACGCTCTAAAATAGGGAACGTAGACTCTGTGGTTTGGCAATTAAACAACTCTTCACACACCGCTTGGGATGCCCCTTCTAAGGCAGCATAGGCCACGATACTTTCCATACGACCATCACTCATGCGATTGTGGGTATGGAAACTACCACTAGCTAGTTTTATTAGCTTGCCAATATGACCGATGATCAAGATACGTTTGAAGCCAATTTCAACAGCTTTTTCGAGCATAAAGCCAATAAAGTTACTAGTCTCTGCCATTTGGTTCTTATGAATACCGAGTACTTGCTCCGCAAGATCCTGACCAATACGGCCTGGCACGAGAACAGCCGTTTCACAGCCATTGGCTTTCATAACTTTCAACTGAGGCACCAACGAGTTTTTGAAACCTTCTTCACTCATGGGCTTAACGATACCAGTGGTTCCAATAATAGAAATACCACCTTCGATACCGAGTGTATGGTTTAAGGTTTTCTTAGCTAAAACCATGCCGTTTGGCACACTCACCGTTACCGTAACACCTTGACCATGAACACAATGCTCGTCGAAGACGATTTTCATCATTGCCCGAGGTCCTGGATTGATGGCTGGTTCTCCTGGCGGCATAGCAAGGCCCGGTTTTGTTACCGTCCCTACGCCAAAACCCGCTCGGAATCGTAGTTCACCAGTATCATCAAGGGTCACCGTTGTTTCCACATCATTGCCATGCGTAACATCAGGATCATCGCCACCGTCTTTCATAACGGTTACCTTAGCCTCTATATCAGATAGTACCTCTACGGCTTTAATAGGCACTTCAATGTACTGACCTTGAGGATTTTCAATGACCACTTGGTCCACGATGTTCTTATCTAAGAGGGCCAACAAACCAGCTTTCATACCTGCCGTAGCACATGAACCTGTGGTATAGCCACCCTTCATGTCCTCTACTTTCATAAGGCCTCCTACACCGATAGGGTTAGCAACTCATACGAATTAAACTAACCCTATCTTATGGACATATGTTATTAAGAACGGAAGTTAACGAATTGCAATTCTACAGGGATATCCAATTGTTTTAACATTTGGATAACAGCTTGCAAATCATCTTTATCTTTACCAGATACGCGCACTTGATCCTCTTGGATAGATGCTTGTACCTTAATTTTCATGTTTTTAATTGCTTTTACTACTTCTTTAGCATTTTCTTTAGTAATGCCTTTTTTAATAGTAATCACTTGGCGAACTGTGGCACCCGCTGCTGGTTCAACCTTACCGTAGTCAAGATTTTTAATCGCTACATTACGTTTAACCATTTTGCCTTTTAATACATCGATAATGGCATTCAATTTATATTCATCATCACCGATGATTTTGATAGTGTCACCTTCAAGACTAATTTCCGCTTTAGAACCACGGAAATCATAGCGCGTACCAATCTCTTTTTTTGCTTGGTTTACCGCATTATCTACTTCCTGCATATCCACTTCGGACACAACGTCAAAGGAACAATCTTTAGCCATTTTATACCTCCTACACCTGAACCCGTTGGGCATGGGGCTCATAGCATTACTTTCATCATCCTCATATTCCAAGTGAAAGTGTAAATGTACACCAAATCGGAATATATCTCTATAATTATACCTTATAACACGCTTCTTTTCTAGGTAAATCGATTTTTTTAATTATAACTATTATTAATCATAGAAGGATTATTCAGACTATAAAGAAAAGTAAGTATTAGCTATTTCAAAAAACAAAATATCCGGTACCCAACAGATACAATCTATCGATACCGGATATTTAATCACTATAATATTTTCATATGAATCTTAATCTATCTTGTTGGCAACACAATATTTTGTCCAGATGGTTTACTTGGGTTCATAGCATTTGGAAGATCTTCTACTGTTGTATTTAAATCTGTATCAGCAGCTACCACAGCAACAAACTTTTGGCCTGGTTCATAGTAAATGTTTGTCCCCTTCATAAATAAGCCACCAACTAGGCTAACAGCAGCAGCCACAGCTACAGCACCATTATCAGAATGACCTTTACCTTTTACTTGGGCATCGAGAGGAACTGTAACTCCATTAACAGTTTTAATTTCATTTATGCTAAATTCTAATCTACCTTTGCGGCCAAACATACCGTTTTTTCTAGACTTTGTAATTGTTCCCAGTACTTCTTGATTTGCTGGAATTACTACAACATTATTTATAAGAAGATTTTCTAATGTTTTTAATCTAAAAGTATTCCCCTCTTTACTTCGTTTGGAACTAATTGGAGTAATTAATTCTAATTCAATCTTTGTATCCTTAGGAATATAAGCATGACCATTAATAATAGAACTTGTGCGTACAGTTGAAGATGAATCTTCATTTTTTAACAGTTGAATACGATTAACACCTGATGGCATCTCTGTTTTTACAACAGAGTTCTCCCCTGCAGCTTGTCCTGTAGTATTTTCTCCATGCGCAACTGTCGGCATTAAGCAACCCAAACCAATACAACCAACAACCAATAATTTTAAAAGTGCTTTAGAAGATTTCATATGTACCCCCAAAAACAAATAAAAACATATAACTATACATTATAGGCTCAGTATACCATATCATGAATTTTTAATGAACCAATTATTTTAGTTATAATATTTGTTATGAGTTCGTAGCAAATAGCGCAAAAGATTAAACATAGAAAATTTTGACCAAATACGATTTATAGCACATTAACTGCATCATACATTGGTTGAACAACCCATTCACCGTTGGAGTTCATTACACCCCATTTTCCATTAGACTTCACTGCGCCATAACCATGTCTAAATGGTACAGTTTTACTAATCAACTTATTCTTATCATGGAATAAAACTTTACCACTCTCATCAATTAATTGATAATCGTTAGAACCTTTATGAACCCAAGCATAGGCCCCACCAAATACATCTATTGTCATATCCTTAGTTGTTGTAAATACAATATTACCGGATTGCATATCAATTAAGTATTTACTTTCACCTTTTGTAGCCACCATCCGAGTAGCACTTACAAAATTAATTGAATCATATACAAATGGATTAACTTGTTTTCCTGTTTCTAAATTAAAAATACCAGCTTTTCCATTATCTTTATTGATGAGTACTAACAAAGCATTAATAGTATCCATTTCCCCTGCATCATAATTACCAGGTTGAATAATATACTCACCATTACGATTCATAAATCCTAATTTACCTTGATTTTTAACAAGTGTACCATAAGCTGTCATTGGCCATACGGCATCATTCTTGCTATCAATGATGATATTGCCACTGCGGTCCAAATAACCACGTTTTACACCATCATAAACTGGGTTCCAAGCATCACCATAATAAATCCCACCTTGACTGCTTAAACCTATGCCTACAGCCATGCTTAAAAATCCACCTAAATTAAACTTACTAATATGACGTCGATATTCGGCCAATCCATTCTTAAATTCATCAATATCGTCTGTAGGAGATTCAAAAATTGGATTGCCGCTACCATCAATAGCTATAGTTTTACCTTTAGCGCTTTTTACAAAGGCACGATCTTCACTAAATTTTGTATACACTTCCTTAAATTGTGGCTCAATCACCGTTTTGTTAGAAGCATCTACAAAACCCCATTTATTTTTTACAGAAACGGCTGTATAAGAATCACTTGGATAAGAAATAGAATTTATTTTAACATCGCCATTGGATAAATTTTTTACCATTTCGCGACGTGCCAAAATATCTTTATCATGCTCACCATAAGTGTCAACACCACTAGAAATCACAGAACCATCAATGTTAATATGTTCTAATGTTTTTTTAGTATATGCAAAATATGTACCATCAGCAGATAATGATGGATCAATATCTAAATACTGTGGTTCAAGCAAAACTTTACCGTCTGTACCGACTACGCCCCATTTCCCTTTTTGTTTTACTGTTGCCAATTGACCCAACTTAATAAAGTTATCATTGTCAATTACTGCTTGTATCGATTTAAGAGCCGCTGGAGGCTGATGCTGAGCAGAAAGAATTGGCACAACAACATAATCCGCCATGCGTCCAGCACCAACCGATACGGATACACCGCTAGATTTAGCTTTAGATTTTTCCATAGTTGAAACTGAAGTAGAGGATGTTGCTGTTGTATGTTTCTCACTAGTTACACGCGTACTTGTAGATGTCGGTGTATCTTGATTTGTCACAGTTTTACTGCTAGTAGATGTTGTTGTTGTTGCTGCGAAAGCACTTGTAGACATAGCCGCCAACACACAAGCGACTAATAAGGATTTCTTATTCAGTTTCATAAACCTCTCCTTTTACAAAGCAAACCATATACTCATCAATATATGGCGTTAAGACATTAAACTGCCAAAGCATTCAAATAAATAAAACACCAATACATAAAAAATATATAAAAAACATTAATAAAAATTATACTATATGGTCTCTATAAAGACAACAAATTATGAAAAATTCTTCATCCATTATTTATTTGATATAATACTATGTATGAAAACAGCAACTATTATCGACTTGATTGTAGATTCCAACGTACATACTCAATCTATGAATCATATTATAAAACAACAGCATATTTCCCAACGTATGCGGCGGCGTTTGCGAAATGACGGTATTATAACAGTTAATGACGAACCAGCCTCTTGGAATACCCTTGTTCACGGTGGAGACCATCTCGTTATGAAGTTAACCCCTGAACAAGAGTTTAGTTTAAGCCCTATGGACCTCGATATCGTATACGAAGATGAGTATATTTTAGTCATCAACAAAGAGGCTGGTATTCTGATGCATCCTACCTCGACAGTACGAGATCATACCTTAGCAAATGGTGTTCTACATTACTACCAAGAAACAAATCAACATTATGATTTCCATCCTGTTCATCGATTAGATAAAGACACCTCTGGAATTGTTATCATTGCTAAAACCTCTGTAGTACAACATGCTTTCGATAAAAAGCATACTCATTTCCATAAAAACTACGACGCTATAGTAGAAGGTCAATTACCCACTAATCACATAAGCGTACAGTGGCCTATTGGACGTAAGCCAGGTAGTATTATCGAGCGTTGCTGCACGGCTGAGGGTAAACCAGCTCATACAGATATAACTGTCATTGAGAGTAATACCATTGTAAAGAATAAGATTGTGCAATGCTTTACCCATGTGCAATGTTTATTACATACAGGTCGAACACATCAAATTCGGGTTCATCTATCTCAACTAGGATATCCACTTGCTGGAGATGACCTGTATGGTGGGCACTTAAAATATATTCAACGTCAAGCACTCCATGCATCGCGCGTTAGCTTTTACCATCCCATGACGGATGAATGGCTAGAATTACAGGCATCCTTACCATCAGATATGGAGGCATTACTCACCAATTAAGCTAATGTATTTCTGGTAAATTAATACCGATACATATAAATTAGCCCACATGGGTCATAAAATAAGACGAAATTTATGCATAAGTTATACAAAAAATATTGGCCCTTTATAGTGTTTCTTGATATACTTAACTTGAATTGATATATGATTGCAATACACTAGTATTTAATCTAGCTCATATGCGCTAGAAAGACTAGCAGTCACAGTATTAATAACATGATATGACAGGCCCTATGGCCAAGGAGGACAACATGCCATTAGTTACTACTACAGAAATGTTCAAAAAAGCCTATGAAGGCGGCTATGCTGTTGGCGCTTTCAATGTAAACAACATGGAAATCGTACAAGGTATCGTAGATGCAGCCAAAGAGGAACAATCCCCTCTTATCTTGCAAGTATCTGCAGGCGCTCGTAAATATGCTAAACATATTTACCTTGTAAAACTCGTAGAAGCAGCTCTTGAAGACAGCAATTTACCAATCGCTCTTCATCTTGATCACGGCGATTCCTTTGAAATCTGTAAAGACTGTGTAGATGGTGGTTTTACATCCGTTATGATCGACGCATCTCACCATGATTTCGATGAAAACGTAAAAATCACTAAACAAGTTGTTGAATATGCTCACGCTCATGGCGTTGTAGTAGAAGCAGAATTAGGCCGTTTGGCTGGCGTTGAAGATGATGTAAACGTATCTGATGCGGATGCTCGCTTTACAGATCCAGAACAAGCTGCTGAATTCGTACATCTTACAGGCGTAGACTCCTTAGCCATCGCTATCGGTACTAGCCATGGTGCTTACAAATTCAAAGGCGACCCTTACCTCGACTTCGATCGTTTGAAAAAAGTTGGCGAATTATTGCCTGACTTCCCAATCGTATTGCATGGCGCATCCTCCGTATTACCTGAATTCGTAGCAAAATGTAACGAATTTGGTGGCAACATTCCTGGTGCACAAGGCGTACCTGAAGAAATGCTTCGCAAAGCAGCTCAAATGGCAGTTTGCAAAATCAACATCGATACAGACCTTCGTCTTGCTATGACTGCATCTGTACGTGAGTACTTGGCTCAAAATCCATCCGAATTTGACCCTCGTAAATACTTAGGACCTGCTCGTGATGCTATTAAAG